>NZ_SMYJ01000035.1:0-379553 GCF_009720285.1 Bradyrhizobium sp. BR2003
CGGGGAGATGTCGACGAATTTGCATATCGCTTGATGTCACTGCCGCTCGACTCGAATCGCGAAGGAAGTTTTCCTGCGTGCGCGAGGGTCGGGCTCTCAGCTCGTTCGGTAAAGAGGAAACGGCCCACCCGAGCAATCGGACGAGCCGTTCCGAAGCGACTTCTATATGCTAAATGCATGTGAACCAATAGCTGGCGCCGCTGATGACGATCACCGCGGGAGCGCCCCACAGCAGAAATACCGGCATCGGTGGTCCTGCTCTTTTTTCTTGGTCAGCCGAAATCGGCCCAGGCGAAATCCTTACTGTTCGGTGCAGACCTTCGTGGTCTTGACGGCGGATTCGGCTTCCGTCTTGGTCTTGTAAACGCCATCGCCCACGACCGTCGTGGTGGTCGTCGTCGGCTTGGTATCGACAACGGTGCACTTCTTGGTGGTGGCATCGCGCACGATATAGAACTCGGCCGCGCTGGCAGCCTGCGTGCCGAGAGTGAACGCGGCGAGCGCGCCGCAAAAGATAAGCTTCTTCATGATGTCTCCTCCAATGGCTTCTAAGTAGTCACTGCCAACGAGCGAGCTGGCGCGAAGTTCCTTTTGTTCCGGATAGCTGGGAGGCCGCGCGTCGCCGCAATGCGGGGATGATTCCTCTGCCGCCCGGAAGGATTTTCGGCTGCGCCGTTTCAACCGATTTGCCGAAACTTCCCGGGCAGGAACCCGACGCTTGGTCCGGTGTTGTTCGGCGACTATTAGGAGGATTTCAGATGAAGCGTTTATTCTTGGCTACGACCGCCGCAGTCGCGCTCGCGACTTCGGCTCTCGCGCAATCTTCTCCGGGCACGTCGAACTCCAATCCGTCGGCTACGCAGCGTCAGCAGGATTCCACATCGGCGCCGCCGCCGTCCTCTTCGGCGTCGACACCGTCGTCCAACTCCTCTTCGGGATCCGCGCAGGCCAATCCTTCGACGAATTCGACCCAGACACAGCCTCCGTCATCGGCCGGCCAGAGCGCTGCAGGCCAGACGTCCAACTCGGGTACGACCACGCAGGCGCCTACGTCGAACAGCTCCGCCAACCAGGCGCGGACCACCCAGCCCTCAAACCAGACCAATCCACCTTCGAACGAGGCGCAGACCAATCCGCCTGCAAACAAACAGACGCAGAGCGCGAACCCGCCGGCTTCAGGCACCAATCAGGCGCGGTCCCCGACGGGTAGCAATTCGACCACCACGGCCCAGCAGCCGAACAGCCAGCATAACACGGCCGATCGCTCGTCGAACACGAACGTAAATGCGTCTGTAAACATCAACGATCAGCAGCGCACCCGGATCAGCACTTCGATTTCGCACCTGAACGTGAAGCCGCTCAACAACGTGAATTTCTCGTTGTCGGTCGGTGCGGCCGTGCCGCGCGATGTGCGCCTGCAGCCGCTGCCTGCGGAGGTCGTCGAGATCGTGCCGCAGTACCGGGGCTACAACTTCGTGCTGGTGAAGGACGAGATCGTGATCGTGGAGCCCTCCAGCTACAAGATCGTCGCGGTCCTGCCGTACTCGGGCCGCTCCACAGCGGCCGCGCCGGCGCCCGCCGAGCAGCGCAAGACGACGTTCACCGACAAGGATCGCGAGGTGATCCGCAAGCACGCCAAGGCGCGCCCGCTCGAGCGCGAGCGTCGCACCACGGGCAGCACGGTTCGTACCGAGATCCGCACCGGAGAGCGCGTGCCGGAGGGTGTGGAGATCGAAGCGTTCCCCGAAGAGGTCTATCGGGATGCTCCGACCCTGCGCGAGTACCGGTACATCAACCGGGATAGCCGCACCTACATCGTCGAACCCCATGCGCGTCGCATCATCGAAGAGATCGACTGACCCGCCAAGGAGACCACCCAAAAGACCATCGCGCTAGGAGCTCTCGCGGCGCCCCTGTGGCGTCGCCCGCGAGTATTGCACCTGCGGCCACCGCGTCGATGGAGGTCGCGTGCATCGAGCACGTGCGCCTCGTCTGCGATGTGTATGGCCGCTGCTACCGGACCCGTGATCGCCGCTATGTCCAACGCTACTACGGCGGAGACGACGGCTATATGGTCCGCCGGAGCTACGGCTACTACAGCGGGCCGGGCTACTACGATCGCGGTTACGGCTTTTACAGCGGTAGCATCGGTTTCAGCTTGGCACCCGGAGCTGGTGAACTGGAAGAAAAGGCCGCTCTCTGCGCGGCCCTTTCGACGTCAATCCTGTTTCTTCGGTGATGAGATGTCCGCTGTTGCGAAGCTCCTTGGTCAGAGGACTCAATTGCTCGCGCGGCTCGAAACCGATCCCGGCTCGAACGAGCGCGCCGAAATCCCGGCGCTCCTCGCCAAGATCGAGACCGCGCTGAAGTTGCTCGGCACCCAGGAATTCCGCTGCTGTAGGCGAAGACGAGCCTCTGGGGAGCAAAGGATCGAGGGATTAGAGCTTTCCCGAAGTCTTCCTCGCGGCGCTTCCCAGGCTTGGCGGACGAAGGCCCAGGGGGTTCGCTCCTTGGGGCAGCGCGTCACCGCAAGGACGAGGGCGCGAAGAAGGGCCTGTGCGTCGGAGCGCCGGGACCCAGCGGCGGCCGCTCTTGATGTGGCGTTTGCCATGACGCTTCCCGTCGCCATAGGGAGCAGCACCTAATAGCGCCGCGGCGATCTCGTTGCTCACCTGCCCGAGCTCCGGCATTCCTGCGATGAGGTTTGCGGAGGTCATTTCGGCGAAGCCAGGCACGCTCTCGATGATTTCAGCACGTTCGGCAACGTGTGGTGTGCTCTTGATCTTGGCAGAGATGGCGGCCTCGAACTTGGCAATTTCGCCGGCCACGCTTTTCAAGCCGCGGGCATTCGCTTTCTGAGCCGGTCCTGGCGCTGCATGTCCGCTTTGGCTCTGCAATCGTATCTTAAGTTCGAGCAGGCCTATCCGAGCTTCCTCGAATTCCGCAACGCCTACTCCGATTCAGAGCTTGGAGCACCTTTCAAGGTGCGCTCTAACTCTACGAGGGCATTCAGCACCAGGTTGCGCCGATAGAGCGAGCGGAGCTACGGCGCGAACTGGTGCGGCGCAAGTCGAAGTTTGCGGAAGTCGACTGGCCGTGATCTTCACCTCGACCAAGCGCGAGCGCCCAATCGAACGCTCGCGCCGACGCGCTACTTCTTCTCGGGCACCCAAGTGGTGCTTGCGCGGTCGTATTTGAAGCCCGGAGCGCCCTTCAGATCGTCCTTGGTTTCGTCCAGGGTCAACCACCACTTGTCGTTCTTCTTGGCGGTCTTGACGGCGGTAAAGGGCACGATGACATCCTTCTCGCCAGCGCCGAGAAACCCGCCGACGCCGATCACAAGACCGGTGATCTTGCCGGTCTTGTCTACGAGAACGTCGTCGATGTCGCCGATCTTGCTTTCCTTCGGATCGTAAACGGCTTGCTTGTAGTAGTTCGTGACCGTCCAGCTTTCCGTCGGCGCCGCCGTGAGCACGGTTGTCGCGGCAAAGGCACCCGTGGCTAGGGTCGCCGCCAGCAAGGATCCGATAGCAAAAGATGTCTTCATCTCGTTGTCCTCCGTGAATAGTATGATCTCAACCAACGGGAAAATGTGGCAAACGTTCCAAAGTCGGAACATCGGGAAGTTAGCAGCGAAGTCCGGCGATGATCAGAGTCTCGCGCTGCGTGCAAATCTTCTTGACCCAGTCGTTGCCGCGTCGGCTGGCATAAGTGCTGTCGCGGACTTCGACACGGCGCCTTCAGCACGGAAACCAGAGAGAAAGTTGCTCGTGCCATGATGGGCTCCTCGTTGTTGATGGAGCCGCCGTCTTCTGAATTCAGTACTTGGGTAACGGGTAGTGTAGCGAACAACTCAATTCAATTATCGGCTTATTACTTGAAGGCGTTTCTCGGGCTGAAGAAAGTCGTTGCCTGGGTGATCAGACATTCCCGCGCTATGGCTTTCACGTCAGTGCGGTGATGTAGAAGATGAACTCAGGGTATATCCTGTACATTTTTCCGCTCCTCATTCTTGCCGAGTTCTGCTTCCTCTTGAATGATCTTCTGGCGCTTCTGACGAAGCGGCATCTTCGGACGCTGCTCGGCGCAACGTTCTCTGAAGTGAAATTTACGTACGATCTCGTCAACATCAATTCTTAGATGCGCAGCTTCTGACGACAGTCATGCGAGCAGATGCGAAAGTTGACGATGCCGGAAAACGAAATCGATGATAAAGGCAGCGACGCGCTTTTGGAAAAGCTCGCCGCGCTGATCGCCGAGCGCAAGAAATACGTTGCCGAGCACCGAAAGAGCGCGCCAAAGGCATCATCCTTCGATCCGGTGGTCGGGATACGCTGAAGGCGCAGATCAAGCGGTAGCCACTCGGCATGGAGGTCGTGCCGCCCCTTGCGGCACGACGCTCCGATCAGGAACCAGCTGCCGCCACGCCGCTTATTCCTCAGCCGCCGACCCCCGGCGGATCGATGAGGACTGCCCGGTGATTGACGACCTCTGGTACAAGAATGGCGTGATCTACTGCCTCTCCGTCGGCACCTACATGGATGCCAATGGCGACGGCGTCGGCGATTTCAGCGGCTTGCTGCGGCGACTGGACTATCTGCACGGGCTCGGCATCACCGCGATCTGGCTGATGCCGTTTCAGCCTTCGCCCAACAGGGACGACGCTACGACATCTCGAACTATTACGGCGTCGATCCGCGTACGGCACGCTGGGCGATTTCGTTGAATTTACCCATGGCTGCCAGCAGCGCGGCATCCGCGTCATCATCGATCTCGTCGTCAATCACACCTCCGATCAGCACGACTGGTTTCGATCAGCGCGCAGCTCGAAGGACTCGCCGTACCGCGACTGGTACGTCTGGTCGGACAAGAAGCCCGCCAATGCCAACACCGGCATGGTATTTCCCGGCGTCCAGAAATCGACCTGGACGCGCGACAAGCAAGCCGGTGCCTGGTACTTTCACCGCTTCTACGATTTCCAGCCGGACCTCAACACGTCGAACCCGCATGTGCAGGCCGAGACCTCAAGATCATGGGGTTCTGGATTCAGCTCGGCGTCTCGGGCTTCCGCATGGACGCCGTGCCGTTCGTGATCGCGACCAAGGGCGCCTCCAGTCGCAAGCCGGTCGAGCAGTACGACATGCTGCGATCGTTTCGGGAATTCCTGCAATGGCGCCAGGGCAACGCGATCATTCTCGCCGAAGCCAACGTATTACCCGAGACGGACATGGAATATTTCGGGCGTGACGGCGACCGCATGCACATGATGTTCAACTTCCACGTCAATCAGCATCTGTTCTACGCGCTGGCGTCCGCCGACACGAAGCCGCTAGCGAAGGCCCTGACGGCAACCAAGCCACGGCCCGCGACCGCACAATGGGGCTTGTTCCTGCGCAACCATGATGAACTCGACCTCGGCCGCCTCTCCAAGCCGCAGCGCGAGACGGTGTTCAAGGCATTCGGTGCCGACAAGAGCATGCAGCTCTACGACCGGGGCATCCGGCGACGGCTTGCGCCCATGCTAGGCGGCGACCGCCGGCGCATCGAGCTCGCCTACAGCGTGATGTGCACGCTTCCCGGCACGCCCGTGATCCGCTACGGCGATGAGCTCGGCATGGGCGACAATCTCGACCTGCCCGAACGCGGTTGCGCGCGCACGCCGATGCAATGGTCCACTGAGCCCCACGCCGGCTTCACCGAGAGCGACTGCCCATGTGTGCCCATCATCGACAATGGACCGTATGGCTACGAGCACGTCAACGCGGCCAAGCAACGGCGCGACCCCAATTCGATGCTGAACTGGACCGAGCGCATCGTCCGGATGCGCAAGGAAGTCCCCGAGGTCGGCTGGGGAGATTTCAAGGTTATCGCAACCCGAAATCGCGCCATCCTGATCGTCCGGTACGACTGGCGTAACAACTCTGTGCTGTTCGTGCACAATTTCGCGGAAAAGCCGCTCGAGATATCTTTCAACGTCGGGCTGCCCGACGACGCCGGCAATCTCCTCGTCAATCTCCTGACCGAGGACCACAGCCGCGCCGACGATGCCAGTCGCCACAAGCTTCTGATCGAGGCCTACGGCTATCGCTGGTATCGGGTCGGTGGGCTCGACTACCTGCTCAAGCGCAGCGACATCGATACCAATGAGCCCCGCACACGGCGTCAATCGTCCTGATGCGGACCGAGGATCACGCCCTCATTGGCGCGCAGATCGAGCACGCCTTCGACCTTCTCGCCCTGCCGGTCCATCAAGGTCGACAGCAGGACTTCATTGCTGAAGCCGATCGCGCTCGAGGAGACCGACGCGGCGGCCGCGCCGAAATTCAGCGCGATCACGACGACGCCGTCGGTGCTGCGCCGCCGGTAGAGCAGCACATCACCGTGCGCCGCCACCGGCTCATAGCTGCCATGGACGAGCTGCGGCAGCCTTCGCCGCAGCTCGATCAGCGCCTTGTAGAGGTTGAGGATCGACGCCCGCTCCGCCTCGAGACTTGCGACATTGTCGCTGGCAAAGTCCTGCGCCAGCGGCAGCCACGGCGGGGCCGTCGAGAAGCCGGCATGGCGCTCGGCGCTCCATTGCATCGGCGTGCGGCAGCCGTCACGGCCGACGCCGATATCCGGCACGTTCTTCTCGAAGGGATCGCGCACCTGATCCGGCGCAATCGCAACCTGGCGCATGCCGATCTCATCGCCGTAATAGAGCGTCGGCGTGCCGCGCAGCGTCAGCAGCAGCATCGCGGCAACCGGCGCCTGCGCCGGCCCCACCCGGCTCGCCACCCGCGGCCGGTCGTGATTGCCGAGCACCCAGTTTGGCCACGCACCCGGCGGCAGCGCCTTTTCGTAATCGGCGATGATCATCTCGACCGCTCGCGCGCTCCACAAGGTCGACAGCAGCGCAAAGTTGAACGGCATCTGCGCGCCGCGCAGATCGTTGCCGTAATAGGCAACCAGCCGGTGCAGCGGCAGATAGATCTCGCCGATCAGCACGCGGTTGTCGAATTCCTCGGTGACGCCGCGCATCTCGGTGATGACGGTGTGCACCTCGAGCTGATCGGTCGAATATTGCGTCAGCAGCTTCTCGTGCGGTGGCCGGTCCGCCCGATAATGCGGGTTCGTCGGGTTATCGCGGAATTCGGCATCCTTGATGAGGTGCCAGATCACGTCGACGCGAAAACCGTCGACGCCCTTGCGCAGCCAGAAGCGCATCACGTCGTAGATCGCGTCCCTGACCTCGCGATTGCGCCAGTTGAGATCGGGCTGCTGCGCGAGGAAGGCGTGATAATAGTATTGGCCCGAGGCCTCGTCATACGCCCAGGCGCTGCCGCCGAACTCGGACAGCCAGTTGTTGGGCGGGCCGCCGTCCGGCGCCGGATCGCGCCAGATGTACCAGTCGCGTTTGGGGTTGTCGTGAGAGCTCTTCGCCTCGATGAACCAGGGATGCTGGTCGGATGTGTGGTTCGGCACCAGATCGAGGATCAGCTTGAGGCCGGAATCGTGCGCGGCCGCGATCAACGCGTCGAAATCCTCCATCGTCCCGAACGACGGATCGATGCCGGTGTAATCGGAGATATCGTAGCCGAAATCGGCCATCGGCGACGGGAAGATCGGCGACAACCACACCGCGTCGACGCCAAGCCGCGTCAGGTAGGGCAGTCGCGTGATGATCCCCTTGAGATCGCCGATGCCGTCACCGTCGCTATCCTGAAACGAGCGCGGATAGACCTGATAGAAAATGCCGCGCCGCCACCAGTCCCTGTTGTCCTGATCCATCCGGTCCCCCCCAAGCTCGCAGCCCGGCCCCAGGCGGCCCCGCGCCCGGGGGCGGCCGATCGGTTCAGGGATGACGCACAATTCGGGACGGAAAAATGGCGCCGTAGCCGGATGAAGCGAAGCGCAATCCGGGACGAACTTGACCGACTGGCCAGGACTCCCGGATTTCGCTGCGCTGCATCCGGGCTACGCTCATCGCAAGGCCCATTAGTGCCGGGCCATCGCCAGCTGATAGATGGTGATCAGCACCTCGAACAGGATCAGAAAGACGATGATCAGCTCCAGCCGCAGCGAGCGGCTGGTGTCGATGATATCGGTCAGCACCTGCGCGGTCTCGGCAACCACCGCGAGCTTGCGGTTCAGCGATTCCGCACGCTCCTTCAATTCATACTCGTCCTCGAGCCGGGCGTAGAGTCGCTCGAGGTGCGGCTTGTCCCATAGGATATCGGGCTTCTCCGACACTTCGACCGGTCCTGCCACGCGATGCCGCACCAGCAGCGCGTTGCCGATGTGCTTGAGGATCGCAACGCGGCCGCCATGGACGCGGCCACCCTTGGCGAGCTCACGTGCAAGCGGCTCGGTCGTGTCGAAGACGGCCCGGACCTCGCGCTCGTGCCGCGCCAGCACCACGCTTTTCGCCAACGCCTCGCCGACCAGGATCAGCCGCTCCGGCGAGAGGCCTTGCAGATAGATCGGGCCGCCCGGCGGAATCTGATCCTCCTTCTCGGCGGCGAGCTCGATGATTGCGATCTCCTCCTCGCGCCGCGTGAACAGGCCGGTCATGCGCGACTGCAGGCTGCGCAGGAATTCATCCTCCTCCAGCGCATTGAGGCCGATCAGGACGACGACGCCGTAGCGGAACAGGATCGCCACGCCGTTTTCATTGACGCGAAATGCCAGCGGCGTCGTGGCCAGCACGTCGCCGCGCTCGAGGCCCGACGTGTTGATGCGATCCGCGACGAAGAAGGCGCGCGCGGTGGTCCGGGGTCCGCCGATCGGTGATTTGGGAGTCTGGGTCATGAAGTTCCGGACTGCGAGGACTTGAATCATGATCGAGAGCAGCCGCGTACCGGCCTGCTCGCGAACTTGGTCTGCTGGAGGAGACCTTATCACGGTCCGTTTTGGGATCACACGCCGGGGCAGCCGCATTTCCCGGCGCGTGTTGACGGCGTTTGCCGGAAGCCTATGGTGCCGTCATGAACGAGACAACCGACACCAAACCGAAGGCCGGCGCGATCATCGTGCCGGTGACGCTGTTCGAGCAGAACTGCACCATCATCTGGCACGAGCCCACCAAGAAGGCCGTGGTGATCGACCCCGGCGGCGACGTGGCGAAAATCCAGGCCGCGATCAAGCAGACCGGCGTGACGGTCGAGAAGATCTGGCTGACCCACGGCCATATCGACCATGTCGGCGGCGCCGCCGAACTGCGCGACGCGCTGCAGGTCAAGATCGAGGGCCCGCATATCGCCGACAAATATCTGCTCGACAATGTCGTCTCGAGCGGCGAACGCTTCGGCATGACCGGGGTGCGCAATTTCGGGCCGGACCGGTGGCTCGATGAGGGTGATCAGGTCTCGATCGGCGACCTCACCTTCGACATCCTGCACTGCCCCGGCCACTCACCGGGCAGCGTGGTGTTCTTCAACAAGGAGCTGCGCTTCGCCCATGTCGGCGACGTGCTGTTCGCCGGCTCGGTCGGGCGGACCGACCTGCCCGGCGGCAGTCATGCGACGCTGATCCAGTCGATCAAGGACAAGCTGCTGCCACTCGGCGACGATGTCGGCTTCATCTGCGGCCACGGTGCGGGATCGAGCATCGGCCAGGAGCGGATGACGAATCCGTTCCTGACCGGTGAGATGTAGCTACTTCATCAGCCCTTACTCATCAGCCCTGCGGCGGAGAGCGCCCGCGTGATGACGCCGCCGACATCGACACCCTTGCTCCGTCGCTTGCGCGGCCGGCCGCTTTTGCGGCCGGATGCCACCTCCGGCTCGGCCGCGGGCACCGGTACCGTCATCGAGACCGTGTCGGCGCGCTCGCGCGGAATTCCGGTTGGCGCGATAGGCGGCTGACGAACCTTGTCGGTCAGACCGAAGAAGCTTGCGATGTGATACGACGAGGAGATTCCGGCCTCGATCAGGAACGCGCCCTCCACGCCATAGCGCTCGTCATTGTCGGCAAGCCCGAGCGGCGTGCCATGCGCCATGTCGGCGATGGTGTAGGACTCGACCAGGGTTTCGCCGTCGGCGTTCCACCAGACCTCGCGCGGATGACCATCGACATCCGCCTTCGACATCGCGGCAAGGGGCAGGCCATGCACGTCGAGCCACTGCCGCACGATCGCATCGGCATTGCCCGGATGCACGGTGCGGTCGGCGCTGCCGTGCCACACCGAAATCTTCGGCCAGGCGCCGCCATGCGTCGAGGCGTTGCGGACGAGACCGCCGAGCTCGGGCGCGGACAGCGCGCTGCCATGCATCATCGCGTGCAGCGCTTCGCGCAGATCGGTGGCGACGCCGAACGGCAGGCCGGCGATGATGGCGCCGGCCGCCAACACATCCGGATAGGTCGCGAGCATGACCGAGGCCATCGCGCCGCCGGCGGACAGTCCCGTCACATAGATGCGGCGCGGGTCGATCTCATGCGTGCCGACCAGATGCGCGATCATCTGCCTGATCGACGCGGCCTCGCCCTGCCCGCGCGCGATGTCTTGCGGATTGAACCAGTTGAAGCAGGTGTTGCCGTTGTTGGCAGCCTGCTGCTCCGGCATCAGCAGCGCGAAGCCGTAATGCGCCGCAAGCGCCGACCAGCCGGCGCCGAGATCGTAGGACGCGGCGGTCTGGCCGCAGCCGTGCAAGACCACGACGAGCGCGGGCGACCGCGCCAGCTGCGCGGGCACGAACGAGAACATTTTCAGATCGCCGGGGTTGACGCCGAATTCGGTCGTCTCGACGAGCGGCGTCGGCACGGCCGGCGCGAGTGCGCCAAGGCCGTTGAACGCGTTCATCTTCGGCAGATGACGCAGAAATTCGACGTTGTTGATCAGGGACAACAGCAACTCCTGAGGTGATTTAGTCTTCTGTGTCACCCGAACAGATAATTGCTGCACTGCGAAATGAAAAGACCGTGTGCTGTCTTCCCCTGCGGAATTGTGAGAATCGGCGTTAATGCGTGATCGCGCTGCGGGCTGGGTGAAATGGTTGCCTTAGCACCTTGTTGAGCATGAACTTTTCGAAAGGAACGCACCACATGCATGCGGATTCATGCGCTCACACGGCGCATCCATGACAGAAATGCGGCTGAAATGGTGATCGACAGCACAAACAATGCGCATGCCGCAAACAGCGCCAGACGTGCTGACATCGTGCTCTCGATTGCGAAGAAGACAGCGCCGATGGCGGCAACGCCGGCCGCGTTGCCGATCTGCGTCGTCGTGCCGTACATGCCGGAGCCGGCACCGGCGCTGGCGGGCTGCACGCTCGCGAGCACCGCGCTCGACAGTGGCGCCATCACAAGCCCTTGGCCGTAGCCGAAGATCATCAGCACCAGTGCGAGCAGCAGTGCCGACGGTGCCGCGACCGCCTCAGTTGTCGCGACCAGCACGGCGAGACCGACGATCTGCAGCGCACAGCCCTCGATCAGCACCAGCGTGCCGCGATGCTTGGCGCGCAGGCCGCTGTGACGCGAGGCGATCACGAATGTCAGCGCCAGCGGCACGAACACCAGCCCGGCCTGAAGCGGCGGAATCTGCAAGCCCTTCTGCATGAACATGGTCATGATGAGGTAGAACGACAGGTTGGCGAAGAAGAAGAAAAACACCGCGACCAGCCCGCGCATGAAGGCGCGATCCGACAGCAGCGACAGATCGATCAGCGGCATGCCGCCGCGGCGCGCGACAGACCGCTCGAGCCGCACGAAGGCCGCGATCACAGCGATGCCCGCTGCCATCACCAGCCACACCCATGCCGTCCAGTTGAGATCATGGCCGAACAGCAGCGGACCGATCAGGCACAGCAGGCCCGCGAACAGCACGATCGCGCCCGGGATATCGAGCCGCGTGCCGGCGCGGCGCGGCACCGTCGGCATGATCTTCAATGCCGCCAAGATGATGACGACGCCGCACGGCACGTTGACGAAGAACACCGCGCGCCAGCCGAGCCCCGCGAGGTCGAGCGTCACCAGCACGCCGCCGAGCATGAAGCCGGCGGCGCCCGCGAGCCCCAGCACGATGCCGTAGATGCCGAACGCCCGCGCGCGGGCGGCGTCTGTGAACAGCAGATGCAGCGTCGCCAGCACCTGCGGCACCATCAGCGCCGCGGTGGCGCCCTGCGCGAGCCGCGCGACGATGAGTTCATGCCCGGACTGCGCGAGACCGCACCACAGCGAGGTCGCCGAGAATCCGGCGACGCCGGCGATGAACACGTTCCGGGTGCCATGGATGTCGCCAAGCCGGCCGCCGGTGACCACCAGCGTGGCATAGGCGATCAGGTAGATCGCGATCACGGCCTCGATCTGCGCCGGCGTCGCGTGCAGCTCCGCCGCGATCGTCGGGATTGCGACGTTGACGATGAAGGCATCGACGCCGAACATGAATTGCGCTGACACCACGATCGCCAGCACCCACCAGCGGCGGGATGTGTCCGCTCGCGTCGAAACGATCTGGTGCATGTCCTGTCCTGCCCGAAATGACGTTACGGCGGACATCAGCAGATTCCGGTCATCGCTTCGATTACCTGCGAGGTAAGCCCGGGATCACAGACGCTGGGAGCCTGGCTGCCAATTTGCGTTGACGCGCTGGGAAACATTCCGGACGGCGGCAATCGCCGCCGATTTGCGCAACAACCATGCGACCGCCGCAACCCCCGAGCATTGCCTTGCCCCGGGCCACCCCGTAGGTTGGCGGAAAGCCCCCGATAACAATAGTCCGGAGAGAACGACCCATGGCGCGCCTCAAGTTCGGAGCCTTCCTCGCCCCGCATCACCCGATCGGCGAGCATCCGATGCTGCAATTCCGCCGCGACCTCGACTTCGTCGAGCAGCTCGACACGCTCGGTTACGACGAATTCTGGTGCGGCGAGCACCACTCCTCGGGCTGGGAGACCATCGCCTCGCCGGAGATGTTCCTGGCCGCCGCCGGCGAGCGCACCAAGCGCATCAAGCTCGGCACCGGCGTGATCTCGCTGCCGTACCACCACCCCTTCAACGTCGCGCAGCGCATGGTGCAGCTCGACCACATGACCGGTGGCCGCGCCATCTTCGGCTCCGGCCCCGGTGCGCTCGCCTCCGACGCCCATACGCTCGGCATCGACCCGATGGCCCAGCGCGACCGCCAGGACGAGGCGATCGCGGTGATCCGCCGCCTGTTCAACGGCGAGCGCGTCACCGCCAAGACCGACTGGTTCGAGATGCACGACGCCGCGCTGCAGATCCTGCCGCTGCAGGAGGACATGCCGTTCGTGGTGGCCTCGCAGATCTCGCCGTCGGGCATGACGCTCGCCGGCAAATACGGCATCGGCATCATCTCGCTCGGCTCGATGTCGACCCAGGGCCTGATGGCGCTGCCGCAGCAATGGCAGTTCGCCGAGGACGCCGCCAAGAAGGCCGGCACCACCGTGAGCCGCGCCAACTGGCGCGTGCTGCTGTCCTGGCACATCGCCGAGACGCGCGAGCAGGCGCGGCGCGAGGCCGGCGCCGGGCTGATGCGCTGGCACAACGAATATAATGTCGGCACCCTGATGCGGCCGGGCCTGACCGCGTTCTCCTCGCCGGATGAGGCCGTCGACAAGACCGCCTTCGTCGAAGGCGCCGCGTCCACCATCGGCACGCCGGACGATCTGATCAAGATGATCAAGAACCTGATCGATGTCTCCGGCGGTGTCGGCTCGATCATCGGCTTCGCGCATGACTGGGCCAATCCGGAAAATACCCGCCGCAGCTGGGATATGGTCGCGCGCTATGTCGTGCCCGAGATCAACGGCTATATCGACGGCCTGCGCAAGTCGCGCCAGTTCCTGATCGACAACCGCGCCGTGTTCGAACGTGCCGGCCAGGCTGTCATGGCCAAGATCATGCAGAACGACAAGGCCGCCGCCGCGCTTCAACAAACCGGCCCCGGCCGCGTCGCGATCCCCGCCGTGAATGCGCCGGATCTTGCGAAGGCAGCGGCCAAGCAGAAGGTGTGATTTGCGACCCGCTTCCCGAGGGGCGGCGGGAACGCACATCGTGCGACATCCACAACTGTCGTCCTGGCGAAAGCCAGGACCTATAACCACCGCCTTTCGTTGTGAAAGGAATCGTGGCCCCAACATCGCTCAACAATGACTATTCGGGGTAATGCGTCCTGGCTTTCCGCCAGGACGACGGTGGGGATGGTTTGCGATTCAAGACGTCGAGCAGCGCGGTGTCATCATCCGCGCATGCGGCGGTGCACGCTATGAATTGCTTCCGCCTTCGCCAAGGCTTCGGCGGACAAGTCGCTTCGCTCGCAATGACGGATGCGGTTACCCCGCCCCCTGATCGAACGCCTTGCGCAGCGCGACGTAGCCGGCCTGCTGCTGGCTCCAGTTGCGGCCGCCGGTGATGGCGCCGTCGATCAAGAGGTCATGGCCGTTGATGAAGCTCGATTCGTCGCTCGCCAGAAACACCGCGGCATGCGCGATGTCGTCGGGCAGGCCGGCGCGCGGGATCGGCTGCGCCGCCTTGTAGACCTCGCGCATCACGGCGGCGGTCTTTTCGGCCGCTTCCGTCGACAATCCGAGCGCCTTGCCGAAAATGCCGGTGGCGATCGCACCGGGCGAGATCGAGTTGACGCGGATGCCGGACTCGCCGAGCTCCATCGCGACGCATTTGGTGAAATGGATGACCGCGGCCTTCGCGGCACCGTAGACCATCGACGAGGAGAAGCCGGCGAGCCGTCCGGCGATGCTGCCATTGTTGATGATGCTGCCGGAACCCTGTTTGCGCATGTAGGGCGCGGCATGTTTCATGCCGAGCATGACGCTGCGCACCAGCGTCGCCATCGCGGCGTCGAACCGCGCGACGTCGAGGCCTTCGATGCCCCCGGTCTGCGCCGGGCCGCCGGCATTGTTGAACAGGCAGTCGATCCGGCCGAACTTCTCGACCGCAAGTGCGATCAGCGCCTGCATCTGTTCCTCGACCGTGACGTCGATCTGACGAAACACGCAAGCCTCGCCGAGCTGTTGCGCCAGTGCCTCGCCCTCCGGCGCGCGCCGCCCGGCGATCACGACCTTCGCGCCCTCCGCGACAAAGATCTCCGCCGTGCGTAGCCCGATGCCGCTGGTCGCTCCTGTGATCACCGCGACCTTGCCGTTCAGCCGTCCCATGTCGGTGCCTCAACTTACGTATGATGTTGCGGATATTCCCCGGCTCCTGCTGCCAATACAAGCACTTGCACGCTGCCACGCCCGCAAGGTCCGCCTGTGGCCAGAAGGCCACAACTGCGGTTTTTCGGTCGCAGCGGCCTTATTTTGGGTCGCCTGTTCACGTGAACTGGAACGAGCAATGGCGAAATGGATCGATGATTTCAGGGCGTGTTGGCGGGGCGATGCCCAGCCGTCGGTGCGGCTTGCGGTCGCCTTCGCGGTGCTTTGTCTCGTTTTGGCCACGGCCGCGCGCTTCGGGCTGGCCCAGATCCGGCCGGACGTGTTCTTCACGCCCTATTTCCCGGCGGTCTTCTTTGCCACCGCCCTTGGCGGTTTCCGGATCGGGATCGCAACCGCGCTGGCGAGCGGCCTGCTCGGCGTGGTGCTCAATTTCAGCGGCGCGCACGCCGATCCGGCGCGCTTTGCGCTGCTGATGATCTTCTGGGTTGTGTGCGGCATCGCGATCTGGGGCGTGGAGCACTACCGTTCCCTGGTCGCGCAGCAGCGCGAAGTTTCCAAGCGGCTGATCGAGGAAGAGCAGTACCGCAAGGTCGTGGTCGACGAATTGCAGCACCGGTTGAAGAACAAGTCCTCGACCATTCACGCCGTGCTGCATCAGGCGCTGCAGGACCGGCCCGATGTTTGGCAGCGCATCGACCATCGCATCCGCGCGCTCTCGGCGACCGACGATCTGATCGCGCGGGTCGATGGCTATGGCTGCGATATCAAGGATTTGCTGCGCTCGGAACTCGGGCCCTACGGCCACGTGCGGTTCAACCTCAATGGCGAGCAGCTGTTCCTGCCCGCCAAGCTCGCCGTCTCGCTGGCGCTGATCTTCCATGAGCTCGCAACCAACGCCGGAAAATACGGCGCCTTCTCCTCGCCGCGCGGATTTTTACAAGTGTCATGGACGGTCGATGACGGACGTCTCAACGTGATCTGGGACGAGACCGAAGGACCGGTGGTCGAGGCGATCGGCGAAGCCGGCTTCGGCACCAAGCTGCTCAAGTCGGCGCTGCGGCCGTTCGACGGCAAGACCGAGATCAGTTACCTGAAGACCGGCGTTCACTGCACCATGCAGTGCAAGCTTCCGAGCTGTTGATAAGTCGCCTTTCCGGCACACGCGCATGTGTTGATGCAACCGCGCGTGCCGCAATCGCTTTCACCAGCGGCCGCAGCCGACATTGATACTCTGTTAATGACGATTGCCGCGACGGCTTGCGAAAGCCGTCGCGGTCTCATTCTGTCACGGCATTTCGCAGGTCCGCTTAACCAAAACTACAACGGACTTTGCCAAGGTCGGCGCATGCATAGTCTCACCAGACACGATTTTCAGACCGGCGCGGCAGTGACCGGCCAAGACGATATTTCCAGCAATGAATTACGGATCCTGCGCGACCTTCTCCAACTGCTGCCGGCGGGCGTGACCGTCCAGGACGAGCAGGGCGAGCTCATCCTGGTGAATGAAGCAGCCGCGAGCCAGCTGCAGCTGGCGGCCAGCGCGAGCCAGCCGTCCCCGCTCGACGAGCGCCACGCCGCCAACCTCGACCTGCTGCGCAGCGGCCGTCCGGTGGTGCTCGAGGAAGTGCTCTCCTGCGGCGCGTCCAAATACGTGTTCCTGACCTCGCACCGGCCGGTCCGGATCGCCGGTCGCAATCTCCTGATCTCGACCTCGACCGACATCAGCGAGCAGAAGGCGTTCGAGGACCAGCTGTTCCGCTCGGCCTATTACGACGAGCTGACCGGCCTGCCGACCCGCCGGGTGATCGAGCACCGCGTCAGCGGCCTGATCCGCGACGATTCGCAAAGCCATTTCGCGCTCGCCTTTCTCGACGTCGACAACTTCAAGCACATCAACGACTATTACGGCCACGCGATCGGCGATGCGCTGCTCGTCGAACTGTCGAAGCGACTCGGCCACGCGCTGCGCGAAACCGATATCCTGTCGCGCATCTCCGGCGACGAATTCCTGCTGCTGCTCAACCCGATCAGCGGCAATGACGAAGTCGCCGAATTCATCCAGGTCATGCAGGAGCGGCTGAAGGCGCCGTTCTTCATCGAGGACTCCGAGATCTTCGCCTCGACCTCGATCGGCGTCAGCCTCTATCCGATGCATGGCCGGAGCTACGAGGCGCTGCGCCAGAACGCCGACATCGCGATGTACCGCGTCAAGAACAACGGCAAGGGCTCGACCGCGTTCTTCGACAACAGCATGGAGCGCGAGGCGCTGGCGCGGATGAAGATCGAGCAGTCGCTGCGGCTGGCGATCCTGGAAAAGCGCTTCTGCTGCGCGTTCCAGGCCAAGGTCGATATCCGTACCCAGGAGGTGAAGGGCATCGAGGCACTGGTGCGGCTGCGCGACGACGAGGGCGTGATCCAGGCGCCGGGCACCTTCATCAACCTCGCGGTCGAGCTCGGCCTGATCGACGAGCTGACGTTCCTGGTGCTGGCGGAGATCGTCAAGTCGATCGACCTGATCAACGACACGTTCGGTCCGACGGCGACGATCAGCATCAATGTCGCTGCCAAGCAGGCCTCCAACCTCGAATTCATGCGCCGGTTCGCGCGCGCGCTCGATGAGACCGGCTTCCCGAAGCGCTTCATGATCGAGGTGACCGAGGACGCGTTCGTGACGCGGTCGCATTTCCAGGACCAGATCCTGCCGATCCTGCGCGGCATCGGCGTCGGCATCTCGATCGACGATTTCGGCATCGGCTATTCGTCGCTGTCGGCGCTCGCCGACATCACCGCCGACGAGATCAAGATCGACCGCTCCTTCATCACCGATATCCATCAGCGGCCGCGCAGCCAGGGCATTTTGCGCGCGATCGAATCGCTGAGCGATGCGCTGGGCATGACCGTGATCGCCGAGGGCATCGAGTCCTACGAGGAGCTGACCTATCTGCAGGCGGCGACCAAGATCCGCTATGCCCAGGGCTATTACTTCGCCAGGCCGATCTTCCTCGAGGATTTGAAGCCGGGGACGCCGGTCGCCAGCGAAACGCGCGCCAGCATGGCCGCGCGCCCGGCCCTGGAAGGCCGCCAGACCTATTCGCGCGCCAGCGGTTTTAGGCGGTAGCAGGTTTCCCTCTTTCGCAAGTTCGTCATGGCCGGGTCAAGCCCGGCCATGACGACGTCGGATTTTGCAGCGGCAGCGCTCCTTCTCCAGCGCGGCCTTGTAGACGGCATCGCTGACCTTCTTGTCGCGATAGAGCGCGATGCCGAGATCGTACAGCGCGGCCTCGTCACGGCAGGCGCGCGGTTAGGCCACACCTACCGCAGCGCGGGGCAGCGGCGTATATAAGGCGTAGTTCCAAGCGGCGCGAAGGTGTCAGCCATGCAGCCTGTGTCTATCCTCCTGAACATCCTCTGGATCCTGATCGGCGGCGCGTGGATGGCGTTCGGCTGGCTGATCGCGGCCGTGATCATGGCTGTGACCATTATCGGGCTGCCCTGGGCGCGCGCCGCCTTCAACATCGCGGTCTACACGCTGCTGCCGTTCGGCTCGCGTGCGGTGCGCCGCGATGAGGTGACCGGCACGTCCGACATCGGCACCGGACCGCTCGGGGTAATCGGCAATCTGATCTGGTTTATCCTGGCCGGCTGGTGGCTCGCGATCGGCCATGTGATCACCGCGATCCTGCTCGCCGTGACCATCATCGGCATCCCCTTCGCCTGGGCGCATCTCAAGCTTGCCGGCATCGCGCTGTGGCCGATCGGCAAGGTGATCGTACCGGCGTGACGCTGGCCTGGCCGTCTGCGGCTAGAGCCAATCCTTCGTCGTCTGCGAACAGGCCTGGAGGTCGCGCCGCCAGATGAAGCCACCGCCGCCACACGGGGGGCGAGCGCGCGAGGTGGCGGGGCACTCGTTCCTGACCCGCGCGCCGGTGCCCCAGCCGTCGATCACGCAGGCACCTCGCGAGGTCCTGTGGCAACCGTCGCCGCATCCCTCTGCGGCATTGGCCGGGGTCAAGCCGAGGAAGGCACCGGCTGTCAGAAGCGTGATCAAGCCTGCTCTCATGATGTTCTCCATCGAGCTGTCGGTCGTGATGCTCCATTCGCGACACGAGCGTAGGCGATCTCGGTGCCGCTTGCCACCGAATCCGCGCACAAATTCCGGTGTGTGGGCTCAGCGCGCCGGCTCGCAGCCGGGGATATCGAACACCGCGGTCAGGCCGCAGGGCGAGTTGAGCATCTTGCCGCCCGCGTGGCCGACGCCGGGCACATCCCATACGCTGTGGTTTGGCGTGCCCTCGTCGCGGGCCTGCATCGCGGCGGCATAGGAATGCCCGCGCGCGTAACGGTACGGCCCTTCGGCTTCCGCCATGCAGGATTTGTCGAGCGCAGGATGATTGGGGTTGGTGTCGAGCGTCCCGAGCAGGTAGATCACGCGGCGCGCGACATAGGCCTGCTCCAGCGCGGCCGGCGAAGGTTCGGCGAGATAGGGCGGGCGGTTGTCCATGCCGAATTTCCAGCTGTTGTAGCCATGGCAGTTCGCCGCGATCGCGGGCTCCGGCCGCTCCTTGGTGAAATAGGCGTAGGAGGACGGATTAGCGACCACATAGGGCACGCCGATGCCCTGACGCAGCAGCACCTGGTCGCCCTTCACCGCGATCGCATAGCGCTGCACCACCTGGCCGCCGCCGGAATGACCGAACACGATGACCTGCTGCAGGTTCGGAAACAGCTTGCGATCGCCGAGCTTCGCCAGGATGGCGTCGAGCGCCTCGAACGAACTCGCCGGGCTCGGTGCCAGCGCAGGCTCGCCGCCCTGCCAGCCATAGAGGCTCCAGCGCAGCGTTTCCGCCGGCAGCTTGAATGCCTCGACGTCGGACTCGATCAGGAATTGCGGCGCGATCATCAGCGTGCTCTTGCCAACGTCGCCCGCCGCGGCCTGCGCGCTCAGCGCCGCGCGAAAATAGTCGTCGGCATTGCGCAGCACGCCGTGCAGCACAAGCACGGCGCGGGTGACATCCGGCAGCGGATTGGACCAGTCGGCCGAGAGGTAGAGCGGAAAGCTCGCATTGCCGACGGCAAGCCGCGCATTGGCGATCTCCTTGACCGGCTTCCGGTCGCGCTCGGTCTGTGCCTGGGTCGCGGACGCTGCGGGTACGTGCGCCGCCGCCACGACGAGCAATGCCGCGGCCGCAAGCCTAGGCCCGGTGATGCATGGTTCTACTCCGTTGCTGCCGCGAGCTCGGCTGGATCATCGCGCGTCAGGCGCAGATTCACCCGTGAATTTTCGGAAAGCTTCCGGATCGCGCCTCAGGCGACGAGCCGCCCGCGATTGTTGGCGGCGAGGATCGGGCGGATCAGGCGGCCGAACCGCTCGGCCTCCTCGTCGTGCAGATAGCCGGACAGGCAGAAGGAGTGGCAGCCGGCATCGATGAACTGCTGCAAGGTGGCGGCGCATTGCGCGGGATTGCCGACCACGGCGATGCCGGCGCCGGGCCGCACCTTGGTGATGCCGGTCCACAGATGCGGCATCAACAGATCGCCATAGTCGCGCGCGAGCTGCTGCACGCGCTGGTTGGCCTCGGAACGATTGTAGAGCGTCTTCATCTCCTGCTTCTGCCGTTCGGTGGCGTGGCGCACCAGCTGGTCGGCCGCCTCCCAGGCATCCGCCTCGTTCTCGCGGCAAATCACCTGCAGCCGCATGCCGAAGCCGATCGCATCCTCGCGGTCATGCGCCCGCGCCATCCGCCGGATCTCGGCGATATTCTCCGCGATGCGATTCGGCAGGTCGCCCCAGAACAGATGGACGTCGGAATGCTTCGCCGACACCTCCCAGGCCTGCCGCGAGCCGCCGCCGAGATAGAATCTTGGGAACGGCTGCTGCAACGGACGCGGCCGGATATGCGCGCCGGAGATGGTGTGAAATCTGCCCTGGAAATGTACCGGGCCGCGAGTCGTCCATAGCGCTTTCAGGATCGAGACCTCCTCCTCCATCAGCGCGTAACGCTCTTCCTTGGGCTGGCGCACGCCCTCGGCCTCGACCTCGCTCTCGTTCTGGCCGGCGATCAGATTGATGCAGATCCGCCCACCCGACATCTGGTCGAAGGTCGAGATCATCTTTGCCATCAGCACCGGGTTGATATAGCCGGGCCTTGCTGCGATCAGTGGCTTGATCCGGCTGGAGCGCGCCGCCATGAACGCGCCCGTGATCCAAGCCTCCCAGCACACGGAGCCGACCGGGATCAGCAGATACTCGAAGCCGGCGTCCTCGGCGGCTGCGACCACGCGCTCACAGAGTTCCGGCGAGCCGGCGATCTGCGCCTCCATCAGCCCATAGGCCGTGGTGTCGCCATGTGTGGGCAGATACCAGCCGAATTCCAGCGGACGCATGGGCAAACTCCCTCGAAAGACGGCCTTTTTTCCGCGGCCTGTCATATTGTCGGGGGCAGTTTACAGCCCTTGACCGGCCGGACAACGCCGTTGCCGACAGGGAGCCAATCAGCTAAATGAACCCTGCACGCACCCGTAGCTCAGCTGGATAGAGCGTTGCCCTCCGAAGGCAAAGGTCACACGTTCGAATCGTGTCGGGTGCGCCATTGCCGCTTCGTTTGCCGCCGATCAATTGTAGCCTTTGCTGCGCTTCCCGCGGCTTTAAGGGATTCTTGCCATAACGTTGGGCCGGTTTTTCTCGAGCCAGGCGACGGCCTCGGGTCCATCGACGACACACTCGAAGGTTTCCCAGATTGGGTCCTCCAGAGATTCCAGTTGCAGTCGATTCGCCGCATACGCAACGAGGTCGTGCAGGCGTTCGTATCCTTGTCTGCGCTCGAGGGAGTCTGCAATCGCTGTGCTGGTCCATCCTCGTTGGGCCAAATCGACAATGCTCGGAGCGTCAGCCTCGCTGAACCACGGTGTGGCATCGAACTCGATGCAGCGAACATTGTCGGCGGTATGGCATGTGGCGTGGATCATTGGATTCCTCCGTTTGCCGGCTATACCTGCGCCAGCATTGTGCTTCTCACATCGCGGCCTCGCACGCCCTCAGGCCTTGACCAAATCCCCCAGCAGGTTCGCCGCCACCGTCAGCTTGGCGAGGGTCAGGCCGCTGGCAGCGATCTCCTCGACCGAGCGGCGGATACGCGTCGCCTCGGGGTGAGCCGCGAGCCAGGTCTCGACGGCCTGCTGACCAGACTGGCCGGTTGCCAGCATATCGGCGGCCAGTCTCCTTTCGGCGCCGGCGATCTGCTCGACGGCGCGATCGATGGCCATGCGTTCGAAATAATCGTTGGCCGGCACACTGCGTGCGGCGGCGATGATGCGGTCGAGACGGAAATTCGCCTCGGCGGCGTAGAAGGTCGCGGCGGCATCGCCGATGGGGCGCCTCGTGCGCTCGGCAACCGTCACGATGTCGGGAGCCGAGACCAAAGCGTCAAGATCGGCGAGCTCGCCGGCAAGGCCGGCCGGGACACCGGCGTCGGCGAGTTCCTGCCGCCGCTTGACGCGCGCGACTTGCAAGTCCGGCGGCAAGACAGTGTCGAGGCCGGCGACGATCTGGCGGATCGCCGGGCCGAAGCGCGCGACGACGGCCTCCAGCCCATCCTTGAAATCGGCATGGCGCACGTACCAGACCATGCGGGAGAGCAGGAGGTCCTGCACTGAAGCGTAGAGGGACAGCTGCAGCTGCCCATCGATGCAGGCGTCGAGCGCGTCGATCGCGTCATTGAGCCACTTCAGGCCGTAACATTCATCGACCGCCACATAGGCCATGACGATGGTCGGGATATCGGCGTCGGTCTCGTCGCTCAGGCGCACGACGCAGGCCGGGCCGCCGCGATTGATCACCGCATTGACGAGGCTGGTCGCGATGATCTCCCGCCGCAGGCGATGCAATCCGGCCGCGGTCGGGAATTTGTCCTGAATCTCGCGCGGAAAATACTGGGATAGTTCGCGGGCAAGATAGGGGTCATCGGGCACGCTGGTGACGAGCAGGTCATCGTAGAGGGTCAGCTTGGCGTAGGCGAGCAGCACGGCAAGCTCGGGCCGCGTGAGGGACTGGCCGCGCCGTGTGCGCTCGGTGAGCGCGGCGTCGTCGGGCAAGAACTCCACAGCGCGGCTGAGCAAGCCGCGCTGTTCGAGCGACTGCATCAGGCGGGTGAGGAAGCCGGTCTCGGCCACACCCTTGCGCTCGGCCAGCGAGAGCGCCAGCGTCTGCAGATAGTTGTTGCGCAGCACCAGCGCGCCGACCTCGTCGGTCATCGCGGCAAGCAGGCTGTTGCGGTCAGCGGGACTGAGGCGTCCCTCGCGCTCGGGCCGCGCCAGCGCGATCTTGATGTTGACCTCGACGTCGGACGTGTTCACGCCGGCCGAATTGTCGATGGCGTCGGTGTTGAGCTTGACGCCCTTCTGCGCCGCTTCGATGCGGCCGCGCTGGGTAACGCCGAGGTTGGCCCCTTCGCCGATCACCCGGGCGCGCACGTCGCCACCCGCGATGCGGATCGGATCGTTGGCGCGGTCCCCGACCTGATCGTCGCTTTCCCCGGAGGAGCGGATATAGGTGCCGATGCCGCCAAACCACAACAGATCTGCGCGAGCCTTCAGGATCGCCGTCATCACCTCGAAAGGCGTGGCTTGCGGCTTGTCGAGATCGAGCAGCGTGCGCACTTCCTGCGCAAGCGGGATCGCCTTGAGCGAGCGCGAGAACACGCCGCCGCCCTGCGAGATCAGCGACTTGTCGTAGTCCTGCCAGCTCGATCGCGGCAGATCGAACAGGCGCTTGCGCTCGGCGAAGCTGGTCGATGGATCGGGCGAAGGATCGATGAAGATGTCGCGATGATCGAAAGCCGCCACAAGCCTTGTCGCCGGCGAGAGCAGCATGCCATTGCCGAAGACGTCGCCCGACATGTCGCCGACGCCGACCGCGGTGAACGGCATGGTCTGAATGTCGGTGCCGAGCTCGCGGAAGTGGCGCTTGACCGCCGTCCAGGCGCCGCGCGCCGTGATCCCCATCTTCTTGTGGTCGTAACCCTGGCTGCCGCCGGATGCGAAGGCATCGCCGAGCCAATGGTTCTTCTCGGCCGAGATCGCGTTGGCGACATCGGAGAAGGTGGCGGTGCCCTTGTCGGCGGCAACGACGAGGTAGGGGTCGTCGCCGTCGTGGCGCACGGTGGATTCGGGCGGCACGATGATGTCGCCGTCGAGATTGTCGGTGAGTTCGAGCAGCGAGCGAACGAAGATGCGATAGCTTTCGGTGCCCTCCGCGAGCCAGGCGTCGCGCTGGGAAGGCGGCGGCAGGCGCTTGGGCACGAAGCCGCCCTTGGCACCGACCGGCACGATCACGGCGTTCTTGACCTGCTGCGCCTTCACCAGGCCGAGGATCTCGGTGCGGAAATCCTGCGGCCGGTCGGACCAGCGCAAGCCACCGCGCGCAACCTTGCCGAAGCGCAGGTGAATACCTTCGACACGAGGGGAATAGACGAAGATCTCGTAGAGCGGTCGTGGAGCGGGCAAGTCGTCGATCCGGCGCGCCTCGAACTTGAAGGAGATCACCGGACGCGGATGTCCATCCTCGCCGATCTGCCATAGATTGGTGCGAACGGTCGCCTGTACCAGATTGGTGAAGCGGCGCAGGATGCGGTCTTCATCGAGCGAGGCGACGGATTTGATCTGTTCCTCGATCTCGGCAAGCAAGGCCGCCTCGCGCGCCGCTCGCTCGGCGTCCGTCAAGCCGAGGCGCGGATCGAGGCGGGTCTGGAACATCGCGACCAGGCTGGCCGTGATCGCGGCGTTCTTGCGCAACGTTTCCCACATGTAATCCTGGGTGAACGGAGCGCGGATCTGGTGCAGATAACGCGACAGCGCCCGGATGGTCGAGACTTCCCGCCAGCTTAGGGCGGTGCGCAGGATCAGGCCGTTATATCCATCGGATTCGGCGCGATCGGTCACCACCGCCATGATCGAGGCTTCCAGGCGATGGCTGAATTCCGGGTTGATCTCGATGGGCTGGCCGTCACTGGTCTCGATCGTCATGTCGTGCAGCCAGACCGGCGCAGACCTGGTGCCGGGCACGATCTGATAGGTGCGTTCGTTGACCACGCGCAGGCCGTGATTCTCGATCACCGGCACGCGGTAGGACAACGACAGCGGTACGGCGTCCGAAAACACCTTGAGGCCGAAGCGCCTCGGATCGTCGCCTTCGATGCGGTAAACCGAAATCGTTACCGGGCGGGCCGGCGTCAGCTTTTCGACGGTCGTGATATCGGCGATCGCCTGCTCCGCGCCGAACACCTCGGTATAGCCGCCGCTGAAGGCCTGGGCATATCGGTTGGTGAGCATGCGCGCCCGCATGCCATCGGTCGACGCGGTGAGCGCGGCCTTCAGCTTGTCGGCCCAGGTCGCG
Source organism: Bradyrhizobium sp. BR2003 (assembly GCF_009720285.1). Lineage (NCBI taxonomy): Bacteria > Pseudomonadati > Pseudomonadota > Alphaproteobacteria > Hyphomicrobiales > Nitrobacteraceae > Bradyrhizobium > Bradyrhizobium sp. BR2003. The sequence goes on from NZ_SMYJ01000035.1 coordinate 25,507, forward strand.
GCAATGGCGCTGATCCAGGCTTCGAGCAGAGCGCGGTCGACGACGGGCGTTTTGCCTTCATAGCGTCCGATGATGAAGTGGACGCGCGCAAGTGCCCCTTCAGGGAATGATACGTAGGAGGCGGACAGCTTCCCTTTGTAGGCCTGCGCCAAAAAGGCTCCGACGCGCGTGCGGACGTCGGTGTCGTATTTGTCGCGCGGAATGAAGGTGAGGATGGAGACAAAGCGATCGAACTTGTCGACCCGCGGCAGCGCCCGGACGCGCGGACGCTCGTAGAGAATCAGAATCTCGATGACGAAGTTGTAAAGCGTGTCGACGTCGATCTGGAACAGCTCGTCGCGCGGATAGTCTTCGAGAATATGCATCAGCGCCTTGCCGGAATGGCCGTTCGGGTCGAAGCCCGCGCGCTGCAGCACCCGCGAAACCTTGTGGCGGACATAAGGGATCTGCCGTACCGAGCGAGTATAGGCGCCCGAGGTGAAAAGGCCGACGACGCGCAATTCGCCTTCGAGCCGGCCGTCGGGCGAGTAGAGTTTGATGCCCACATAATCCATCCGGGTGCGGCGATGGACGCGGCTGGAGACATTGGCCTTGATGACGATCAGCAGGGTCGGCTCGTGCATGAACTCGCGGATTTCCGGCGTCATCACCACCATTTCGCTGCCGCGGCGCAGGACCTTCACGTCCGGATCGCGCAGGATGCCGAGGCCTTCGCCGGTTGTAATGTCGTCCGACGCGTCACTGTCGGGCGAGAAGCGATATTTGCGCACGCCGAGGAAAGTGAAATTGTCCGCGCAGAGCCATTGCAGGAACTGATTGGCTTCGGCGAGTTCGTCGATCGGCAGCGGCGGCGGATTGGAGGAGAACGTCTTGATCGCTTCCTCGACACTGTCACGCATGACGCGCCAGTCGGCAACGCAGGCGTGGACATTGTTCAACGTCCTGGTCAGGCCGTCGATCAGCTTCTGGCGATCGGAATCCGCGTCCAGGCGGGTGATGTGGAGATGAATCAGGCTCTCGCGCGCGCCCTTTGCTCCCTCCGGCAGTGCTTCCCCGTAGAATCGCAGCAGCTTGCCCCCATCATCGCGCTCCACGGCGATGATCGGGTGAGCGACCAGGGTGACCTCAAGGCCCTGCTCGGCGAGCTCCGCCATGGTGGAGTCGAACAGGAAAGGCATGTTGTCGTTGAGAATTTCGAGAACGGAAATCTCGCGCCCGTTCGGCAATGTCGGATTGACGACGCGGATATCGGCGCTGCCGGCTGTGCGCCGCTGCACGTGCTCCCAGGCCTGCTCAGCCAGGAGGGCAAGCGAGGCGGCATCGTAATTGGCGAGATCCTCGATATTGGTGTAGCCGAACAAGGGCTCGGCAAAGGCCCGGGGGCTCTTGCCCGCCGGCACGCTGCCCGCTGCATCGCGGATCAGGGCTGCCCGGGCCTTGTCGTCACGCCACGCCATAATGTCCTCCATTTGCCGTGTCGTCCGATCGCAGCCGCGACCATCCGCTTGATTCTGGAGTGCATCTCTTCGTGCGTCGCGATCGAATGCTACGCGAAATCCTAGCTTCGACGGCTGCCGACGACAATACTACGATCCCGCAGCGAAGGGGGGCGCACGCTGTCGTGAGACGTGCCGAATTTCGCTTGCGACAGCGGCTGGGCCGAAGCCGGCGGCGACGGCGGTCGAACGCCTGGGGCAGGAAAAATCACATGCAATTTCAATTATGTACGGGTTCGTGGTTCTGTTCTGAATGGCGCGCCATTTTTCCACCGTTCGTCCGGCCACCGTTCGGCAGCGATGTCGTATCTGACCAGGGCGGTCAGCGACGGCGGGCGGCGACTGAGCTCAGGTCAGGTCTTTCGGCATCGTGATGCCGAAGCGGAGAATCTGGCGGTGGATGGTCGAGCGATCGACGCCGCGTTCGCGCGCCACCCGCGAGACGTTCCAGCGATTATTGCGCAACGCCGTCAGTAGCGCATCGGCTTGCCGCGAGGTCGCCGCTCCGCCTGCTACCGGCTTTCCGGAGATATCCTCACGCAAAGGCCGAGCGATCCGGTCCGGCAGATCGGCAAGATCGATCGTGCCGTCATTCGACAGCGCGCAGCCATGATCGAGCGCGTTGATCAGTTCGCGGATGTTGCCAGGCCATTGGTACTTGAGCAACGCGCTGCGCGCGCTTGCCGTCAGCGCATAGTTGGCCTTGTGCTCCGTCGAAAGCCGATGCAGGGATTGATCGATCAGCCACTCGATATCGGTGCGCTGACGCAGCGGAGGCAGCGCGAGCACCGCGCCGTTGAGGCGGAAATAGAGATCCTCGCGGAACTGCCCCGCCCTGACCAGCGCGACGAGGTCGCGATGGGTGGCAGCGATGACGCGGACATTGAGGGGGACCGGCCGGGTGCGGCCGACCGGCGTCACCTCGCGCTCGGCGAGCACGCGCAACAGTCGCGTCTGCGACGAGATCGGCATGTCGCCGATCTCGTCAAGGAACAGGGTGCCGCCGTCGGCCTCGAGCACGAGACCCTTCTTGCCCTTGGCCGCCGCACCGGTGAAGGCGCCCGCCTCGTGGCCAAACAGCTCACTCTCGATCAGGCTTTCCGGCAGCGCGGCACAATTGACCGCGACGAAAGGTCTGCCCGCCCGCGCGCTGACCGAATGCAGCGCCTTCGTCAGGTGCTCCTTGCCGGTGCCGGTTTCGCCGGTGATCAGCAGGCCCATCTGGGTATTGATGAGCTTGGCGGCGCGCGTCACCACGTGATGCATGGCGGGATCGCCGCGGAACAGGTTGCGCAGCGGCGCCGGAAGCGCCGACTCGCTGCGGGAGGAGGCCGGCGCCGCCAGCTTGTTCGGGGGCGGCAGGGTCTGCGCGAACAGCGTCGCGCCGCTGTTGGCAAGCCGCAGCGTGCGCTGACCGGTGGGGCGCGAATGGGCGAAGCGCGGCAGATCGTCGACGGAGCATTCGAAGATGTCGGACACGCCGAAGCCATCGGCCCGCAGGCGAAGGTCCGGACGCTTGGCCAGTTCGCGGGCGAGCAGCTGCCTTGCGCGATTGTTGAAGCCGATGATGCGGCCGCCGCTATCGACGGCCATCACATAATCCGGATCGACATCGGCGAATTCCGCGGAGCCGGACAGCTTGATGATCCATTCCTGGCGGAAACGGTTCAGCAGGTTCGCATTCTCGATCTTGTGAGCGAACGACTTGACCAGTTGCAGCGCCAGGAACTGGCTGGCTTTCGGTTCCGGCGAGCGCAGCGCGGAGATATCCAAGACCGCAGCGAGCTTGCCGCTGGGGTCGAAGACCGGCGCTGCCGTGCAGGTCAGCGGAATATGGGTGGCGTCGAAATGGTCGGATTGATGCACCGTCAGGGCTTCTTCGGTCGCGATGCAGGTGCCGACGGCGCAAGTGCCGGCATGCGGCTCGTTCCAGTCGGCGCCGAGATAGAGGCCGGCCTTGCGAAGCGTGTTGTTGAACGTCGGATCGCCGATGAAATCCACCGTGATGCCCCTGGCATCGGTGAGCAGCAGCACATAGCCGAGCCCGGCGATCTGACGATACAGCATCTCGACGCCGAAGCGCGCCGTGTGGAGGAATTCGTCCATGGCGTCGCGGTGCTCGCGCAGCCGCCCGGACGTCACGATATGAGCGTCGCGCAGCACCAACGGATCGAGCTTGTGTTCGGAGACGCATCGTACCCACGACTGATGGATGATTGCATCACGCGCGCTGGTCTGGCCGACCGCAACGCGAACCAGCTCGTCGATGTGCGCAGCCCGCTCCGTCGTCACGGCTGATGCTCCTGGATGTTTCCTCGCACGCTGTTGCTTCGAGTGTCACTCGGATTGTGCCGCCGATCAAGTTTGTTGCGTGCAACACCTGTTGCATGGCGCAACAAGTGAGGCGGCCTGGCGCCGGCAGTTAACGCGAGGAAATGCCGAGCGTTTTTCGAGATGCGCCGCGGTGGCACGAGGCTTGCTAACATGGTTATCGAGGCAAGATTCGACCTCGCTAACGAACGCGCCGGACCCACGACGCAAAGGCGATCGACGCCGGCATATGGGAGAATGAAGCATGCTCACGAAGGCCCCGGACGGAAAGATCACCGCGCTGCTCGACGAGTTCAACGCCGCGTTGTCGTCGGGTGACATCGAACGCGCGATCGCGCTGTTCCAGACCGATTGCTACTGGCGCGATCTGGTCACCTTCACCTGGAACATCAAAACCATGGAAGGCAAGGATCAGATCCGCGACATGCTGAAGGCGCGGCTTGCGGACAGCAAGCCGTCGGGATGGCGCATTGCCGATGGCGAAGCTGCGAGCGAGGCCGGCGGCATCATCGAGAGCTGGATCGAGTTCGAGACCGATGTCGCGCGCGGCTATGGTCACCTGCGCATGAAGGATGGACGCATCTGGACCTTGCTCACCACCATGGCCGAGCTCAAGGGACATGAGGAGAAATCCGGCTTCACCCGTCCGCTCGGCGCCAAGCACGGCCATCGCAAGGACCGCAAGAGCTGGCGCGAGGAACGTGACCAGGAAATCACCGAACTGGGTCATGCAAAACAACCCTATGCGCTGATCATCGGCGGTGGCCAGGGCGGCATCGCGCTTGGCGCGCGGCTGCGGCAACTGAATGTACCGACCATCATCATCGAGAAGAACGAACGCGCCGGCGATTCCTGGCGCAAGCGATACAAGTCGCTCTGCCTGCACGATCCGGTCTGGTACGACCATCTGCCCTATATCGACTTCCCGAAGAACTGGCCGGTGTTCGCGCCGAAGGACAAGATCGGCGACTGGCTGGAGATGTACACGAAAGTGATGGAGCTCAACTACTGGAGCTCGACCACGGCGAAGTCGGCCAGGTATGACGAGAAGGCCGGGGAATGGACTGTCGTGGTCGAGCGCGACGGCAAGGAGATCACGCTGAAGCCGAAGCAGCTCGTGCTGGCGACCGGCATGTCGGGCAAGGCGAACTGGCCCACCTACAAGGGGCAGGACATCTTCAAGGGTGAGCAGCAGCATTCCTCGACCCACCCGGGGCCGGAGAAATATCGCGGCAAGAAGGTGGTGGTGATCGGCTCCAACAACTCCGCCCACGACATTTGCGCTGCGCTGTGGGAAGGCGGTGCCGACGTCACCATGGTGCAGCGCTCATCCACGCATATCGTGAAGTCCGACACGCTGATGGATATCGGGCTCGGCGCGCTTTATTCGGAGCAGGCGGTCGCGAGCGGGATGACCACGCGCAAGGCCGACCTGATCTTCGCGTCGCTGCCCTACAAGATCATGCATGAATTCCAGATCCCGCTCTATGAACAGATGCGCGAGCGCGATAAGGATTTCTACGCCGCGCTGGAGAAAGTCGGCTTCATGCATGACTGGGGCGACGACGGCTCCGGCCTGTTCATGAAGTACCTGCGTCGCGGCTCGGGCTACTACATCGACGTCGGCGCCTGCGATCTCGTGATCGACGGTTCGATCAAGCTCAAGAGCGGCAGGGGCGCGGCGGTGCAGGAGCTGACCGAAACCGGCGTCAGGTTCGTGGACGGCACCGAACTCCCCGCAGATCTCGTCGTCTATGCCACCGGCTATGGCTCGATGAACGGCTGGGCCGCCGACCTGATCTCGAGGGACGTCGCCGACAAGGTCGGCAAGGTCTGGGGCCTCGGATCCGAGACCACCAAGGATCCTGGCCCGTGGGAGGGCGAGCAGCGCAACATGTGGAAGCCGACCCAGCAGCCAGCGCTTTGGTTCCACGGCGGCAACCTGCACCAGTCGCGGCATTACTCCCAATATCTCGCGCTGCAACTAAAGGCGCGGATGGAGGGCATCCCGACCCCGGTCTACGGCTTGCAGAAGGTTCATCACCTGGGTTGATTGCCCGGGCGATATCGCGACGTCGGGCGGATCGTCGCGCGATCCGCCGCTCGACAGATCGGATGGAGAGCGAACTGCGTCGATCGCCGTCCAGCTTCGGGCCGGTGCCTGTGAGACAGCCGGCGCCGGTTGCCTTCCCGGTTGATCATGAGACTGGCCGGTCTGCCGGATTCCCGCAGACCGGCCTCGCTTCAATGATGAGCAGACACGCTCTTCATGCATTGGGACACGAGATCGGCACCGGCAAAGTGGCCTATATCCCCCAGGCTGACCATGCCGACCATCCGTTTGCTCTTGTTGATGACAGGCAGCCTGCGGACCTTCAGCGTTTCCATGTGGTGCACCGCTTTCGTCAGATCGTCGTCTTCCCGGCAGCAGTGGATGCCTTCGGTCATCACATCCCGCGCCGTGGTACGCGCAGAGTTGAAGTCCTTGCTCGCGAGACCTTTGCAGACGAGGTCGCGATCCGTCACCATCCCGATCAGACGATCGTCTTGCCCGATCGGAATGCAGCCGATGTCGTGGCCTTGCATCAATTTCGCGATTTCGGTGATTGGAGTGTCGGGGCTTACCCAATCGACGCCCTTGTGCATTACGTCCTTGACTTTCATGGAGGACCTCCCGTCCAAGGCAGCAGCCCCCTCGCTCGCAACTATACAACAGAGCTGGCGCGACTGCATGCGTGCTGCGCCTTAGGGCGCGATGAAACCGGGTCGAACCGTCATCGCGCATCAGCCCCTTGCTTGAGCATGATCTCCGCGCAAACGCATGCCGCCTTTGCCGCGCGAGAGAGCCGCTTCGCACCCATCCGGATCATGCTCTGCTCGGGACGCACCGACAGATGGTCCCGCTGTCACGCCGCCTCAGTCGTGCACACTGAAGCAGCCGTGCAGAGAACCGGCGGTCAGGCGAGCGAATTGCGCACGACCGAGATGAAGCAACGTCTCATGATCGCCAGCTTCGATATAAATCTCGGGCTGCATCCGGATGCTGTCATCAACGATGACGTCGAGCCCGTAGCAGCTGCCGGCGGCGGGAACCGCCCCATGCGCACAGTCCGTGAACAGCCGATCGATCTCGCTTTCAGCCGCCATAGCGATATCGTCACCGAATCTCGCCCTGAGATCCGCCAGCCTGAGGTGATGCGATGCCGGCAGCACGGCGAGCAGGTACCCGTCGTTGCGGCGCAACACAATGGCCTTGGCCAAACGATCGCCCGAGACGTGACAAGCCTGGGCGGTAAGGGCGGACGACATCGTCAGGACGTGCGGGATTTCGTCGTACTCGATGTTTTCTGCAGCGAGATAGTTGTGCAGTTTGGGAGAAATGGTCATGACGTCACCTCCGGTACGACATGCAACCATCCACCGTGGTCCTGCCCGCCGCACGATGAGCGGCTGCATGGTTCTCACGACAGAACATAGGTCTTGTCGCAAGACACTGCAATTCGATCCCTAATGGGGACGCCGCGCCAGGTTCAAGTTCCGGGCCTTGTCCAGATTGCGGGCCTCGGCCAGCGCGGCCGCGCCCGGCAAGAGGGCCGACGCAAGGTCCGCCTCGGTGAAATCTGCGCCGGCGACATTGGCGTCGGACAGGTCGGCTCCCGCGAGGTCAGCTCTGTAGAGGCTGCAGTTCGCCAGATTGGCGCTCTGCAGTTGCGCGAATTCGAGATCGGCGCGCGAGAGATTGGCGCCGCTGAGATCCGCATTCCGCAGATCGGCGGATTTGAGCACGCCACGCATCAGGCCCATCGATTGGTTGCGCATATCGGCGCTCAGATCGGCGCCCGCAAGCCTGGCCCCGGTCAGGCTGGCACCGGAAAGATCGGCGGTTATCCGGGCGCCGCTCAAATCGGCGCCGCCAAGCTTGGCGCGTTGCATCTGCGTGCCGAGCAGCGATGCCTTGACGAGGGACGCCCCCGTCAAGTCCGCGTCGATCAGCCAGGCCTGGTTCAAGATGGCCCGATCGAACCGGGCGCCTTTCAGATTGGTCCGGTTGAGCTTTACGAGATGGAGGTTGCCGCCGGAGAAGTCGAGGCCCGAGAGATCGAGCTGCGACAGTCGCTTTCCATCCAAATCTGCAGCGCGTCCGTCCCCTTGAGCGACCGACTTGAGAAGCGCGTCGAGCTCGGCGCGCGTCATCTCCGACGTCGTCATTTCCGGACTGTTGAGGTCGACACTCCGCAGCATGTCCTGCGACACGGCGTCAGTCGGATCAACCAGCAGCGCCGCTATCGACACAAAGGCAAATGCGAGACGAAACGACATCGCCGTCTCTCCGCCGCTCAGTAACCCGGTATCGACTCTTGCATTCTCCGGGCTGGCCGCGCCGTCAGGTGAGCTGGCCGGCTCCGGCCTATGCCAGAGTATGAAACCGGATATCGATCCTGGCAATCCTAGTACCCCGTCCGAACGCGCCCTCGTCGGCAAATCTCCCGAGCTGATCGTCGCTCCAGCCGAGCCATTCCGCAAACACTTCGCTCGTGTGTTCGCCGAGCATCGGCGGCGGCGTCGAAGGTGCCGGCGGTTCGTCGCCGAACCGCGTCGGCCTCGCGATGAACTTCACATCTCCCGCGGCCGGATGGCTGATGGTCTGGACCATTCCCCGCTGCGTGAGCTGCGGCGTTTCGCAGACCTCGCCGACCGACTTGATCGCGCCGCACGGAATGCCCGCCGCGCCGAGCGCCTGCAGCCAGTCGGCGCGACTTCGCCGGGCGAAGATCGGCGAAAGGATCGCGACGAGCTCGTTGCGGCTCGCCGCGCGCTTCGGAGCGGTTGCGAAGCGGACGTCCTCGCGCAGCTCCGGGCGGCCGACGACGCCGCAAAACGCCGCCCAGAACTTGTCGTTCGCGACCCCGACATTGATCCAGCCATCGCTGGTTTCGAACGGTTCATACGGGCTGATGGTCGGATGGACATTGCCGCGGCGCTTCGGGCTTTGTCCCGAGGCGAAGTACATGCCGGCGTTGAATGTCAGCAGCGATGCCATGGCGTCGAGCATGGAGACGTCGACCCGGCCGCCCTCGCCGGTGCGGCTCTTCCGCATCAGGGCAGCCAGCACCGAATGCGACGCATAGAGGCCCGTGACGAGGTCGGCGATCGACGTGCCGACCTTGGTCGGCGGTCCGTCCGGATCGCCGGTAATGTCCATCACGCCGGATTCGCCCTGCAGGATCAGATCGTAGCCGGGCCGCGCCGCGTCGGCGCCGGTGCGGCCGAACCCCGAGATGCTGCACAGGATGATGTCGCCCTTGCGGGCCCTCAGCGCGTCGAATCCGAGCCCCCATTTGTCCAGGGTACCGGGACGGAAGTTCTCGATGACGACATCGGCGACGGATGCAAGATCGAGCACCGCGTCGCGCCCCGCTGGCGACTTCAGATCGATGGCGCAACTTCGCTTGTTGCGGTTCACCGACAGGAAATACGCACTCTCGCCGCCGATGAAGGGCGGGCCGTAGCGGCGGCTTTCATCGCCTTGCCCGGGATCCTCGATCTTGACGATGTCGGCGCCGAGATCGCCGAGCTGCATCGTGGCAAACGGGCCGGAGACCACCCGGCAGAGATCGAGAACCCTGATGCCCGACAGCGGCTCGCGATCAGACGATCGCATCGGCGAGGTCCTTCATCGACGGCACCAGGATGTCGGGCTGGTGCGGCGTGATCCCGAACGGGCGGCTGCGCCGGTCGATGAAGGCCGTCCGCATGCCGGCGGACTTGGCGCCGATGCAATCGAAGGCATGATTGGCCACGAACAGCACCTGCGCGGGCTTCACGCCCATGATCTCGGCCGCTTTCGTATAGGTCGCGACATGCGGCTTGAACGAATTGGCTTCGGCCACCGAGATCACGCGATCGAACGGGACCTTGTGGTACTGCTTCGCGGTCTCGAGCATGTCCGGATCGCCGTTCGAGAGCACGACGAGCTTGTACTTGCGTTGCAGCCGCACCAGCGCGTCCGGCACCTCCGGAAACGGCACCAGCTTCTCGATCTCGCCCACGAGGGTGCGCACATCGTCCATCGTGTAGTCGATCTTCGCGCGGTCCATGACGTGGGCAACCGCGCGGTGCCCAATCTCGCGATAGGGCGTGTGCTCGCGATGCAGCAACGCATCGATCATCGAATTCTCGAAATGCGTGCGACGCCACCACGTGACGAAGGAATTCGGATTGCCCTTCCAGCCCTTCTTCTCGAGGAACGGCGCCGCGATCCTGGTCAGGCCCCCCTGCATGTCGACGACCGTGCCGTACTGGTCGAACATGCAGATCTTCACGTCGCGCTTGATCGTCTCGAAGCTCATTGATGCCTCCTTGGTTCTGATCGATTGATACGCCCTGCACCATCATGGATGAAATGGATTTGTGATCTCCCGTCATTCACGATATGAATGATCGCATGAACCTTCGGTCCATCGACCTCAACCTGCTCGTCGCGCTGGACGCACTGCTGACCGAGCGTCACGTCACCAAAGCGGCGGATCGCGTCGGCCTCAGTCAGCCGGCGATGAGCAATGCGCTCAACCGGCTGCGCGCGATGTTCAAGGACGAACTCCTGGTGCGGACCACGACCGGGATGAAGCCGACGCCCCGCGCCACCGAACTGGCGGAGCCGCTGCGCCAGGTCCTGCGCCAGGTCGAGCGCGTGATGGCGAGCGACGCCGGCTTCGATCCAGGCCGGACGGAACGCACCTTCACGATCAGGATGTCGGACATTCTCGCCTGCCTGCTGCTGCCGCGACTCGCCGCAGCGCGGCCGCCGGAGGGGCGGATCTCCTACAACACGATCCATCTGCCGCCCGCCCTGACGATCGATGCGCTGGAGCGGGACGAGATCGACGTCGCGGTGAGCATGGGGCTCGAACATTCCGCATCGATCCGTTCCGAGACGCTGCTGCGCGACCGCATGGTCTGCCTGATGCGACGCGGGCACCAGATCAAGCGCGCCCGGCTGACCTTCGAGCGCTTCATCGCGCAGGAGCACATGAAGGTCTCGATGAGCCCGACCGATCTTCGCTTCGTCGACGACGTGCTCGCCGAACGCGGCCATCGACGACGCATTGCCCTGAACGTGCCGCATTGGCTGGTCGTGCCCCACGTCTTGAAGAAGACCGATCTGCTCGCGGTGATGCCGAGGCACCTCGCGACCGTGCTGATGGACGATGATCTGAGGATGGAAGAACTGCCCTTCGAGTCCGCGCCGTTCGACTGGATGTTGTACTGGCACCGCAGATACGATCAGAGCAATGCCAATGGCTGGCTCCGCGACCGGATCAGGACGGCCTGCTCCGACCTGAACTAGGCGCCGAGGTCCGCCGGCCTCCGCGCCATCGACGACCGCCCTCCCGCCTCGAGGTCCGTAACCGCCGACGCGTCCTCCAGCGATCGTCCCTTGGTTTCGAAACCGAACACGAGGAAGACCACGGCCTGGAAGATGAGGATGCCGGCCAGGGTCGTCAGCACGCCGGTCGGTCCTTGCCAGGCGAAGATTGCAACCACGACGTATTGAACCAGCGCGGTCGCGATGCGTCCGGACGTGGCGCAGATCGCCGTGCCGCGAAGCCGATACCGCGTCGGGAACAGTTCGGGGACGTGCATCGCGAACCCGGTCGCCAGCATCACGTAGATCGCGGTGATGAGCAGGAAGCCCACGGCCGCGAGCGCAACGCCATCCGGCATATAGGGATAGGCGATCCCGAGCACGGCTGCCGCAATCGACGAGCAGACGATCGAGAGCCTGCGTCCCAGCCGGTCGGCCAGCACGAGCCCGATCAGCGATCCGACCGGGCCGCCCAGCGCCATCACCGTGGTATAGCCGAGCGAGGAAACCACGCTATGGCCGCCCTTGACCATGAAGGTCGGCAGCCAGCCGATGAACCCGTACAGGCTGAAGCCGACGACGATGTGCAACAAGCTGCCGAGCAGCGTGCGCGCGAGATAGGGCGGCTGGAACAGACGCCAGACCGCGCCGGGAGACTCCTGCGCCGGCGCGCGGGCAGCAACTGCAGGCAGTACCGCCTTGCGCGCGGCCTCCGCTTCGATCGCCGACAGGATCTTCTCGGCTGCATCGGCACGTCCGTTGGCGGCGAGCCAGCGCGGCGATTCCGGCATCGACTTGCGCAGAAACCAGACGATCATCGCGAGGCAACCGACAAGGCCGAACATGTAGCGCCATCCAAACGTCGGGATCACCCACAGGCCGACCATGGAGGATACGAATAGCGAGAAATTGGTGATCACTGCGAGCAGCCCGATCCAGCGCCCACGCGAGGAAGCCGGCACGAATTCCGTCAAGGTCGCATAGCCGACCACGATCTCCGCACCGAGGCCAATGCCGATGATGAAACGCAGGCCGATCAGGACGATCATGTTCGGCGCAAAGGCCGCGGCAATCGAGGCGAGGCCAAAGATCGCGAGGTTCATCTGGTAGGAGAAGCGGCGACCGAAGCGGTCGCCAAGGATGCCGGAACACCACGCGCCGATCGTCATCCCGACGAAAGTCGCGGAGACGAATGCGGCGTTGAGCTCGAGCGTCGACCAGCCTTCCTTGAGCACGGCGCCCAGCACGCCGCCGGCCAGATAGATATCGAACGCGTCGAGGAACATGCCGGCCCCGATCAGGGCCAGGATGCGCCAGTGGAATCCGCAGATCGGCAACCTGTCGAGGCGCGCGCCCGCGTTGATGTCGATGTCGGCGGATCGCGCCATGCCAAACCTCCCTGCCCGGCCTTTGGCAGCCGGATGCTCCGGGCACCGATTGATGACGCGCAGGGGGTCGTCGTCCAATTCAAATCGAAAATTCGACTATTTGGCGCAGTGATGAAGCTGACGCGACCGCACGATCACGTTCCATCCTGACACCGAGCTGACTTGCATTCGCCGTCGTTAACGATCCCGCCGTCGCGCGATCTCGAAATCACGGTGTCAGCACAAACATTCACAACGGGTTCATGTCGCCGCCACTATTCGACTCCAACGCTGGGGGAAGAAGATTGGAGTATGTGCCATGCGCCGCATCGCCGGACTGCCTTTCGCCTTGGCTCTCAGCCTCTGCTGTCTCTCACCGCCCGCGCCAGCGCGCGCGCAGCTTGCCATCGGCATCACCGTCAGTGCGGCGCCGCCGCCATTGCCGGTCTATGTCCAGCCGCCGATCCCCGCGCCCGGCTACATCTGGACGCCGGGCTATTGGGCATGGAGCGACGACACCGGTTACTACTGGGTGCCCGGCACATGGGTGCTTCCGCCGGCGCCTGAATTGCTGTGGACGCCCGGCTATTGGGGCTGGAGCGATGGCGCCTACGCCTTCCACGCCGGATATTGGGGCGCGACGGTCGGCTTCTACGGCGGCATCTCGTATGGCTTCGGCTACACCGGCGTCGGCTATGAGGGCGGCTACTGGCGCGGCGGCAGCTTCTTCTACAACAGCTCCGTCAACAACATCTCGAACGTCTCGGTCACCAACGTCTACAACAAGACCGTCGTCAACAACACGACCAACGTCAGCTACAACGGCGGCACCGGCGGCACCACGGTGAGGCCGACGCCGCAGCAGCTTGCCGCCCAGGGCGAGCACCACGTGGCTGCGACCGGCGAACAGACGCGACACGCGGAAGCGGCGATGAAGAATCCGGCGCTGACGCTCGCCAACAACCACGGTCATCCTGCCGTCGCCGCGACCGCGCACGCAGCACGGTTCAGCGGTGCCGGCGTGGTGGCCGCGCGCCCGGGCAAGCCGATCGCGGCCCCGCCGCCCCGACATGCGCAACCCACGGCCGAGCACGCCTTGCCAACGGGACATGCTCTCCCGACGGGGAATGCTCCGCCGCCAGGACACGCTCTGCCGACAGCAAATGCTTCGCCGGCCGGACACGCTCTACCGACGGGGAACACTTTGCCGCCGGGACACGCCCTGCCGACTGCGCACGCTCTCCCCGGCGCTGGCACACATCCCGCACCGGCGCCGCACGTGGCTCCGCCAGCGTCAAGACCGCAACTCGTGCAGCATGCCCCGCCGCAGACACGCGCGGTCGAACATCCGCCGGCACCGCGCGTCGCGCAAGCGGTTGTGCATCGGCCCGCGCCACCGCAGGTGTCACGGCCGGCGCCGCGGCCTCATCCTGCTGCGAGGCCGCGGCCGGCGCCGCACCAACACTCATGATCGAGTTCATCGGCGTGCCTGCAAGGGCACGCCGATTTCGTATGAGACCCCGTCGCGGGCACAACAGCACGCGGCTCATTAATCCTGGACTTTCGGGCACGAAGCGCGTCGTCAAGCCAGTTCGTCAGCCGCACACCTGATCCCGTCGTAGATCTCCGCGAGGTCCGCCTCCGTGACGCAGTAGGGCGGCATGACGTAGATTGTGTTGCCGAGCGGCCGCAGCAGCAGATTGCGGCGTTGGAAGAAGGCCTGAAGCTTTGGGCCGATGCCCGCGAGATAGCCTGCATCGCTTGCCTTCAGATCAAGTGCGGTGATGGTCCCGGTGCGACGGACGTTCTGGAAACGCGCATTGGCGCGGAACGGTGCGATCAGGCGCTCCTGCATCGCAGCCACCGCGGCGACGCGCACGCCCGTGCCGTGTTGCCAGAGCTCGAGGTTTGCCTTTGCGGCGGCGCAGGCGATCGGATTCGCCGTGTAGGAACTGGAATGGAAGAAGGTGCGCGAGCGATCGCTGGAATAATGCGCGTCGTAGATCTCGGCCCGGCAGAGCGTCACCGCGAGCGGCAGCGAACCGCCGGTGAGGCCCTTCGAATAGCAGGCGATATCCGGCGCGATGTCGGCCTGCTCGCACGCGAACAATGTGCCGGTGCGGCCCCAGCCGGTCATGACCTCGTCGGCGATGAAGAGCACGTTTGAGGCTGCGCAGACGCGTTTCATTTCCTTCAGCACCCAGGGCGGATACATCAGCATCCCGCCCGCGCCCAGGATCAGCGGTTCGACAATGAACGCTGCCGCGGTTTCCGTCCGGCACGCGGCTTCGAGCGCGTCGAGCGTCTCCTGTTCGTGGCCTGGCGCCGGAAACGGGATCGACACGACGTCGAACAACAGCGGCTCGTAGGCCTTGTTGAAGACGCCGCGCGCGCCGACCGACATCGTCCCGATCGTGTCGCCATGGTAGGAATGCTCCATCACGATGATCTGCGTGCGCGGCGCGCCGATATTGTGCCAGTAGCCAAGCGCCATCTTCAGCGCCACCTCCACGCTGGTCGACCCAGAGTCGGAGAAGAACACGTAATCGAGCCCGTCGGGCGCAAGCTTCAGGAGCTGCGCGGCAACCTGTTCGGCCGGATCGTGGGTATGGCCCGCGAAGATGATCTGGTTGAGCTGCTCCGCCTGGTCCTGGATCGCGCGCACGATGTGCGGATGGCAATGACCGTGGGTCACGACCCACCAGGATGCGATCGCATCGATGATACGGCGATCATCCGCGGTGTAGAGATAGGCGCCCTCCCCCCGCACGATCCTCGTCATCTCGCCGTGCAGCGCATGCTGGGTGAACGGATGCCAGATCGGCGACTTCCGAGCGGATGTCATGGATTGAAATCTTCCCGCCGGAACGACGCCTTGAACGCTGCCTGCAGCGTGTCTGCCGCAAGCAGAGCAAGCCAGGGCAGCCGGCCCAGCCAGCGCACCTGCCCGATCTCGCAAATCGTGCGCTCGCTTTCGGGATTGCTGTCGCCGATGAATGCGATCCCGAGAATGTCGATCCCGCGCTTGCGCAAAGCCTCGACCGACAACAGCGAGTGATTGATGGTGCCCAGCGCGGTGCGGGCGCAGAGCACGACCGGAAGGTGCCATCGCGCGAAGATGTCGATATAGAGTGTGCTGCCGTCGAGCGGCACCATCAGCCCGCCGGCGCCCTCGATGACCAGCGGCCGGTCCCCGACATCGGGCACGCCGAGCGCGGTCGGATCGATGCGCACGCCGTCGAGTGCGGCGGAGTGATGTGGCGACGCCGGCGTTCGCAGCCGATAACGCTCCGGCACGATGCGATCCGCCGGGAGCCCGCCAAGCCGTGCGACCAGTTGCGCATCGGTTTCCTCCTCGATGCCGGCCTGAACCGGCTTCCAGTAGCGCGCGCCGAGGAAACCGGCGAGGCCGGCGGAGAACACCGTCTTCCCGATCCCGGTATCGGTGCCGGTCACCACGATCCGGCTCGTCATTGCGACCAGCCTTTCGTCTCCTCGACCAGCGCATCAAGCAACGCGCGCACGTCGTTCTCGCCGACATTGAGGGTCAGCGCAATCCGCAACCGCGCGGTGCCCGCCGGCACGGTCGGCGGCCTGATGCCTCTGATATCGAAGCCGCGCGCCTGCAGCACGGATGCCAGCTGCATCGCGCGCGCATTGTCGCCGACGATATAGGGCACGATCTGCGAGCGTGACTGATAGCGCCAACCGCGCAGGTCGAGCTCGCGATGCGTGAACGCGATTAGTTTTGCCAGGCGCTGCTGATGCTCGGGCTCCTGCTGCAGGATCAGCAACGCCTCACGCACGGCAACGGCCACCAGCGGCGACGGCGCGGTGGCGAAGATGAACGGGCGGCAGCGATTGACCATGAAGTCGCGCAGCACCGTCGAGACCGTGACCAGCGCACCGGCGGCGCCCAGCGCCTTGCCGCAGGTGTGAACGATCACGAGGTTCTCGCGCCCCTCATAGCACGCCGTCAGCCCGCGCCCCTGCTCGCCATAGACGCCGGTGCCGTGCGCCTCGTCCACCATCAGGAACGCGTCGTGCCGGTCGGCGATGGCGACGAGGTCGTCGAGCGGCGCGACGTCGCCATCCATGCTGTAGACGCTTTCGACCACGATCCAGACCCGGCCCGCGCCGCCCTCGGCGCGCCAGCCGCGAATGGTGTCTTCGACCGACCCGGGATCATTGTGCGCGCTGATCCGGAATTCGGCCCGGCCGGCCCGCGCGCCTTCATGGATGCTGGCGTGCACGAGAGAATCGAGCACCAGGAGGTCGCCGCGCTGCGGCAGCGTCGTCAGCACGGCGAAATTGGCGACGTAGCCGCCGCCGAAGAACAGCGCTGTCTCGGCTCTGAAGAACGCGGCAGCTTCGGCCTCCAGCCGTTCGTGCTCCTCGCAATTGCCGCGCAACAGCCGCGACCCGCCGGCGCCGATCGGCGTGCCGGCCTCGAGCGCGGCCGAGACCGCCTGCCTGATGCGCGGCGCGCTCGCGAGCGCCAGATAGTCGTTCGAGACGAAATCGATGCCCGCGCGCGGCTTGAGACCGCGCAGCCGATCGTCCTTGCTCAGGGCGTGCAAGGCCGCGGCGTAATCAGCGACCTTGGCCGCATGGATTGCGCTCATGCTTCTCTCTCAGATTTGTCGTTGGTCGCGCGGCGAATCCCGCCGCGCGCGTGCCGGAGGTGCGCTCAGGCGAGGGCGGAGTTGATGCCGAGCCGGTCCAGCAGATCGGCGTCGCGATCGCGCTGCGGGTTCCTGGTGGTCAGCAGCACATCGCCGATGAAGATCGAATTCGCGCCGGCGAGGAAGCACATCGCCTGCAGCTCGTCGGTCATGTATTGCCGTCCGGCCGACAGCCGCACCACGCTCTTGGGCATCATGATCCGCGCGGTGGCGACCAGACGCACCAGCGCGATCGGATCGGGCCGTTCCGCGGTATCGTTGACCGGGACGCCCTTGACCTCGTTCCACAGATTGATCGGCACGCTCTCCGGAGGGCTGGGGAGATTGGCAAGCAGCATCAGCATGCCGAGCCGGTCATCGACCTGTTCACCCATGCCGATAATGCCGCCGCAGCAGACCTTGATGCCGGCGTCGCGCACATGCGCGAGCGTATCGATGCGATCCTGCAGGGTACGGGTGGTGATGATCTTGTCGTAGAACTCGGGCGAAGTGTCGACGTTGTGGTTGTAGAAGTCGAGCCCGGCGTCGGAGAGACGCTCGGCCTGCTTTGGCGTCAGCATGCCGAGCGTGACGCAGGTTTCCATGCCGAGACCCTTCACCGCGCTGACCATGTCGCAGACCTGATCGAGATCGCGGTCCTTCGGGCTGCGCCAGGCCGCGGCCATGCAGAAGCGGGTGGCGCCGGCGTCCTTGGCGCGCTGCGCGACCGCGACCACTTCGTCCCGAGGCATCAGGCGGGTGGCCTTCAGGCCGGTGTCGTAATGCGCGCTTTGCGAGCAGTAGCCGCAGTCTTCCGGGCAGCCGCCGGTCTTGATGCTGAGCAGGCTCGCGGTTTCGACGCGGTTCGGATCGAAGTTGACGCGATGAATGCTTTGCGCCTGAAACATCAGGTCCGCGAACGGCAGCTTATAGAGCGCTTCAGCCTCGGCACGCTCCCAGGTCTTGCGGGGCGCTGCGCTGGTGCGGCTGTCGGTCCGTTCGATCTCCACGACATCAATCATAGGGCTTGCCTTCTCGTTTGCTATGGATCATAGATAATCTGGCATATTATCTATGATCTTTGAGCTTAGAACGATGCTAGCCGAGCCCGAACGAACGCGCACCCATTTTTATGATAGATAATCTATGACGTCCGAAGGTGAGAACACGACCACCGCGGGGCGCATCGCCGAGGCGATCGGCGAGCGCATCATCAGCGGCGAATTGCCGCCGGACGCGCCGCTGCGGCAGGACCATGTCGCGCGTGAATTCCACTCGAGCCACGTGCCGGTGCGCGAGGCCTTCAGGCAATTGGAGGCACAGCACCTCGTCGTTGCGGTGCCCCGTCGCGGGGTGCGGGTCGCGCCGCTCGACACGAGGTCGGTGAAGGAGATCGCCGAGATGCGCGCCGCGCTCGAAGTGGTCGCGTTGCGCAATGCCGCCCCCAGGCTCACATCGGCTCATCTGGCGCGGATCGAACTCGCCATGATCGAAGGCGACAACGCCGAGACGGTGCAGGATTTCGAGATGGCCAATCGCGCCTTTCATCACGCCTTGGTGGCGCCGTGCGCGATGCCGCGACTGCTTGCCAGCCTCGACGGCCTGCAGCTTGCGAATTCGCGGCTGGTGTTCGCGATGGCGCGCAACGCCGGCTGGCGGCCGCGGCCGAGCCAGGATCATCGCGTGATCCTGCAGGCGCTGCGCGCACGCAACATCGAACAGGCCTGCAGCCTGCTGGCGCGGCATATTCAAACCATCGAGCGGCTTGCCCTGCCGGCGGCGTGATCTAAGCGATCGCGACGATTTCCAGCTCCTGATCGCCGGCGCCTGCGACGTCGCCCACGGCCTTGCCCATCAGCGACCTCGCCACCGGCGAGACAAAGGAAGTCGAGCCTGCCTTTGGATCGGCTTCGTCCTCGCCGACAATGCGATAGGTCTGCACCCGCCCATCGGCGCGGCTGAACGTCACCGTGCTGCCGAAGGCAACGGTTTCGGTGGAACCAGGGTCAGGCACGACCTGCGCGGTGCGGAGCCGCTCCGTGAGATAGCGCACGTCGCGCAACGGAACCGCCGACTGCCGCCGCCGTTCGTTGACGTCATCCAGCTGTTGCGCGGCCTCAAAGGCCTCGCGCGCCGCCTGGAACTCATGCTCCAGCGCCTTGCGTCCTGCTTCGGTCACCAGGTTGGGATGCGGCGAAATGGGACGATCCGGCAACAGCGTTTCTGACGCGGTCTCGGCACTTTCTTCCTTGGTGAACGCAACGCTCAATCCAGAACTCCATCGATCAGGCAGGCAGTATAGCCCCGCCTCACGCGCCCCGCTAATGCGCGATGGGATTAAGCTCAATGCGACGCTGGCTGTTCCGCCTTGCCCCGACGACCAAAGCGGTTCTTGGCGCCCTCGCGCCAGCCCTGGAAGGTGACGAAGAGCATCGGCACCAGGAAGATGCCGACCGAGCTTGCGGCGAGCATGCCGCCGAACACTGCGGTGCCGACCGCGCGGCGGCTGATTTCCGCAGCGCCGGTCGCGACCACCAGCGGCACCAGGCCGAGGATGAAGGCGATCGAGGTCATCATGACCGCGCGGAAGCGCATTTGCGCGCCCATCGTCGCGGCTTCCGCGATCGGCCTGCCGGCCTCGCGCTGCTCCTTGGCAAATTCCACGATCAGGATGCCGTTCTTGGCGGCGAGCGCGATCAGCACCACGAGGCCGATCTGGCCGTAGAGATCTAGGTTCAGACCCGCGAGCTTGATCGCAAGATAGGAACCGAACACGCCGACCGTGACCGACAGCAGCACGGGAATCGGGATTGTCCAGCTCTCATACAGCGCAACCAGGAACAGATAGGCGAACAGCACCGCGAGCCCGAGGATGATGCCGGTCTGGCCGGAGGCCGCCTGCTCCTGATAGGCGGTGCCGGTCCATTCGTAGGAATAGCCCGAAGGCAGCGTCGACTTGGAGAGGTCGGCCATCGTCGCGATCGCGGTGCCCGAGGACACGCCTGCGGCCGGGCTGCCGTTCACGGTAACCGAACGATAATTGTTGTAGCGCGTGATCACCTGCGGGCCGGTCACGATCCGCAAGGACGCGATCGAGCGGATCGGCACCATCTCGCCGCCGCTGTTGCGCACATAGATCTGCCAGATGTCGGGGATGTCGCGGCGGTCGGCCGCGTCACCCTGGACATTGACCTGCCAGGTACGGCCAAACAGGTTGAAATTGTTGACGTAGATGCCGCCGAGCGTGGCCTGCAGCGCGGTGAAGACGTCGGCCATGTTGAGGCCGAGCGCCTGCGCCTTGGCGCGATCGATATCGAGATAGACCGACGGGTTGGTCGCGGTGAAGGTCGAGAACACGCGGGCCAGATTCGGATTGCGGTTCGCCGCGCCGATCAGCCCGCCCATCACGCTGCTGAGCGAAGCCGGATCCTGCCCTTCCAGCGCCTCGAGCTGATACTCGAAGCCGCCGGATGTCGAAAGCCCGATGATCGGCGGCAGGTTGAACGGCAGCACCGAGGCCTGACGGATCTGCGATCCCCCGACGAAGGTCTGCCCGATCGCCGCCTGCACCGAGTCGGTGACGGCCTTACGGTCGGCGAACGCCTTCATGCGCGCCACCATGAATGCCGAATTCGGCTCGCTGGCACCGTCGAGCAGCGAGAAACCGATGATCGACAGCACATGGTCGATCGCCGGATTCTCCTTCAACAGTGCCTCGACCTGCTTGGTGGCCTCGCTGGTGCGTGCCACCGACGCGCCGTCGGGCAATTGCACCGCGATGAAGAAGGCGCCCTGATCCTCCTCGGGCAGGAAGCCGGTCGGCGTGATTTTCGACACGCCGAACACCGCGCCGGCAAACACCAGCACCGCGACCAGCGACAGCACCGCCACACGAACCAGCCGTTGCACCACGCCGGCGTAGCGGTCGCGCACCCAGTCGATGCTGCCGAGCACCCGTCCCATGATGCCGCGGCGCGGCCCGCCATGGCGCAGGAACACGGCGCACAGTGCCGGCGACAGGGTCAGCGCATTCAGCGCCGAGATCACCATCGCGGCGCTGATCGTCACCGCGAACTGGCGGAACAGCGTGCCGGAAATGCCCGGGATGAACGCGATCGGCACGAAAACCGAAAGCAGCACCAGCGAGATCGCGATGATCGGCGCCGTGATCTGCGCCATCGCCTTCTTGGTGGCGTCGGCCGGCGACAGCTCCGGCTCCTCCTCCATGACGCGCTCGACGTTCTCGACCACGACGATGGCGTCGTCGACCACGATGCCGATCGCAAGCACCATCGCCAGCAGCGAGACCGTATTAGCGGAATAGCCGAGCGCCAGCAGCACCGCGAAGGCGCCGATCAGGCTGACCGGAACCGCGACCGCCGGGATCACCGTGGCGCGCAGATTGCCGAGGAACAGGAACACCACGATCACGACGAGCACGAAGGCCTCGCCGAGCGTCTTCATCACTTCCTTGATCGTATCGGACACGAAGGTGGTGGAGTCGTACTGCACGAGGTAGGTCAGCCCCGGCGGAAACCGCTCCGACAGCCGCGCAAGCGTGGCCTGCACCGCCTTGGCCGTGGTCACGGCATTGGCGCCGGGGGCAAGATAGATGCCCATCGGGACGCCGGGATTGCCGTCGATCCGCGACTCCGAATCCATGTTCTGCGCGCCGATCTCGACGCGGGCGACGTCCCTGATCCGCAGCACCGATCCATCCGGATTGGCCCGCAGCACGATGTCGCCGAACTGCTTGGATGTCGTCAGGCGGCCCTGCGTCTGCACGTTGAACTGGAACTGCTGGTCATTGCTGATCGGACGGGCGCCGATGCGGCCGACCGGCGCCTGCACGCTTTGCGCCCGGATCGCGGCGATCACGTCCGACGGCGCCAGATTGAGGCTGGTCAGACGCTGGGTGTCGAACCAGATCCGCATCGAGTAGTTCAGCTTTGCGAACAGCGAGGCCTGTCCGACACCAGGCGTGCGCGAGATCGCGTCCAGCACGTTGATGATGGCGTAGTTGGTGATGAACAGCGGGTCCTGCTCGCCGCTCTTGCTGTACAGCACGATGAATTGCAGCACCGCCGAAGATTTCTTCTGCACGGTCAGGCCCTGCGCCTGCACCTCGGTCGGCAATTGCGCGAGCGCGCTCTGCACGCGGTTGTTGACGTTGACGGTGTTGATATCAGGGTCGGTGCCCAGCGCGAAGGAGACCGTCAGCGTGTAGCTGCCGTCATTGCCGCTGGTCGACTTCATGTAGAGCATCTTGTCGACGCCCACGACCTGCGCTTCCAGCGGCTGGGCGACGCTCGATTCCACCACTTCAGCCGATGCGCCGGGGAACACGGCGGAGACCGTGACCTGCGGCGGCACGATGTCCGGGAACTGGGCGACCGGAATCTGCATCAGCGCCAGCGCGCCCGCGATCGTGATCACGAACGCGATGACGATCGCAAGCCGCGGACGATCGACGAAGACAGCGGAAATCATGGGTTATTGCCCGTCGATTTCGGCGTGCCGCTGGCGCCGCCGTCCGCCGAAACCTTCATGCTCGACTGGATCAGCGCGCTAACAGGCCCCGGCGCCACCACCTCGCCCGGCTTGACCTTCTGCAATCCCTCGACGACCACCTTGTCGCCCAGCGAGATGCCGCTCGTCACCGCCGCAATCGTTGCGGTCGATTGCCCAAGCTGGATCCGCCTTTGCTCGGCCTTGTTCTCCGCGCCGACGACATAGACATATTCGCCCTGCTGGTCCGACAGCACCGCCGAACGCGGGATCGCCAGCACCTCAACTGGCTGCACGCCTTCGAGCAGAACGGTCACGAACTCATTGTCGGTCAGCTCGCGGACCGAGCCGCCGGCTGCGACGGACGTGTACGTTGACGGGTTGGGGATGACGCCGCGCAGGGAGATGGTGTCGGTATTCTGCGCGATCGTGTTGTTGACGAAGTTCAGCTCACCGGTCTTGTCGTAGAGCCGGCCGTCCGGCAGGCGCAGGCGGATGACGACGGCCTTGAAACCGCCGCGCGTCGCATAGCGGTCGCGCAGATCGAGCGCCTCGCACACCGGCACGGGAAAGGTGACGTACATCGGGTCCTGGCTGACGATGGTCGTCAGGATTCCCGAGCTCGGCGTCACGACGTTGCCCTCGGTAACCGCGGTGCGACCGATCCTGCCGTCGATCGGCGAGTGGATCATGGTGTAGTCGAGATTGATCTGGGAGAGGTCGACCTGCGCCTGCGCGGCCTGCACCTGCGCCTCGAGGCTCTGCTGGTTGGCGACCGCCGCATCAACATTGGATTGCTGGCCGGCCGGGCCGCCCATCAGCGCCTTGGCGCGATCGGTGGTCAGCTTCGCGTTGACCAGCGTCGCCTGCAATTGGGCGACCTGCGCCTTCTTCGATGCGAGATCAGCCTCGAACGGGCCGCGCTCGAGTTGATACAGGAGATCACCAGCCTTGACCTCGGCACCCTCGACGAAGTTCCGCTTGTCCAGGAACGCCGTGACGCGCGCCACCACGTTGACGCGGTTGGGGGCTTCGATGCGCCCAAGAAATTCATTGGTTTCGGTGACCGGCCGCTTCACCGCCTCGAACACGCCCACGGCAGGAGGCCCGGACGGCCCCGCCTGGGCATGGGCCGCCGATACTCCCGCCGCCACCAACCCCGCCGATACGAGAACCCCTGCCAAGCCACCGAGCACGCGTTCCGTACCACTCATGCAGTCCAACCCTTCGGCTACCAACAGACGCTACGAGACGGATATGACGTCGAGTTCCCTCAGACCCGAAGGTCAGGATGGGCAGGTGCATTGCAGCAGATCATAACGCGGCCAATCCGACAATCCTGTAACCTGATCGACCTTGTTCCAGCGATCTCGGCTGAAGACAGTTTTAAGAAACGTCGCGGCGCTGCGATCGCACCGCGATTGCGACCGCCGTTCAGTGCGGGGCATGCCGCGGACACCGAAAACTCCCAGCAATGTGATGCAGGCGAGCGCTACCTCGGTATGGTCGAGATCAGCTCTGCGCGAGGTCGCGACGGATCGGACGCGGCCGCGGACCATGCGCTCACAACGCAATGGCGTTCTTCAAGCGAGCGGTGTCTTGATAGGCTGGCGACGCCAGATGTTCGGATAGCCATGGTCGTGCGCGCTTGCCGCTGACCTCGTGCACACCGTCAAAGACGTCCATGTCGATCAAATGTGGATGGCCTGACGATGCGTAGATCGACTGCATTTGCGAAAACTTCTCATCGCGCCCAAGTTCCACGGCGTTTGCTGCGTCACGGCTCCCGATCTCGACGAACAGCGGGCACGGGCAGAGCAGGTACGCCAGCTCCGCGCCGGTGTACTTGGCGCGGCCGTTGCTGAAATGAATGTAGGCCGCAAGTTCGACGCCGAGATTCTTGCTGATCACGGGCGACGTCAAGAAGCTCTTTTCGTCGCGCATGTATCCGGACACGACAGTCGGCCGCATCCGCCCCGTCGCAGCTTCCAGATGGAGCGCGAGAAAGGCGCCCCACGACACGCCGTACACGCCGACGTTCAGTCCCGACGCGCCGGTGAGCTTCCGGCAAACGATTTCACCGGCGTCGAGCGAAGCGCATGACACGTTGTGGGCGGAGACGCCGTGGGATGCCAGCATCGCGGCGATGTTGTTCTGGCTCTCCTGATTTCCGATCTGAACGATGTAAGGACACCAGACGACATAACCGTCCCGACATAGCCGTTTGCCGAGCGCGTTCATGTAGTCCTTATCGGCATCGTCGAAGCAGCGCTCCGGCGTGCTCGCCATGCCGTGGCCGAGCAGGATCAATCCCTTGAATTCTCCGTCGGGAATTCCGAGACATCCGCGCACCGGCACGCCGCATTCCAGATCGAACTCGACCTTCACGACCGAGAAACCATCCGCGGGCGCGCGCCAGTGAACCCGAATCCCGTCGTGCGACGGCCGATAAAGCCGCCGCGCCCGGAACAAAGATCGCATCTCTCGGCGAATCTCCGACCCGGTTGCGACCGCGTGCAGCTTCCCGCTTGCCGCGATATCGAACAACGACCGGCAGAACTGATCGTAGCCGAGAGTCGGCAAGTCGACATTCGCGCATGATCCCTGGCAATGGTCCAGCGCCAGCCGGTCGTTGCCGGCCCGCGACGAGGGGCCGACCAGCGTCATCAACAATCCGGAAAGCGCCCTGCGGCTGATCAATCGGCTCTCCCCGAGCCGACGATGGCTCGCATGAATGTCAGAGGTGGCTGATGAGACCAGGTTTGAATCGTCATCGCGCTTTGGACCGCCCCTTCGGCATGATCGTCTTCGGAAAACCGCTGCGTACTTTTCCGGATCATGCCCTAGCTGGCGCTACGGATTGCGCGGATACAAATTAAAGGATGTTCATGCGCGAACGATCGCGTGCAGCGTTGCAAATGGGTGACGCCGGCTGGTCTGGCGCAGCGCCTTTCAGGTTTCGGGATGCTTCGGAATATTTCCGCCTGTCACGCAGCTTCGATTTCGCCACACGCGGCGATGATCGTCGGGCCCCCATCGTCGAGTCTTCATCAAGTCTCTATCAAGCCTTGGGCTTGACCCGCCGACCTGGCATCGGCCCTCGAATTCGTCGTCCGGACGCCGGCGGCCGCGCGCCGGGTCGCAGCCGACCGAGCGAGGCCCCACGCGCGCGCACGAATCGCGAAGAAGAGCGGCGAAAACGTCGTAATTCCCCCTGATGCGCGTGAACGCGCACCGGAATAGCCCGGACTCGTGGATTGGGCCGAATTACTCTACGCAATATTTCCGGGGTCGCCGGGTTTATCTATGGGGCAACAACGGTTTTTGGAATGACCGATGGCGAACGACCTGCACGAGCATCTGATTGAACTGGCCTATGAGGCCGCGGTCGTCCCCGAATTGTGGCCGAATGTCCTGCATCAGGTCGGTGCCATCGCGCGTGCGCGCGGTATCGTGCTGCTGACGGCGGCCCCGCACGACGTCCGCTGGGTCGCGTCCCCCGACATGCACGACGACACAGTGGCCTATGTCGAAGGCGGCTGGCACGAGCGCAACGGGCGATTGCCGCGCCTGCTCGCGGCCAACCATGCCGGCTTCCTGCGCGACATCGACGTGTTCGACACGCCCGAGGAGGTGCAGCAGGATTTCCAGATCCGCGAATTCTTCCGCCCGCGCGGGCTCGGATGGGGCGCCGGTACTGCGATCCCGGTGCCGAGCGGCGACGTGCTGATCTACAGCGTCGAGCGCGAATACCAGCACGGGCCGATTGAGCGGGAAGCAATCGAGCAGCTCGACGCGCTGCGGCCGCATCTGGCGCGTGCCGCGCTGCTGTCGGCGCGGCTCGGGATGGAGCGCGCCAGGGCGGCAACCGAATCGCTGGCGATGCTCGGCCTGCCCGCGGCAGTGCTGCGCCGCGGCGGCCGTCTGATGGCGGCCAACACGCTGTTCGACCGCCTGGTGCCCGACGTGATGCAGGATCGCGGCGAGCGCCTGACGCTGGCGGCGACCACTGCCGACACGCTGTTCGCCCAGGCGCTGGCGGCGCTTGATCAGGGACTGATCGGCGTGGAGGTGCGCTCGGTGCCGATCGCGGCGCAGGAGGATCGGCCGCCGCTGATCGTGCATCTGGTCCCGATCCACGGCGCGGCGCGCGACCTGTTCGACCGCGCGGCGGCGATCGTGATCGTGACGCCGGTGGTACCGGCCGAAGTGCCGACCGCGGAAGTGCTGCAGGGCCTGTTCGACCTGACGCCGGCGGAGGCGCGCGTTGCGCGCGGCATTGGCGAAGGACGCACCGTCGAGGCCATCGCCGGCGCATTCGGCATCTCCCGCGAAACGGTGCGCAACCAGCTCAAGGCGGTGCTGGCCAAGACCGGACTGGGCCGGCAGGTGGAGCTGGCCGGACTGCTCGCCGGCGCGAAGGTGCCGCCCGGGTCGTCAGGAGACTAGCGCACGCCGCGCGATCCTCGGTACAGGATCGATCCGATCCTCAGGGACATCGTAAAAGGATCGCATGTTCAAACGGCACCGGGTACGCTAGGGGTAGCTCCCCTCCCTCCGCGCCCGCTCCGGCGCATGTCCAGTCAATGAGTGCATCTGAATGGCCGAAGCCGACCTCGACGCCGTCATCCGGCAAACCGCAAAAGCGCAGACCAAGGCCGTGATGGCGGCTGCCAGGAAACGTCAGGCCGTCTGGGTCGCGCGCGCGGGTAAGGCCAAGGACAAGGAGGCCAAGGCGCGCTTCCGCTTCCTGGCCAAGAGCACGATGCTGAACGCAACCGCGACCGCCAAGCGGTTGCAGAATTCGGCCGAGAACGCCGCCGACGCCTATGCCCGCGCCATGAAGAAGGCGATGGAAGAGCCGCCGCCGGCCAGGAAGCCCGCGAAGAAGCAAGCCGACGGCTAGTCGATGCCGCGTTACGTCGCCCTGCTGCGCGCGGTCAATGTCGGCGGCACCGGCAAGCTGCCGATGACCGAGTTGAAGGCGATGTGCATCGATGAAGGATTTGCCGACGCGCAGACCTATATCGCCAGCGGCAATCTCGTGTTCTCCTCGAAGCTCGGCGCGGCCAAGGTCAAGGCCGCGCTGGAGCGGCGGCTGCAGGCCTATGCCGGCAAGCCGGTCGGCGTCGTCGTCCGCAGCGCGGACGAGATCGCCGCGGTGCTGAAGGCCAATCCGTTTCCGAAGGCGCCGCCGAACTATACTGTCGCGATCTTCCTCGACGAGCCGCCGCCGAAGGACGCCTTGAAGGACATCAAGGGCCAGCAGGACGAACAGGTGCGGCTCGGCAAGCGCGAGATCTATGTCGCCTATGGCAGCGGCATGGGCCGCTCGAAGCTGAAGATCCCCGCCGCAGCCACCGGCACCGCGCGCAACATCAACACCATCGCGAAGCTGGCCGAGCTGGCGGCGGGCGACAACGAAGGTTAGTTCGCCCGTTGAAATCCGTCATCCTGAGGAGCGCGCCCTTGCGCGTCTCGAAGGATCGACGGCCCGGCTGGTGGCCGATTCATCCTTCGAGACGGCCGCGTTGCGGCCTCCTCAGGACGACGGATCAGGTGCGGATCACGCTGCTAAGTTTCACGCACCGCGAACCCTTCAGCGCCGAGTCTTGCCAGCACCTCTTCCAGGTGCGCGCGGTCGCGGGTTTCGATCACGAGCTCGAGCAGCGTCGCCTTCGCCGGAAGATCGGAGAAGGTACGCTGATGCGAGACCTCGATGATGTTGGCGCCGGCATCGGCAAGCAGGATCGACACCGCCGCGAGCTGTCCGGGCCGGTCGACGATGTCGAGCGCCAGTTGGGTCAGCCGCCCCTCGCGCGCGAGCTCGCGAGTCAGGACCGAGGCGATCAGCCTGGTGTCGATATTGCCGCCGGTCAGCACCAGGCCGACATTGCGGCCGACAAAGCGCGCCGGTGCCGCGAGCACGGCGGCGAGGCCGGCGGCGCCGGCGCCTTCGACCACCGTCTTCTCGATCGAGATGAGGGTCGCGACCGCGCGCTCGATCTGATCCTCGCTGACCAGGATGATGTCGTCGACGAGCTGGCGGACGATTTTCGTGGTGATCTGCCCGGGCGCCTTAACCGCAATGCCCTCGGCGAGCGTGTCGCCGCGCATCGGCAGCTGTTCGCCTTTGATCGCATTGTACATTGACGGATAGAGCTGGGCCTGCACGCCGACGACCTGGATCGACGGCTTCAGCGCCTTCGCGGCGGTGGCAATGCCCGAGATCAGCCCGCCGCCGCCGATCGGCACCACCAGGATATCGAGCTCCGGCACCGCCGCGAGCATTTCAAGTCCGATCGTGCCTTGTCCGGCGATGATCAGCGGATCGTCATAGGGATGGATCAGGATCAGGCCCTTCTGCGCGGCATGCGAGCCGACGAACGCGAAGCATTCTTCCAGCGTCTGCCCGGTGATGATGACCTCGGCGCCGTGCCGCCTGGTGTTCTCGATCTTCACCATCGGCGTGCCGATCGGCATCACGATGGTGGCGGGGATGCCGAGCCGCTTGGCGTGATAGGCCACGCCCTGGGCGTGATTGCCGGCCGACATCGCAATCACGCCGCGCTTGCGTTCCTCGGGCGACAGCGCCTGCAAGCGATTCAGCGCGCCGCGCTCCTTGAAGGTCGCGGTGAATTGCAGGTTCTCGAATTTGAGGAACAGGCGGCAGCCGCAGATCTCGCCCAGCGTGCGGCTCTCGTTGCAGGCCGTGACCATAACCGCATCCCGGATCACACCCGCGGCACGGCGTATGTCGGCTAGGGTGATGGCGGCGGTGTCGGAAGGCTGCGGCATCGGGTTTCGCTTTGGTCCGTTTCGTCAGACGGAACCTAGCGGGTTTCGGCGCCGAAAACGACTGCGCAGAGTATGATCCGGAACAGTGCGAAGCGGTTTTCCGGATCATGCCTCAGAAGAAGCCGGCGCTGAGATCGAGGCCGTAGCTTGCCCCGAGCGCCGCGACGAACAGGACCGCCAAGGCGAACAGCAGGACATGCCGGGCAATGCTGTTCCGAAGCGAATTGGCCGGAAACGCGCGTGCGATCGATTGTGTCAAAGCAGTCATCTGCGACCTCCGGAGCCACGTCCCGAAGGTAGGTCGCGTGCCGCGCAGTGAGGTTCAATGCGGCTCGCGGATCGGCCGGCGGCGCGCCAATGTGCTCTGTTCGGGATCACGCTGTGGCCGCACCCGGCTTTTGAAGCGGTGACCGACCACGATCAGCTTGCCCTCGGCGCGGATCGCGGTCTCGGCCGATTGCGCGGACGGCAGATTGTCCTGCGTGATCGCTTCCAGTGCACGCAGGAACTCACGACCGGCCGATGTGATCTCCCAGCCTTCGACGTCACGCACCACATAGCGATTGCTAAAGATGTCGAGTTCGGGAACCCGCGACGCCAGACGTTTGATCCGCGCATGCCAATCGTCGCCGCTCGACGAGAGGATTGCGAGATCGTGCTTGAGTGAATCGAGTGTGGCTTTGCCGCCGACGTGACTGACCAATATTTTTAAGATCGCAACCTGTATGCTCAACTCGACGCCTCGACCGCCACGGTTCTTTTTGTTCTGCGCAGCCGACCTGGAAATTATCGCGCTGATGACTCAGGCGTCCAGTCATCAGCGCCAGTTATCCAGAACCCGGCAAGACGGTATCGACTTACGCTGCGCGTGATGTGCCGACGCGGCGCTCGGGCCGGTGCGACGACATCGATTCCTCCTCCATATCCTGCGGCGCGCCCCAAAATTCCTGCACGGTTGGCCCGTGCGTCAGTCTTTTGTCGCGCAGGAAGCCGAGAATTTCATGCGGCCAGACCCGGCGGCCCATCTGCGTGTACCAGCGCATCGCGTGACGAAGTCCGGCGTCGCGGTGAAGCAGCACGCGGAGCAGCGCCTTCGGGCGGCATTGCAGCACCATCTCGGTGAACTTGAACCAGAGCAGCACGCGCCATGGCGGCATGTGCCGGGTCGCCAACACCTGATGCTTGTAGTCCCAGAGCCTGCGATCGGTCTGGATGACGCGTCGCTCCGCCGCGAGACGGAAATACGGCGTCCAGCGATGCGGCGTGACGTACAGCATCTAGATCTGGTCGGGATCATAGGACAACAGCTGCCTGAGGCCGCGCCAATGATCGCGATCGGTCTCCTCCTCGAAGCCGACCACCCAGGTCGCCATCGACAGGATGCCGTGCCGGCGCATCAAGCGGATGGCCTCGCGATCGATCGTGGTGGTCGCGCCCTTGCGGATCAGCTCCAGCGTCTTCTCGTCGGTATTCTCCATGCCGAGCAGGAAGCGCTGCCAGCCCGCTTTCTTGTAGAGATGAAGGATGTCGGCGTCGCGCACGATGTCGTCGGCGCGGGTCGAGCCGACCAGGATCAGATCGACATCCTCCGCGATCAAGGCCTCGAGAAAGACCCGCCACGCCTTCTTCGAGACGGTCGGATTCTCGTCGGCGAAATTGATCACCTTGACGCCGTGCTCGCGATGGAGCCGCGCCAGCTCCTTCGCGAAGCGTACGGGATCGCGGTGCCGCCATCGCGTCCAGAAGCCGCGCTGGCCGCAGTAATCGCAAAGATGCGGACAGCCGCGCGAGAACTGCACGACGACGGCGCGCAGCCCGCCCCAATAGCTGTAGCGCGCGTGATCGATCAATTCCCAGCCTATGCGATAGGCATCGAGATCACGGATGACGAGCGCAGGCGGCGTGACGCGCGGCCCATAATCGTCGCGGAATGCGATGCCGTTGATGATGCGCAGATCCTCGTCGGCCTCCAGCGCCCGCATCAGACGCCGTGCGGTCTCTTCGCCCTCGCCGCGCACGATCGCGGTGACGTAACGCTCCTCGCGCAGGATGTCGCGCCAGTGATAGGTCGGAAACACGCCGCCATAGACGATCCGCACACCGGGCACGGCCTTGACGACCGCCTGCGCCACCTCGGCGATGACCGGATGGCTCGACGTCGAGCCGGAATGACCGAACAGCACCGCGTCCGGTGCAAATCTCGATGCCTCCGCCACGATGGCTTCGACCGGCATCGGTCCGAACTCGGCATCGATGAGACGGACGTCATGGCCGTCATCGATCAGCGGCCCGCCGATCGACAACAGGCCGAGTGGCGGCAGATGGTCGTCAGGGATCCGGCTGCCGATCGCCGGATGCGGCACGTTGATGAGAAGAATGCGCATGGATGATCGCTCCCGCTTTGGTTGGCGTGATCGTTCGTCCCCGCATCTTGAGAGAGAGAGCCCAACCCCCCGGCCAGGCTTTAGGAAGAGTGCAGTTGGCGCGGCTTGACGCGCTAGAGGTTCGGCACTTCCGCCGGCGCGATCGCGGTCAGTCCGCCGAAGCGGCGCTCGCGGCGATGGAAGGAGCCGAGTGCGTCGGCGAGATCGTCGGCATCGAATTCGGGCCACATCCGCTCGGTGAAATGCAGCTCGGCATAGGCGCCCTCCCAGAGCAGGAAGTCCGACAGCCGCTTCTCGCCCGAGGTACGGATGATCAGATCGACGTCGCGCAGTCCGGCCTCGCCGGTGATGAGATCGGCGAAAGTCTCGCGGCTCAGCTCGCCGGCGCCGGCCGCGCGCGCGGCGGCGTTCAGGATGGCGTCGCGCGCCGAATAATCGATCGCGATGCGCAGATGCAGCGTGGTGCCGCCGGCGGTTTCGGCCTCCGCGCGCGTGATCGCTGCGGCGATGCCGTCGGGCAGCCGGTCGCGGCGGCCGATCACGGTGAGCCGAACGCCGTTGCGCACGAGCGCGGCGATCTCGTTGGCGAGATAGAACCGCAGCAGCCCCATCAGTGCCGCGACCTCGGCCTTCGGACGGCGCCAATTGTCGCTCGAGAAGGCGTAGAGCGTCAGCGTGCCGACGCCCTGGTCCGGTGCGGCCTCGACGATGCGACGGATCGCCTCGACGCCGGCCTCGTGTCCGCGCAGGCGCGACAGGCCGCGCCGCGTCGCCCAGCGGCCATTGCCGTCCATGATGATGCCGACATGGAGCCTGATGGCGGCTTCCGGCTTGAGCGCGACGTTACTTTGCATCACAAAGTCTCCGGACAAAATGGGATGATTCAAACCGGCTGGATACCGAGGCGGCCAGCTGCGACGTCGTCCTTGCCGGCGACCTTCTCAGCCTTGCCGCCGGCCTTGTCTGCCGTGCCGGCAGCCCTGGCCGCGTCACGCACCAGCTGCTCGAGCACGGCGAGATAGTCGAGGAAGCGGCGGCGGCCGCTCTTGGTCAGGCGGCAGGTGGTGTGCGGACGATTGCCTTCATAGCCCTTGATGACGTCGACGAGACCGGCCTCCTGCAGCACGTGCAGGTGCCGGCTGAGATTGCCGTCGGTCAGGCCGCAGAGCTGCTTGAGATCGGCAAAGGCGAGCCCCTTCGGATGCGCCATCAGCGAGGTCAACAGGCCGAGCCGCGCCTTCTCGTGGATGACGCGGTCGAGGCCGTCATAGGCAAATGGCGCGGTGGTCAGGTCAGTCTTCGGCATCATGGCCTCCGGAAGCGAAATAAAGCAGCGCTGCGAGCAGCAACTGGCCGATCGCGAATGGCAGTCCCATGGTCCAGGGCGACAGCGCGTGGCTCTGGCTTGCGATCAGCAGCACCGTGAAGCCCGACAGGAAATACCATGCGCCGCCAAGCGCGATCGTGCGCGGCAGCAGGCGGACCGAGGCGAACACGCCGAGGCTGACCAGCACCTGCCACAGACCCGGCAGCATCCACAGCGTCTCGGGCGCGAACTTCCATTGCAGGACAGCGAGCAGCACGCCGGCGATAACAGCCGGAACGAACTGCTCGATCGCCTGTTGGACCATCGCGTCCGCAAGACCGGAATGATGCCGCCGCGAGCGCGCCTGCATCTCGATCCAGATCAACACGGCGGAGACCAACGCGGCCGCCGCCCAGCCTGCGAGGAACGCGATCGGATGAGCGGTGGGATCGGCGAGCCAGAGATATTGCGCAAGCGCCGTAATGAGCGCGATGCCGCTGGTGGCAGCGACGGTCGCCGGACCGTAGCCGCGAAACGCCGTTCCGGCCGCAATCTGGCTGCGGATCGCGAGGATATCGGCCAACGCCTTGTCGAGGTCACGCATGATTCGCCCGAACTTTGTATTGCAAAGTATACGGGATCACCAAGTAAACACAAGCGGCATCGCGCCGCCTGCCGAGCGTGATGTTTAACGGCCGGTTACTGCGCGGATTGCGGCGAAACCGTGCCGCGTCAAACCTTCACGAGGCTGGCGAAGCCGCCATAGATCATCCGCTTGGCGTCGAACGGCACATCGCCCGTGCCCATCGACGCCAGGCGCGGATCGGCCATCACCCTGGCGTTGATCCTGTCGCGCTGGGCGCGCGACTTGTAGGTGATCCAGGCGAACACGACGGTTTCGCCGGCCTTCAGTTTCACGCTCTGCGGAAATGAGGTCAGCTTGCCCGGCTTGACGTCGTCGGCGACCCACTCGCGATAATCCAGCGCGCCATACTCGCGCCAGACCTTGCCGGCCTTCTTCGAGAGCTGCGCATAGGCTTTGAGCTTCTTCTTCGGCACGGCGACGATGAATCCATCGACGTAGGGCATGGGCGATTCCTGTTGTTTGGGCTCCCTGTCATTGCGAGCGTCAGCAAAGCAATCCATCTCTCCAAACGCCGAGGAATGGATTGCTTCGTCGCTTGCGCGCAAAAATTGCTCTGCAATTTTGCCGCGAACCCCTCGCAATGACGATCAGGAGTGACAGCAGGATGCCTGAACCGGCGTCGGTTGGTACTGGTCACGTAGCCGCACCCAGTCCATCGGATAGGGCAATCCTTCCTCGTGGCGGCCGAGCGGCGTCAGGTCGAGGTAGTGATAGGCGGCATTCATCATGTCGAGGCCGCGCGCGAAGGTCGAGTAGGTGTGGAACACGCTTCCCTGCTTGTCGCGACAGAACACGCTGATGCCGGGCAGTTCGGGACCGTAGAGCGGGGTCGTTCCATAATTGTACTCCGCGGTCCCCGCATCGATCTGCGCTTGCGTGAACGAGACGCCGTAATCGTAGTTGAAGTCGCTCTCTCCCGAGGAGACCCAGTCGAAGGTCCAGCCCATCCGGGCCTTGAATGCGTCGAGCTTGGCGAGCGGCGCCCGCGAGACCGCGATCATCGTGGTGTCGCGCGCGGCCAGATGCGGAACCATACGCTCGAAGCCGTCGGCCCAGAACGAGCAGTTCTTGCACGCCGCGTCCCATTCCGGCGCAAACATCACGTGCTGCACCACGAGCTGCGGCCTGCCCTTGAAGAGATCGCCGAGGGTCATTGTGCCGCCGGGGCCGTCGAAGACATAGTCCTTGTCGACCTTGACCCAGGGCAGTTCGCGGCGCTGCCGGCTCAGCGCTTCGCGGGCCTGGGTCAACTCCTTCTCGCCGATCATCAGCGCCTTGCGGGCTGCGATCCATTCTTCGCGCGAAGCGATCTTGTGCTGTTGCATGGGATGCTCCTTTGCAGATCAGGCGTCGACAAAGCTTTCCAGATTGCCGAGGAATGCGGTCCAGCCGCGCTGGTGGTTGTCGCGGGCGGTCTCATCGACGAACTGCGCGTGATGGAAGGTGAGCAGCGTGCCGCCGGCATCGGGCTTGATCGATATCGTCACCTCGGATTCGCGCTCGGGCGTCGAATGCCAGGCCCAGCTGAACACCAGCTTCTCGTTCGGCACCACCTCACGATAGACGCCGCCGACCTCGTGATATTCGCCGTTCGTGCCGATGAATCCGATGCGATAGCGTCCGCCGACGCGGACATCGAGCTCCGCGCGCGTCGTAGCCGGCTTGACTCCACCCGGTCCGAACCACTGCGCTAGATTTTCCGGCTCGGTCCACGCGGCGTAGACTTTTTCCGGCCGCGCGCGGAGCCGCCGCGTGAGGGTGAGGCTTGGGCGCGCGGCGAGGCCGGCGTCGGCGGCGACTGCGGATTTGTTTGCCATGGATCTTCCTCCACAAAAGCGGCAAGGCGGTCGAGGTTGTCGGACCAGAATTGCGCGTAGCGATTGAGCCAGTTCATCGCCTGCTCCATCGGCCGCGCGGTGAGCCGGCACGCCACCGTGCGGCCGGTCTTTTCGCGCGCGACGAGACCCGCATCGGTGAGCACGTCGAGATGCTTCATGATCGCCGGCAACGACATCGCGAACGGCTGCGCCAGCTCGCTCACCGACAGGCTGTCCTGCTCGCCGAGCCGCGCCAGCAGGGCGCGGCGGGTGGGATCGGAAAGGGCCGCAAAGGTGCGGTCCAGCGTTTCGTCTTTAAACTTAACCATATGGTTTAGTATAGGCGTAAACGGCGCGACGTCAAGCGCGCGGCTTCACGATCGCGTCAGGATGGACCCGGCGCGGGGACGAACGTCAGGAATGGTGGGGGCAGACTGCCTTGCGATGATGCCGCAACACTAGTCGGGATAAACGGTCCGGTGCCGGCGCTGATAGCGGCGCGGTGGCGGCGGTTCACTGAACAGGAAGCGCGGATTTTCGCCGCAATAGAGATAGCGGCCCGACACGCTCGCGAGACACTGCTCGTAGGTTCGGTAGGCGCATTCGCCGGGGTAGCCCAGGCTCGGGCCCTGCGCACACCATGGGTAGTCATACGGATCGGCGGAGGCGGGCGTGATACTCGCCGCGCCGGCGAGCGTCATCGTTCCCAGAACAAGCATTGCCAATCCCGATGCGCGCATGATCCGGCTCCTCGGATGCCGCAGTTAGTCAGGTGCGGCATCTTTTGTAAGGTTCCTGAACGTCAATTTATTCCGCGTCAAGGCCCGACGAACTTGCCTGCACCACGCGGGCCACATTTGTCCCGCGCGATCCAGCATCGCAAACCTTGCAAGGCCTACTCGACCTTGAGGCCGGCGAACTCGACCACCTTCTTCCACTTGTCGGTTTCGGCCTTGATGTCGTTGCCGAAGGCTTCCGGCGTCTGGATCAGCGGATCGCCGCCGAGCTCGACCAGACGCTTCTTCATGTCGGGTTCGGCGAGCACGGCGTTGATCTCGGTGTTGAGCTTGGCGATAACTTCCTTCGGCATGTTCTTCGGCGCGCCCATGCCGAACAGCGCGCTCGCCTCGTAGCCCTTCACGGTCTCGGAGACTGACGGGACGTCCGGCAGTTGCGAGGATCGCTCGGTTGACGTCACCGCCAGCGCGCGCAGCGCGCCGGAGCGGATGTGCTGGATGATCGAGGGCATGTTGTCGAAGATCACCTGCACTTGGCCGCCGAGCATGTCGGTGATCGCAGGCGCGGCGCCGCGATACGGCACGTGCTGCATCTTGCAACCGGTCATCGCCATGAACATCTCGCCGGAGAGATGCACCGAGGTGCCGTTGCCGGAAGAGGCCATGTTCACCTTGCCGGGGTTGGCCTTCACATATTCGATGAACTCGGCGACGTTCTTGGCCGGCACGTCCTTGTTGACGGTCATCACGTTCGGCACGCGATTGAAGGAAGCAACCGGCGCGACGTCGCGCACGAAGTTGAACTTCAGATTGGCGTAGAGCGAGGCGTTGATGTAATTGGCCGGATTGACCAGCAGCACGGTGTAGCCGTCCGGCTCGGCGTTGATCGCCGCCTCGGTGCCGATATTGTTGCCGGCGCCCGGCTTGTTCTCGATCACGAATTGCTGCCCGAGCCTCTCCGACAGCCGCTGCCCGACCAGGCGCGCGATGATGTCGGTGGCGCCGCCCGGCGGATAACCCACGATCCAGCGCACCGGCCGCGCCGGATAGTCGGCAGCGGAAGCGCGGCCGATCGCGAATGTCGAAATCCCCGACCCGATCAGGCCCAGCGCGGTACGGCGTGAAATCATGAAGTTTCTCCCAATCCAGCAGGGTTTGGCGCCCTGCCCGTTTCTGTTGCGTTGCGTGCGGCGCGGTTTTAACAAACAATGCCTGAAGCGGCCAGTGCGACACGTGCGCCGCCGACCGCGACGAAAGACTAAGCTGCAACGCTCTGGACCGAAAAGGATCGATCATGTCCGTCAAGGTGAATGGGCTCGACCATCTCGTGATCAACGTCACCGATGTCGTGCGCTCGGTTGCCTGGTACAGCAGGATCCTCGGCATGGAGGTGAAGGTGTTCGACGCCGGCAAGGGCAAGACGCCGCGCACCTCGCTGGTGTTCGGCAACCAGAAGATCAATGTGCGGCCGCGCGATGCCGACAAAGTGGACTGGTTCACCGCCGATCATGAGGCGGCCGGCAGCGACGATCTCTGCTTCCTTACCTCGAGCACGCCCGAGGAAGTGGTCGCGCATCTGAAGGCCAATGGCGTCAGGATCGAGGAAGGCCCGGTGGCCAAGCAAGGTGCGCGCGGCACGCTGCGCTCGGTCTATTGCCGCGACCCTGACGGCAGCCTGATCGAGATCTCGTCGTACGAGAAGGACGCGACCTAGCTTTCGATCGACATTGCGAGCCGGCGTGGCGTGCGAATGCGCGCTCGATGACGGATGCCGCGAACAAGTCGATCTCTTCCGCGCGGCGGAACAGATTGCTTTGGCGCAAAACCGCTTTGCAAATCCCGATTTGCTCTCGGCGCACGCCGATGGCAGAACAGCTCCCAACCAAGACCAATGGCGGCCGACAAGGCCGCGCGGGAGGACATATGAACAATTCAAAAGCAGTGCCGGGCGTCGTGGGACCGTTTGCGGGACTCGATGTGCCATGGCTGCTCAAAATGCGTGCCGAGGTGCGCCGCGATCATCCATTCCTGATCTGGGCGCCGTTCGACGCGCCGGCGCGGCGCTGGAGCTACGGCCAATTGCATGAGCGCGTCGGCGCGCTGGCTGCGGGCCTTGCGAAGCGCGGCATCCGGCAGGGCGACTATGTCCTGATCCATCTCGACAATTGCATCGAGGCGATCATGGCGTGGTTCGCCTGTGTCGAGCTCGGCGCCATCGCCGTCACCACCAACACCCGCTCGGCCGCCGCCGAGATCGAATATTTTGCCGGCCATTGCGGCGCGGTCGCTGCGATCACCCAGCCGGCCTATGCCGAGCTGATATCAGCCAACTGCAAGGGCCTGCGCTGGATCGCCGTGACCTCGCACGACGCCGGGCAAGCGCCGGCGCAGCCGCCCGCGCGCGGCGACAGTTTCGAGACGCTGTTTGCCGACAGCGCCGACCGGCCGCGTCGCCCGACCGATCCGCTCGCACCCTGCAGCGTGCAATACACCTCCGGCACCACGTCGCGACCGAAGGCGGTGCTTTGGACCCATGCCAACGCGCTGTGGGGCGCCAAGATCAACGCCGCGCATCAGGACCTGCACGCCTTTGACGTGCACCAGACCTATCTGCCGCTGTTCCACACCAACGCGCTGGCCTATTCGATGCTGGCGAGCCTGTGGGTCGGGGCGACCTGTGTGATCCAGCCGCGCTTCTCGGCGAGCCGCTTCTGGCCGGTGGCGCTCGAGCACGGCTCGACCTGGACTTCGACGATCCCGTTCTGCATGAAGGCGCTGCTGGAACACGAGGTGCCGAAGAATCACAAGTTCCGGCTCTGGGGCACCGCCGTGAACGAGCCGCCGGCGTTTGCCGTGTTCGGCATCAAGATCATCGGCTGGTGGGGCATGACCGAGACCATCACCCACGGCATCATTGGCGAGGTCGATCAACCCAACACGCCGACGTCGATCGGCCGCGCCGCGCCCGAATACGAAATCCGCATCACCAATGACGACGGCACGCCGACCGGCGTCGGAGAGACCGGCAACCTCCTGATCAAGGGCATTCCGGGCCTGTCGCTGTTCGCCGAATATCTGCACAACGAGACGGCCACGCGCGAAAGCTTCGACGAGCACGGCTATTTCATCACCGGCGACCGCGTCACGATGCTGGAGCGCGGCTACATCAAGTTCGGCGACCGCTCCAAGGACATGCTGAAAGTCGGCGGCGAGAATGTCGCGGCCTCCGAGATCGAGCAGGTGATCGCGGTGGTGCCGGGCGTGCGCGAGGCCGCCGTTGTGGCGAAGAAACACCCGATGCTGGACGAGGTGCCCGTCGTCTTCATCATCCCGCAAACCGGCGTCGCCGCCCTGCCCGCCGATCTGCACGACAACGTCATGACCGCCTGCCGCTCCGCGCTAGCCGACTTCAAGGTGCCCCGCGAGATCCGCTTCGTCGACGAGATGCCGCGCTCGACGCTGGAGAAGGTCGCGAAGGCGGAGCTCAGGAAGATGCTGGAGTGAGGATTCCGTCATTGCGAGGAGCAAAGCGACGGAGCAATCCATGCTTCCGTATGGGGCGCCATGGATTGCTTCGCAGAGCCTGTCATCGGGCGCGCGTTCGCGCGACCCGTTGGCCCGCAATGACGCTCAATTCACCTCGAAGCGGATCGGCAGCTTCTTCGGGCCGTTGACAAAATAGGCCTGCGTCATCTTCACCTCGCCGTCGAGCGACAGCGACTTCAGGTGCGGCAGCAGCTCCTCGAACAGGATGCGCATCTCGAGCTTGGCGAGGTACTGACCGAGGCAGAGATGCGCGCCATAGCCGAACGCGACATGGCGATTGGGCTTGCGGTCGCTGCGGAAGCGATCGGGGTCCTCGAACACCTCCTCGTCGCGATTGCCCGAGGCGTAGCACAGCATCAGCCAGTCGCCCTTGGCGATCTTGCGGCCGCCGAGCTCGGTATCCGCGGTGGCCGAGCGCATGAAATGCTTGACCGGGGTCATCCAGCGGATCGACTCGTCGACCAGGCCCGGGATCAGGTCCGGGTTGGCCTTCACCTTGGCGAATTCCGCGGGGTCCCGGGCGAGCGCCCAGATCGCGCCGGCGGTCGAGGATGAGGTGGTGTCGTGGCCCGCGGTCGCGACGATCATGTAATAGCTGGTCTGATCGTGCTCCGGCATGTAGTCGCCGCCGATCTTCGCATTGGCGATGACGGTGGCGAGATCGTCGCGCGGATTCTGGCGGCGATCCTCGGTGATCTTGCGGAAGTAGGCGGAGAAATCGGCGATGATCGCCTGCAGCATCGCGGAGACCTGCTCCGCGCTGAGCGCGTCGCGGACCCGCGCGGTGTCGGGATCCTGCGGGCCGAACAGTTCCTGCGTCAGCTTGAGCATGCGCGGCTCGTCCGCCTCGGGCACGCCGAGGATCTCCATGATGACGTGCAGGGGATAGCCGAGCGCGACGTCCTCGACGAAGTCGCAGGCGCCGCCCCTCGCGAGCATGCGCTGCACCGTGGTGCGCGCGATCTCGCGGACGCGGGCCTCGAACTTGCCGAGATTGGCCGGCATGAACCAGCCCTGCGTCAGCGCGCGATATTTCGGGTGGTCGGGCGCATCCATCTGCACCAGCGAGCGCACCAGGTTTGGCCCGCCGGTGATTTTGCGAACGCGCTCCTCGAGCGCCTGCGTCGTCAGCGTGGTCGGCCGGTCGGCGTTGTGGAACAGCTCGTTCTGGCGGCTGATCGCCTGGATATGGGCGTGCTTGGTCACCACCCAGAACGGATCGAACTTCTCGGGCCGCGCGATGCCGAGCGGGTTGTTGGCGCGCAGCCAGCGATAGCTCTCGTGGATGCGGTCGTCCGCATAAGCAACGGGATCGACAAGGGTTGCCGCGATGTCGGCGGGGATGTCGAAATCGCCAGTCGTTGCCGTATCCATGATCGTCCTCACCCGCCCAAGTCAGGCGCTCAAGCATCGGTCCTGCCGATGATCACCGGAATCTAGGCGGAGGTAAGGAGCACGACTTGCGTTGATTGGCTAGGGCCAGACACGTCATTCCGGGGCAACGCACGCAGCGTTGAACCCTCAGGTGCGCAATTGCGCACCGAAAATCTCGAGATTCCGGGTTCGATGCTCACGCGTCACCCCGGCATGACATGAACTCAATAATGCCCGAACGCCACCGGGCGGAACGCTTGCAGCAATTGCTGGTCGAGCTTGCCGCCCATCTCCTCCATCATGGAGAACGCCTTGGCGTGGGTGAACTGCAGCCGGTAGGCGCGCTTTTCGACCAAAGCGGCATAGACATCGACGATCGTGGTGACGCGGACGATGTCGCTGATCTGGTTGCCGCTGAGGCCGTTCGGATAGCCGGTGCCGTCGAGGAATTCATGGTGGTGCAGGATCACGTCGAGCATTTCCGGCGGGAAGCCGCCCTGAGCCGACAGCGCCTCGTAGCCGCGGCGCGGATGCTCGCGCATCTCGGCCATTTCCTCGACCGTCAATGCGCCGGGCTTGTCGAGCAGCGCGACCGGAACGAACGCCTTGCCGACGTCGTGCAGCAGCGCGGCGCGGGCGAGCCGGCGCTGGTCGTCCTCGCGCATGCCGAGATGCTGCGCGAACGCGACCGCGAAGCCGGTCACGAACAGGCAGTGCCGATAGGTCTCCTGGTGATGGCAGCCGACCGTGGTCAGCCATTCGCGCAGCGAGTTGTGCTTGATCGCCTTGAGGATCTTGTTCTCGGCGGCGACGATGTCCTCGAACTTGAGCGGCTCGCCGGCGCGCATCCGCTCGAACATCTTGACCATCACGCCGTGCGCGGCCTCGACGCCGCGGTTGAGCGCCTTGCCGCGGTCGGTCTCGTCATAGCCGCTGTCGTCGGGGAACGCGGCGCGGATGCGCTGCAGGATGCCGCGCGCATCGAACGGCCGCGAGATCGTGTCGGTGGCGCCGAGCGCCCAGGCCTGCATCGAGGCGTGATGCAAGGCATCCGCCAGCACGAACAGCCGCGGCATCTCGCGATAGGCATCGGCCTGCAGCTTGGCGCGGACGAGCTGCACGGCTTCGGGCGAGCGCAGGTTGATGTCGACGACGATGCCGGAGAGATCGCGGGCCGGCCGCTCGGGAATGTCGGAGGTCGGAACGGTATCGACCTCGCCCACCGAGCGCAAAATACTGGCGAGCTCGTTGCTCTGGTCGCTTCGATCTGACGCCAGCAGGAGGCGGCGCTTCGAAGTCTGGTTGTTGGCTAAGGCAGTCATGGCATCCCCGTCGCGGTAACGACCGACGCCGGGACGCTACCTGACGATGCGTTCCCTCCAACTTAATGGGGATGCTGAACGGCGCTTAAGCGCAATGGATACAATTTGAGGGATCGCCAAATCCGCCAGCAAAATCAGGCCGGCCGAAATTCAATGCAGATGCGGGCGTCGGTGGCGAATCATGAATTCTTGCAGCGTCAAAGTTGACGCCGTCACCGCCCGGCCGACGCGCGGAGCCAAGAAACGCCGGAGAGCTCATCCTCTCCGGCGTCCTTGTTCGTTCAGGCCGTTACGCCTTCATCGCCGCCTTGACGGCTTCCGCGGTGATCGGCAGGCCGCGGACGCGGGCACCGACCGCGTTGAAGACGGCGTTGCCGATCGCCGGCGC
Organism: Bradyrhizobium sp. BR2003; assembly: GCF_009720285.1. NCBI lineage: Bacteria > Pseudomonadati > Pseudomonadota > Alphaproteobacteria > Hyphomicrobiales > Nitrobacteraceae > Bradyrhizobium > Bradyrhizobium sp. BR2003. The sequence continues at coordinate 68,557 of NZ_SMYJ01000035.1, forward strand.
CACTACCGTCACCGCGGGCTCGCCGACGCCGGTCGCCTTCTCGCCATTGGCGATGACGTTGACCGCGACTTCCGGCAGCTGGCTCATCCGAAGCGGCGTGTAGCTGTCGAAGTTGGTCTGCTCGATGCCGCCGTCCTTCAACGTCGCCTTCTCGAACAGCGCCAGCGACATGCCCCACAGCGCCGCGCCCTCGACCTGGGCCCGGATGCCGTCGGGATTCACCTGCGTACCGACGTCGGTCGCAACCGTCAGCTTCTTCACCGTCACCTCGCCCGACGGGGCGACCGCGACATGGGCGACGCAGGCGGTCCAGCTCGCCGTGGCGCGCTCCTGCGACGACACGCAGGCAACGCCCATGCCTTCGCCCTTGGGCAGCTGCTTGGTGCCGTAGCCGGCAAGGCCCATCGCAGCGAGCAAGGTGTTGCGCAGACGCTGCGCGCCGCCGTCATTCTTGCCCTTGCCGTCGAGCAACGAGATGCGCAGCTGCGCCGGGTCCTTGCCGGTCGCATGCGCGATCTCGTCGATCATGCTTTCGACCGCCCAGAACGTCCAGCCCGGCGCCACCGAGCGGAGCTGACCCGACGGGGTGGCGTTGTGCGCCATCTCGTTCTTGATCGCCCGCACATAGTGGTTCGGCACGGTGTAGAAGAAGTCCGCTCCGTTCACGGTGAACGAGTCGAGCGGGCCTTTCTTGTCGACCGACGGTGTGAGGAAATCGGGGATTCCCCAACGCGCGGTCGGCCAGGCCGAGACCACGTCGTGGCTCATCGCGACGATCTTGCCGTCGCCGTCCATGCCGGCCTTCACTTTCTGGTAGGTCAGCGGACGCGAGAAATCCATCGTCATGTCGTTTTCGCGCGTGTAGATGACCTTGACCGGCTTGCCGACGGCCTTCGCCGCCTGCACCGCGGGCACCATCATGTCGGCGTCGAGACGCCGGCCGAAGCCGCCGCCCAGCCACATCTGGTGCATCACCACGAACTTCGGATCGATCCCGGCGGCGCCGGCTGCAATCGCGCCGGAGCGCGTCGCGAACTGGTTGCCGGAATAGATGTGCAGGATGTCGCCCTTGAACTCCGCGGTGGCGTTCATCGGCTCCATCGGCGCGTGGATGTTGATGTTGGTGGTGTATTCCGCCTCCAACACCTTGGCCGCCGAGCCGTACGCCGCGTTCGGATCGCCGTCCTTGACGAAGAACTCGCCGGAATCGCTGAGCCCCTGAAGCCGCTTGGCCTCGGCGAACAGCGATTCGCTCGACAGCTTTGCGTTCGGACCGCCGTCATAGCTGATCTTCAACGCCGCCGCGGCCTTCTTCGCCTGCGCATAGGTGTTGGCGACCGCGACGACCCAGCCGGTCGTGGTTGTGGTCTTGTCGTCGAGGGTGACAGCCTTGATGAAGCCGGGCAGCTTCTTGGCCGCGCTATCGTCGACCGACTTCACGGTGGCGCCGTAACGCACCGGCGGGGTGACCAGCGCGCCGTAGACCATGCCCGGCACCATCACGTCGATGCCGTACTTGGCCGTGCCGTTGACCTTCGACGGAATGTCGAGCTGCGGCACCGAGACGCCGATCATGGTGTACTGGTCGGGCGTCTTGAGCTTGATCGCCTTCAGGTCATCCGCCGTGAAAGTCTTGGTCGCCTTGCCGCTCTTCACCACCTCGGCGAACGACATCGACTTCTTCGACTTCGCATGGCTGATCCTGGAATCACGCACCACCAGCTCGCCGGCCGGCACGCCCATGGAGGCTGCCGCCGCTTCGGTCAATGCGATGCGGCCGGCGGCGCCGGCGCGGCTCATGGCATCGAAGTTCATCATCGTCGACCAGCTGCCGCCGGTGATCTGCGCGCCCAGCACGGGATCATTGAACTTCGGATCGTTGGAGGCGAGCTGGACACGCATGTCCTTCCAGCTCGCGCCGAGCTCTTCGGCCACGATCTGCGCCATGGTCGAGGCGACGTGCTGGCCCATGTCGGCCTTGCCGCAGGTCACGGTGACGAGACCATCGGGCGCGATCGAATACCAGACGCTCGGCTCGAAGTTGGTGGTTGCGGGTGCCGCGAGCGCCTGGTCGATGCCGGACGCGGCGTAGCCGAGCACGAGGCCGGTTGCAGCGGTGCCGACCAGGAAGGAACGGCGGCTGAGATCGGTCGTCTCGGGCGCGAGGTTTTTCACGTGCTTGTTCATGTGGCCCTCCGCTCGGATCCGGTGGCCGATGCAGTGCGCATGTCGGACGCAGCGCGCATGATCGCCTTCTGGATTCGTGAATAGGTCATGCAACGGCAGAGGTTGCCGTCCATATGCGCGACCACTTCTTCCTTGGTCGGGTTGGTGTTCTTCGACAGCAGCGCCGCCGCCTGCATGATCTGGCCGGACTGGCAGTAGCCGCATTGCGGCACCTGCTCGGCGACCCAGGCCTTCTGCAAGGGATGATCGCCCTTGGCGGAGAGGCCTTCGATGGTGGTGATTTTCTTGCCGACGGCGTCGGCGACCGAGGTCTGGCAGGACCGCACCGCTTCGCCGTTGACGTGAACCGTGCAGGCGCCACACAGGCCGGCGCCGCAACCGAATTTGGTGCCCGTCATCTGCAATTGCTCGCGGATGACCCAAAGCAGCGGCGTGTCATTGGCCGCCTCGACGGACATATTCCGTCCGTTGATATTGAGATTTGGCATCTCTCTCCCCTTCCGGTGTAGGAAGCCGCTTACGGCGGCAACTCACTGTTGGGTCTTGGCCGGCGCCCACCGGGTCAGCGACAGTTGCCGAAACAATGATCCGGTTCCCGGCTGGAGGCAATCCAATTTGGAATTGCTCGAAAAGAATAAATTTCCGAAGATGCCTGTTGTGCGATGCGGCAACGGCATGACGCTTTTTGGAATGCCAGCGTTCGTGTCTAATCGACTGGCGCTTGCTCAAAGCGTCGGCAGCAGGAATCGGCAACGCCGTGCGATGACAGCGGCGAGAGAAACACAAGGAGCCCGTCAATGGCCAAGCTCAACCGCAGCGGCGTCGACATCTACTACGAGGTTCACGGCAGTGGCCCGCCGCTGATCCTGACCCACGGCTATTCCTCGACATCGGCGATGTGGCAGGGCCAGATCGAGGCGCTGTCGCAACGGCACAAGCTGATCCTGTGGGACATGCGCGGACACGGCCGGTCCGACTATCCCGATGATCCCGATGCCTATAGCGAAGCGCTGACGGTCGGCGACATCGCCGCTTTGCTCGACGCCGCCGGCGCCGACAAGGCGATCGTCGGCGGGCTGTCGCTCGGCGGCTACATGTCGCTCGCCTTTCACCGCGCCCATCCGGAGCGGGTGCGGGCGCTGCTGATCATCGATACCGGCCCGGGCTTCAAGAAGGACGACGCCCGCGAGGTCTGGAACCAGCGCGCCCGCGACACCGGCGACCGCTTCGACCGCGAAGGGCTCGAGGTGCTGAGATCGCTGAGCGCCGAGCGCGCGTCGGTCACCCATCGCAACGCCAGGGGCCTCGCGCTCGCGGCGCGCGGCATGCTGGCACAGCGCGATGCACGGGTGATCGAATCGCTGCCCGAGATCCAGGTGCCAGCGTTGGTTGTGGTCGGCGCCGACGACACGCCGTTCCTGGCGGCGTCCGACTACATGGCGGCAAAGATCCCCGGCGCGCAGAAGGCGGTGATCCCGAACGCCGGCCACGCCGTCAACATCGACCAGCCGCAGGCCTTCATCGCCGCGGTGCTGGCGTTCCTGGATGGCCTTGAGGCCGGCGCGCCGGGAAAGACCGCGCCATGAAGACGATCGCGGTTGCCTTGTTGCTGACTGCGGCCACGACAGGGGCGAGCGCGCAGACGCTGCCGTTCGTCACAGCCCCGTCCACTTTCACCGCGACGTTGTCCAACACCACGCCGCTGGTGTTCGGCATGGGCGTCGCGGACGCGCAGCGCGCGCTCGGCACGCCCCTCACCTATGTCAGCGGACGGCCCGGCAACGAGATCTTCCTGACCTTCCGCGACCTCGGCGGCAGCGGGCTGTTTCCGCATCACGACCGTCTCTTCCTCCAATTCCGCAAGCACCGGCTGACCGGCTGGAAGGCCGACTGGGGCGAGAACTGGATGTGGCGATAGAGCATGGTCCGGACCCGGAGGGCCGCGTTAGCGCAAAGTGCGAAGCGGTTTTCCGAAAAGGCCATGCTCAAACGAAGAGCCAAAGCACGATGACAATTTCATCGCGCCCTGGACCTCATCATCGAGAGCTTCATGCAACCCCCAACATGACAAGGATGGACCATGGGACAAGACATCAAACTCAAGGCTTCGGACGGATTTGAACTCGGCGCCTACCGCGCCGATCCTGCCGGCGCGCCGAAGGGCGCGGTCGTCGTGATCCAGGAGATCTTCGGCGTCAATCACCACATCCGCTCGGTCTGCGACCGGCTGGCGAAGGAAGGCTATGTCGCGGTTGCACCTTCGATCTTCGACCGCATCACGCCGAACTTCCAGAGCGGCTATTCCCCCGACGAGATCGCCGAGGCGCGGAAGTTCGTCGCCAATCCGGACTGGGCCGCAATGCTGCGCGACACCCAGGCTGCGATCGACGCGGCGAAGCCGGTCGGGCCGGTCGGCATCATCGGCTTCTGCCTCGGCGGCAGCGTCGCCTACGCGGCCGCCACCAAGCTCGCCGGGCTGTCAGCCGCGGTCGGCTATTACGGCGGCGCCGTCGTGCGCTTCGCCGACGACAAGCCGGCGGTCCCGACGCAGCTGCATTTCGGCGAGAAGGATGCCGGCATTCCCCTGAGCGATGTCGAGACCGTCAAGTCGAAGCGGCCCGAGGTCGAGGTCTTCATCTATCCCGGCGCGCAGCACGGCTTCCATTGCGACGAGCGCGCCAGCTACGACAAGGCAAGCGCCGACATCGCCTGGCCGCGCAGCATGGAATTTTTCGCGAAGCATTTGAAGAAGTAGCATCCGTCATTGCGGGGCAGAGCCGTCCGAAGGACGGCGTCGCTGCCGCTCGCCTATGCCCGGCAATCCATCGAGCGAGTTTCTTGAAGATGGATGGCCGGGTCGAGGCCCGGCCATGACGACGTCTCTAGAACCAGCGCTCGCCGACGAACACCGTATCGCCCGGGCTCATCGGCGTGCCGAGCGGCACCACGAAGCGGCCGGAGCCGGACGCATCGGTGTGGGTCAGCGTCACGCTGTCGCGGCGGGCACGCGGCGAGAAGCCGCCGGCGATCGCGACCGCGCTCTCGACAGTCATGTTCGGCACGTAGGGATATTGGCCGGGGGCCTGGACTTCGCCGAGGATGAAGAACGGACGATAGGACTCGATCTCGACCGCCACCGAAGGCTCGCGGATGAAGCCGTTGCGCAGCCGCGCCGAGATTTCGCCGGCAAGCCCGGCCGGCGTGCGGCCGCGTGCCGGCACCGAGCCGATCAGCGGCATCGTGATCGCGCCCGCGGCGTCGATCGCATAGGAATTGGTCAGGCCTTCCTGGCCGTAGACGACGACGCGGAGCTTGTCGCCGGGGCCAAGATGATAGCCGTTGTCGTAACCGGCGGGCGGTCCACCCGGGGCGGCGGCATAGACGACCGGGGCGCCGGCCGGCGCGGCATAGCCATAACCAGGGGACGCACTGGCGAAGGCGGAACGCAATGCGCTGATCGCACCGCCGCCGCCTGCATCGGCAACCGGAGCGGGTGCGTAGACCGGGCCATAGCTGACGGCATCGACGCCTTGCGGGCCCAAACCTTGCGGGCCAATGGCGACGGGACCGGACGTGCTCATGCAGCCAGACAGCGCGAGCGCAGCCACAACGGCAGTGATCGGCAATCGTAACGCGCGTGCAACCGGCACCGGACCTATCCCTCAACGGCGAGACAGGCCCAGTCTTGCACCACTTATGGTTAATAAAGGGTTTTCGAGGGTCGAGCGGGAGGCCGGAAAAGCCGGCCTCCCATTGGCTTAGCGCCGCGCCCGGGAAGAGCGCAAACCGACTTTCCGGAGCGAGCTCTTTCTCAACAAGAACGCAACAGGACGATCAGGCGGTGACGCCGATGCCGATCGGGCAGGACACACCAGTGCCGCCGAGCCCGCAATAGCCCGCCGGATTCTTGGCGAGGTATTGCTGGTGGTAGTCCTCGGCGAAGTAGAACTCACCTGCCGGCGCGATCTCGGTGGTGATGGCGCCGAGGCCCTTGGCGGCAAGCGCCTTCTGATACATCGCCTGCGACTCATCGGCGGCTTTGCGCTGCGCTTCGCTGAACGTGTAGATCGCGGAGCGATATTGCGTGCCGATGTCGTTGCCCTGGCGCATGCCCTGCGTCGGGTTGTGGCTCTCCCAGAATGTCTTCAGCAGCTTCTCGTAGGAGATCTTCTTCGGGTCGAACACGACCAGCACCACTTCGGTGTGGCCGGTGCGCCCCGAGCATACTTCCTCATAGGTCGGGTTCGGCGTGTGGCCGCCGGCATAGCCGACCGCGGTGGTGTAGATGCCCTCGCCGAGTTCCCAGAATTTGCGCTCCGCGCCCCAGAAGCAGCCGAGCCCGAACACCGCCTGCTCGAGGCCTTGCGGATAAGGCGGCTGCAACTTGCTGCCATTGACGAAATGGGTGGTCGCGGTCGGGATCGGCGTTGCGCGGCCCGGAAGCGCCTCGGCGGCGCTCGGCAACGCGGTGGTCTTGCGCATGAACAACATGGACACCTCCAGCGGGACATCGGCCGACGCGGCAACGGCCTGCGGGCCGGCTGTCACCTATATATGTCCTTACGCGGATGATGGCAGCCCCGTTACTGAGTGCTGCAGCCAAGGAGGCTGCCGACAAGTCAGTCGCGCGCGTAGCCGATCAAGGGCTTGCGCGGCCGGAACAGGATCATCAGCAGAATGCCGGCAATGCCGAGCACTGCGAACACGGGCTGCTCCAGAAGCAGGCGGATCACGTCATTCCAGAGCCAGGGCGCGAAGCGATCCACCCAGGCATGGAATGCCTGCTGGCTCGACTGGTGGATGTCGTTCCAGAACTGGCCGAATTGGGTGAACCGCAGGCTCTGGTCGGCGACGTAGCGGGCCCCGTCATAGACCATGAAGATGAAGCTGCCGGCCAGCAGCAGAAGGCCGATCAGACGGAAAAAGCCGCGGATCATGCGTCACCCTAACTCCCAGTCGCGCCCCACGCGTCGTCAGGCCTTACCGGGCGCCCCCCGGAAATTCAACCTCTTCAGCGGCTTATCCAGCCCCCGCGGGGCGATTTCGGGCCCTTTTTGGGTCCCGAAAGCGTTGACGCTTAAGCCCGCGCCATCTATAAGACCGGCCGATGGCGGCGGGCGCAATCCTGCCGCCGCTGTTCTTTGGACAGTGCCGCAGGCGGGGGCAGCATTTTGCGCTCCTCGCATGGCCGCCTCAAGGACACCCAAGAAAACCACCTTGGACAAATACATCAGAGTTGAGATTTGAACCGGCCGGTGCGCGCAAGCCCGACCACCGAGCGATCACCGCCGAAGGACAGTTAGAGAACCATGGCCAACACCACCTCCGCCAAGAAGGCGACCCGCAAGATTGCCCGCCGCACCATCGTCAACAAATCGCGCCGCACGCAGATGCGTGGCGCGGTGCGCACCGTCGAGGAAGCGATCAAGAGCGGCGACCGCGAGGCGGCGCTGAAGGCGATGAGCCGCGCCGAGCCCGAGCTGATGAAGGCAGCGCAGCGCAACATCATTCACAAGAACAATGCGAGCCGTAAGGTCTCGCGCCTGTCGCAGCGGATCGCCAAGCTCGCCAAGTAAATGCTCGGCGCGTGAGCTGACTGGAAAACACATTTGTCACGAAGCCCGGCTCGCGCCGGGCTTTTTGTTTTTGTCTCGACTTTTGTCGTGGAAGTTTCATAGCGCGAGAACACTACGCGTTGCCGCACAACGAACTGCGTGTCATGTTTCGTCGCGTCCGTAGTTCTACCGGCTCAACATGCTTAACGCGCCGCACTCGCTCACAGATCGTTCTTCGCTAAGCTAGATAGATGGAATAGCGCGCAAGCATTTCGCGGCGAAACTTGCGACGCGGGGTTACCCTGCAAAAGTAATCGAGAAAAATGACGTCTCGCGAATTACTTATGCACATAGCGTTGGACAGCGATTGGAAAAATGACCGGCGCGAGACCAAATGTAAATTTTCTATGAAAAATTTTTGGTATTGCACCGTCGTTTGTGACACGCGTGAATCTGTGCGGTGATTCAAAAACTTGCTTTCGCAACTCAGCATCGGCAACGCCGCAACAGTCGCGAAGAGTCTCGACCCCCGTCGAATCCACGGATTGTCAGGAAATGCGCTTGGTGTATTTATTTCTTGTTCGCGACGCCCACGGCTCTCCAGATCAGCGCGGTTTGAGACCCAGGGGCGGACGCACAAATCGGCGGCGGTGTGTGCGTTAGCGACGCTTTCCAAGCGAAGCTGAATTGACGGCTCATAGCGATATGGGGACGGTCGACCTGTGTCAAAATATCTCCGGCGATGTCCCCGGCAATTTGGGGGATCGAACAAGAGAGACCAGGACGTCAGTCGGAATTTGGCAGCGGGAACGCGGAGCGAGTGAACGGGTTGACGACGACACGGCGGCGGCGAAGCGCCGGGCATTTCGGTGTTCGGTAGCAGCAGTTCGAATTTGAAGACACGAGCAAGCTGACAACTTGCCGCGATACGTCGCGGCGGGAGGGGGAGGTCTTATGCCTTACGGTATCATCACTGCAGTCGAACCAACGACAGCCGAAGCGCAAATTTCCAGTGGTGCCGTAATCAACCCCTCGGACGTCGGCTCTTACCCGCAGCGTCCGTCAAGTACGCGCTGACCTCGCGGGGCGCATCTTCTCCAAACAGCTGATCTGTCGGGTGGCGCACGATCGCCGCACGGGAGAGCTTTGTCCGGAGCAGACCACGCCCGCTAGAGGTCGCGCCGTGGCAGCAAACCTGCACGGCGCTTTCGCAACGATTATCTCTCAGACTTGGAAGTACGAAGGCAATGACGAACACGGAACAGGATCGCTGGTCGCGGGTGAAGGGACGTCTGCGGACGAGCGTTGGCGAGGACGTTTACACGAGCTGGTTCGCACGGATGGATCTGGAAAGCGTGCACGACGAGAGCGTGCACCTGTCGGTTCCGACCCGGTTCCTCAAGAGCTGGATCCAGGCGCATTATGCCGATCGCGTGCTGTCCTGCTGGCAGGCCGAGATGCCGGAAGTGCACAAGATCGACCTTACCGTCCGCTCCGCGATCCGTGCGACGGCTCCGGTGAAGGAAACGGCCGCGCCCGTCGAAGTGCGCCGCATCGAGCGCACCGACGGCCGCCCTGCGCCCGAGTTGCGCTCATTTGCGACAGCGCCGGTGTCGGCAAGCCATGACGCGCTCGGCGGCTCTCCGCTCGATCCGCGCCTGACCTTTGCCAGCTTCGTCGTCGGCCGGTCCAACACCCTGGCTCATGCGGCGGCCCGCCAAGTCGCGGAAGGTCGCCGCGGCGATCCCGTGATGTTCAACCCGCTCTACATTCATGCCGGCGTCGGCCTCGGCAAGACGCATCTGCTGCAGGCGGTGACCTGGGCCGGCAATTCCGGCGGCGAACGCAAGGTGCTGTATCTCACCGCCGAGAAGTTCATGTACGGCTTCGTCGCGGCGCTGAAGACGCAGACGGCGCTGGCCTTCAAGGAGGCGCTGCGCGGCATCGACGTGCTGGTCATCGACGATCTGCAGTTCCTGCAGGGCAAGTCGACGCAGGCCGAGTTCTGCCACACGCTGAACGCGCTGATCGATGCCGGCCGCCAGGTCGTGATCGCGGCCGACCGTCCGCCGTCGGATCTGGAAAGCCTCGACGACCGCGTGCGCTCGCGGCTCGCCGGCGGCCTCGTGGTCGAGATGGGCTCGCTCGGCGAGGAGCTGCGGCTCGGCATCCTGAAGTCGCGCGTCGCCGCGGCTCGCGCCCACCATGCAAGCTTCGACGTGCCGGAGGAGGTGCTCGACTATCTGGCGCGCACCATCACCCATAACGGCCGCGACCTTGAAGGCGCGATCAACCGACTGCTGGCGCACTCCAAGCTCAACAACCAGCCGGTGACGCTGGAGATGGCCGAGCGCGAGGTGCGCGACCTGATCCGCCCGCAGGAGCCGAAGCGGATCAAGATCGAGGACATCCAGCGCGTCGTCGCCCGGCAGTACAATGTCAGCCGCTCCGACCTGCTGTCGTCCCGCCGCACCGCCAATGTGGTGCGCCCGCGCCAGGTCGCGATGTATCTGGCGAAGACGCTGACCTTGCGCTCGCTGCCGGAGATCGGCCGACGCTTCGGCGGCCGCGACCACACCACGGTGTTGCACGCCGTGCGCAAGATTGAGGCACTGGTCGCCAAGGACACGGCGCTGTCGGAGGAAGTCGAATCGCTGAAGCGCCAGTTGCAGGAATAGGGCCGCTTCATCCGCCCGGCTCGTTCCATCGCCCTCCCCTCGCCAAAGGGGAGGGCTAAACTTTTTTCCGACCCAAAACGTGGGGAACGGGGCTCGTTTCGCGCCCGTATCCCTTGCACCGGCCGCCCATCCGCGCCACCTTGCGGTCCCCCCGTGGGTTTGATCAAATCTGGCATTGATCCGGCTTTTCGGGTTTCCAATGCCGCGGTGCTGCCCTGAACGGCCGCCCGGCTTTTCCATCTGAGGGATCTGGCGGGTATTGCAATGAAGGTCACCGTCGAGCGCGCGCAACTCCTGAAATCGCTGGGTCACGTTCACCGCGTGGTCGAGCGCCGCAACACCATCCCGATCCTTGGCAACGTGCTGATCCGCGCCGAGGGCGCCAAATTGTCGCTGAAGGCGACCGACCTCGACCTCGAGGTGACGGAGACCCTGGCCGCTGAGACCGGAACCGCCGGCTCGACCACGGTGCCCGCGCACATGTTCTACGACATCGTCCGCAAGCTGCCCGACGGCTCGCAGATCGTGCTGGAAGCCGATGGCGACCGCTCGGTGCTGGCGGTGCGTGCCGGCCGCTCGCGCTTCACGCTGCAGACCCTGCCCGAGAGCGACTTCCCGGGCCTTGCCGCCGGCGACATGACGCATTCGTTCTCGCTGCCGGCGTCCGATATCAAACGCCTGATCGACCGCACGCAGTTCGCGATCTCGACCGAAGAAACCCGCTACTATCTCAACGGCATCTATCTGCATGCGGCGGGCAACGCCAAGGCGGCGACCCTGCGCGGGGTCGCGACCGACGGCCACCGGCTGGCGCAGATCGACCTCGCGCTGCCCAAGGGCGCAACCGGCATGCCCGGCGTGATCGTCCCGCGCAAGACGGTCGGCGAGGTGCAGCGGCTGATCGAGGGCGACGACGCCGAGATCTCGATCGAGCTGTCGGACGGCAAGATCCGCTTCACGCTCGGCAATGTGGTGCTGACCTCGAAGCTGATCGACGGCACCTTCCCGGACTACGGCCGCGTCATTCCGCAGAACAACGACAAGGAACTGGTCGTCGACAAGAAGGATTTCGAAGCCGCCGTCGACCGCGTCTCGACGATTTCCAGCGAACGCGGCCGCGCGGTGAAGCTCGCGCTGTCCGCGGGCAAGCTGGTGCTCTCGGTCACCAACCCGGATTCCGGTAGCGCCACCGAAGAGCTCGAGGTCGAGTACGCCTCCGACGCGCTCGATATCGGCTTCAACTCGCGCTATCTGCTCGACATCGCCGCCCAGATCGAGGGCGAGGTCGCGGTACTGAAGCTCGCCGATCCCGGCTCGCCGACCCTGGTGCAGGACCGCGACAGCAAGGGCGCGCTCTACGTGCTGATGCCGATGCGGGTGTGATTCTTCACTCGTCATGGCCGGGCTTGACCCGGCCATCCATCGAGCAAGATATGAGCTATTGGGTGTACATCCTCGCGAGCAAGCCCGGTGGAACCCTTTACGTTGGCGTGACTAATAATCTTGTTCGCCGGATTTACGAGCATCGCGAAGGATCTCGCCGAAAGCTTTACGAAGCGATACGGCGTCAAGAGCCTCGTCTACTTCGAGGCGGCCGAGACAATCGCCGCGGCGCTTCAGCGCGAGAAAAACATCAAGCACTGGTCGCGCGAGTGGAAGATCGATCTGATCGTTGCCGGCAATCCCGACTGGCGAGACTTATATGATGAATTTGTCCGCTGACGCGGACGATGGATTGCCTGGTCAAGCCCGGCAATGACAAGGTAACATGACCCCGTCCCGCATTCACCGCCTGTCGCTGACGCATTTCCGCAATTATCGGACGGCGACGCTGCAGGTCGCCGGCGACATGGTGGTGCTGGTCGGGCCGAACGGTGCCGGCAAGACCAATTGCATGGAAGCGGTCTCGTTCCTGTCGCCGGGCCGCGGCCTGCGCCGCGCGACGCTGGAGGACATCGCCGACAACCAGGGCGACGGCTCCTGGGCGGTGTCGGCCGAAGTCGAGGGCGCGCTCGGCCTCGCGACGCTCGGCACCGGCATCGATCCGCCGACCGGTGACGCCGGCAGCACGAGGCGCTGCCGCATCGACCGCGAACCGGTGGGGTCCGCGACCGCGTTCGGCGATCATTTGCGCATCGTGTGGCTGACGCCGGCGATGGACGGCCTGTTCATGGGCGCCGCCTCAGAACGGCGGCGCTTCTTCGATCGCCTGGTGCTGGCGATCGATTCCGAGCATTCCAGCCGCGTTTCCGCGCTGGAGCGGTCGCTGCGTTCGCGCAACCGGCTGCTCGAGGTGCGCAACTATGACGACCATTGGTGTGACGCGATCGAGCGCGAGACCGCGGAGCTTGCGGTCGCGGTCGCCGCGTCGCGGGGCCAGACCGCCGCCAAGCTCGCTGTGATGCTGCGCGAGCGCGGCGCCGCCTCGGCCTTCCCCTCCGCCGAGATCATGCTCGATGGCTGGATGGAGAATGCGCTGCTGCAGGAGCCCGCAACCGCAGTGGAGGACCGCTACCGCGAGATCCTGCGCGCGGGCCGGCCGCGCGATGCCGCCGCCGGCCGCACGCTGGACGGCCCGCATCTGACCGATCTGCAGGTGGTCTACGCGCCGAAGAACATGCCGGCGCGTGACGCCTCGACCGGCGAGCAGAAGGCGCTCTTGATCGGGCTGGTGCTGGCGCACGCCACGATGGTCGCGGAGATGACCGGCATCGTGCCGCTTCTGCTGCTCGACGAGGTCGTCGCCCATCTCGATCCGAACCGCCGCAAGGCGCTGTTCGACGAGCTCGCGAAGCTCGGCGCGCAGGTCTGGATGACCGGCGCCGATCCCGCGGCGTTTGTCGATATCGGCCCTCGGGGGGAGATTTTCGACGTCGAATCCGGCCACGCCACACGGCGCGGCTGAGGGTGCGGAACAGGCTCCGAGAGGGGCTCGAATCCGCCCTCGAATCGGGCTTTTCGAGACTGCCGGAATCGGCCCTTGAAAGCCTTGAAACAGGCCTAAAAAATCCTATTTATTCAATAGTTTGTAGATGGAGACTTTGCGCTAGGCGCAACCCCTCTTTCGTGGCACAAATAGCGGAATCAGCGCCTCATTTTGCGCAGCTGATTCGGACATCCTCGAAGGCCTCACATGACTGAACCTGCCCGGCAGACCCCTGCCGAATCTGAGCATCCCGTTCCGGCCGAATATGGTGCGGAATCGATCCGGGTGCTGAAGGGCCTCGACGCCGTCCGCAAGCGCCCCGGCATGTATATCGGCGACACCGACGACGGTTCCGGCCTGCACCACATGGTCTACGAGGTCGTCGACAACGCGATCGACGAGGCGCTGGCGGGCCATGCCAGCCGCGTCCTGGTCACCCTCAACGCCGACAATTCCGTCACCGTGTACGACGACGGACGCGGCATTCCGGTTGGCATCCACAAGGAAGAGGGCGTCTCGGCAGCCGAGGTCATCATGACCCAGCTGCACGCCGGCGGAAAATTCGACCAGAACTCCTACAAGGTTTCCGGCGGTCTGCACGGCGTCGGCGTCTCCGTCGTCAACGCGCTCTCGAGCAAGCTCGCGCTTCGGATCTGGCGCGACGACAAGGAGCACTACATCGAATTCGCGCACGGCGATGCCGTGGCGCCGCTCAAGGTGGTCGGCGATGCCCCGGGCAAGCGCGGCACCGAGGTCACCTTCCTCGCCTCGGTCGAGACCTTCAAGAACATCGAATATGATTTCGCGACGCTGGAGCACCGGCTGCGCGAGCTCGCCTTCCTCAATTCCGGCGTCAACATCGTGCTCTCCGACATGCGTCATGCCGTCGAGAAGCGCGAGGAGATGCACTATTCCGGCGGTGTCGAGGAATTCGTCAAATATCTCGACCGCAACAAGAAGGCGATCGTGCCGGCGCCGATCATGGTGCGCTCGGAAGCCAACGGCATCGGCGTCGAGGCGGCGCTATGGTGGAACGACAGCTACCACGAGAACGTGCTGTGCTTCACCAACAACATCCCGCAGCGCGACGGCGGCACCCATCTGGCCGGCTTCCGCGGCGCGCTGACGCGCCAGGTCAACGGCTATGCCGAGGCCAATGCGAAGAAGGAAAAGATCGCGCTGACCGGCGACGATTGCCGCGAAGGCCTCACCGCGGTGCTGTCGGTGAAGGTGCCCGATCCGAAATTCTCGTCGCAGACCAAGGACAAGCTTGTGTCCTCGGAGGTTCGACCGGTGGTCGAGAACGTCCTGAACGAGGCGCTCGCCGCCTGGTTCGAGGAGAATCCGAAGGAAGCCAAGGAGATCGTCGGCAAGGTCATCCAGGCCGCCGCGGCTCGCGAGGCTGCGCGCAAGGCGCGCGAGCTGACCCGCAAGAATCCGCTCAGCGTCTCCTCGCTGCCCGGCAAGCTCGCCGACTGCCAGGAGAAGGACCCGGCCAAATCCGAACTGTTCATCGTCGAGGGCGACTCGGCCGGCGGCAGCGCCAAGCAGGGCCGCAACCGCGAATTCCAGGCGGTGCTGCCGCTGCGTGGCAAGATCCTCAATGTCGAGCGCGTCCGTCCCGACAAGATGCTGTCGTCCGAGCAGATCGGCACGCTGATCACCGCGCTTGGCACCGGCATCAGCGACGATTTCTCTGTCGACAAGCTGCGCTATCACAAGATCATCGTGATGACCGACGCAGACGTCGACGGCGCCCATATCCGCACGCTGCTGCTGACCTTCTTCTATCGTCAGATGCGCTCGATCATCGATGGCGGCTATCTCTATATCGCCCAGCCGCCGCTCTATAAGGTCTCGCGCGGCAAGTCCGAGCAATACCTGAAGGACGAGCGTGCGCTCGAGGACTATCTGATCTCGACCGGACTCGATGAATGCGTCTTCAAGCCGGCCTCCGGCGACGACCGCTCGGGCCGTGACCTGCTGTCGCTGGTCGAAGACGCTAGGGTCATCCGCTCGGTGCTGCGCAACCTGCACAGCCGCTATAATCGCGCCGTCATCGAGCAAGCCGCGATCGCGGGCGTGCTCAATCCCAGGATCACCGGCGATATCGCCACCGCCAATTCGGCGGCCGAATACATCGCCAAGCGGCTGGACGCCGTGGCCGAGGAGGTCGAGCGCGGCTGGATCGGCACCTTCACCGAAGGCCAGGGGTTCCAGTTCGAGCGCACCGTGCGCGGGGTCAGGGAAGTCGCCGTGATCGACGACGCCTTCCTCGGCTCGGCCGACGCGCGGAAACTCGACGAATACGCGACCGAGCTGCAAGACACCTACGTGCGCGCGGGCAAGCTGCGGCGCAAGGATGCCGAGCAGATCATCCACGGCCCGATCGACCTGTTCGAGGCCGTGACCGACGCCGCCCGCAAGGGCATCTCGCTGCAGCGCTACAAAGGTCTCGGCGAGATGAACCCGGAGCAGCTCTGGGAGACCACGCTGGACACCGAGGCGCGCTCGCTGCTGCAGGTGAAGATCAAGGAGGTCGACGAGGCCGACGATATCTTCACCAAGCTGATGGGCGACGTGGTCGAGCCGCGCCGCGAGTTCATCCAGGACAATTCGCTCAGCGCGACCATCGACATCTAGGGTTCTGCGCACGGCCAGGCGGGCGTGCGCTTCTCTGTGCCGACGCGGCGCTACCTTTCGGGTGGAAGCAGCGCCGGGAGTTGTGTTACGGTGCCGGGCGGCCGTTGATTCCATTGCAGAATTTCCAACGGCCCAGTCTGAATGATGCGTCAGGGGACATTCCGCGTGCCGCCGATCCAATACATCGTCGAAGGCGGCCGCCGCCTTTCGGGCACCATCGAGCCGTCGGGCAACAAGAACTCCGCGCTGCCGATCATCGCCGCGGCACTGCTCACCGAGCACCCGGTCACGCTGACCAACGTGCCGCGCATCCGCGACACCGAAACGCTGGTCGAATTGTGCCGCTCGGTCGGCGCCAGCGCCGAATGGACCGAGCGCAACACGCTGCAAATTCATGCCAAGGAGATCCGCGCCGCCGATCTCGATCCGGCGCTGTGCGCGCGCATCCGCGCCTCGATCCTGCTCGCCGGTCCGTTGCTCGCCCGCTGCGGCGAGGTCGCGCTGCCGCCGCCCGGCGGCGACGTGATCGGCCGCCGCCGGCTCGACACGCACTTCCTGGCCTTCGAGCAGCTCGGCGCCACCGTCACCGCGACGCACCGGCTCGAATTCCGCGCCACGCGGCTGAAGGGCGCCGACGTGTTCCTCGACGAGCCCAGCGTCACCGCGACGGAGAACGCGCTGGTCGCCGCGGTCGCCGCGCGCGGCACCACCTATCTGCGCAACGCGGCCTCCGAGCCGCATGTGCAGGACCTCGCCAATTTCCTGATCGCGCTCGGCGCCAAGATCGAAGGTGTCGGCACCAACACCATCATCGTGCACGGGCCGGCAACGCTCGGCAGCACGACTTTCGCGATCCAGCCCGACCATATCGAGGTCGGATCGCTGATCGGGCTTGCCGCGGTGACCCGCTCGCCGCTGCGCATCGCGCGCGCCGGCGTCGAGCATCTGCGCTCGATCCGGATGGGCTTTGAGCGGCTCGGCATCGTCTGCGGCGTCGAGGGCGACGACCTCGTCGTCCCGTCCGGCCAGACCATGAAGATCCAGGACGATTTCGGCGGCCATGTGCCGAAGCTCGAGGACCAGCCCTGGCCGGCCTTCCCGGCCGACCTGATGTCGATCGCCATCGTCACCGCGACGCAGTGCGACGGCGTCATCCTGATGCACGAGAAGATGTTCGAATCCCGGATGTTCTTCGTCGACAACCTGATCGCGATGGGTGGCCGCATCGTGCTGTGCGACCCGCACCGCGCGATCGTCGCCGGCCCCAGCCGGCTGCGCGGCGCGCCGATGAACTCGCCCGACATCCGGGCCGGTATGGCGATGCTGCTGGCCGCGGTGTGTGCCGAGGGCACCTCCACCATCAACAACGCCGACCAGATCGAGCGCGGCTATGAGCGGATCGATGAGCGGCTCAACGCCCTCGGCGCCAAGATCAAGCGGATTCCCGCGCGATCGTGATCCCCTGCGGCAGCTTGGTCATCCTTCCGGCCGGTTTGCCGTGCTAAGCGTGCCGTCATGACCTGCATCGACAAGCTCGACCCGGCCGCGCCGAACGCGGCCGTTGTCGTCCCTCGCAACCTGCTCACGGCCGAGCTCGCGGAAACGCTGAAGCTCGCGGTGCCGCTCGCCCTGACGCAGCTCGGGCAGATCGCGATGATGACCACCGATCTCGCCTTCATCGGCCGGCTCGGCAGCGAAAGCGTCGCCGCCGCGGCGCTGGCGCATACCGTGTATTTCGTCAGCTTCACCATCGGCATGGGCATGATGTCGGCGGTCTCGCCCCTGGCCGCGCAGGCGTTCGGCGCGCGCAACCCGCGCGTGATGCGGCGCGCGCTCCGCGTCGGCCTGTGGGCCGGCTTCTTCATGGTGCTGCCGCTGATGGCGCTGCCGTTCCAGGGCGAGCGCATCCTGCTTATGCTCGGCCAGACCCAGGCCACCGCGCACCTGGCGCAGCAATATCTGTTCGGTCTCGCCTGGGGCATCCTTCCGGCGCTGTGGTTCATCGCGCTCCGCGGCTTCATGAGCGCGGTGAACCGGCCGGAGCCGGTGCTATGGATCACGCTCGCGGCGATCCCGGCCAATGCGCTGATGGTCTACCTGTTGCTGTACGGCAAATGGGGCATGCCCGAGCTCGGCATGTTCGGCGCCGGACTTGCGACCACGATCGTCAATCTCGGCACCTTCCTTGCCGGCGTGTGGTTCGCGGCGCGCCGCCGCCCATTCCGCAAATATCACGTCTTCAGCCGCCTCTGGCGCGTCGACTGGCCGCTGATGGGCAAGCTGGTCGCCGTCGGCGCGCCGATTTCGATTGCCTTCCTGCTGGAGTACGGCCTGTTCGGTGCTGCCGGTCTGCTGATGGGGCTGATCAGCACCACGGCGCTGGCTGCGCACCAGATCGCGCTGCAGATCGCGGCGATCCTGTTCATGGTGCCGTTCGGGGTCAGCATGGCCGCTACCGTGCGGGTCGGCCAGGCCGTCGGCCGCCGCGATACCGACGCCGTGCAGCGCGCCGGCTTTGTCGCGATCGCGCTCAGCGGGATCTTCATGAGCATCATGACGCTCGCGGTGATCCTGGCGCGCTTCGAGATCGCGGCGCTGTTCCTCGGCGAGGCCTCCGACACCACCGCGCAGCTCACCGCGGCGCTGCTGCTGATCGGCGCGACCTTCTTCATCGCCGACGGCATTCAGACCACCACCGCGGGCGCGCTGCGCGGCATGAACGACACCCAGGTGCCGCTGCTGTTCGCCGTCATCAGCTACTGGCTGATCGGCTTCGCGTCGGCCTCCGCGCTCGCCTTCTGGGCGAAGCTCGACGCCGCCGGTGTCTGGATCGGGCTGTCGCTCGGGACGGCGGTCTATGCGACCCTCCTTGTCTTGCGTTTCCGCCTGCTGGCACGCAAACTGGGCAAATGAGGGTCGACGAGGTCACGCCGAACGTGGATTCCGCCGCGCTGCTCGCCGGCGCGCAATTCGTCGACGCGTTCCGGATCGCCACTGCGCGCCCCGACCTCGATGCGCGGCACGCCGCCGAGGCGATGGTGGCGCGGCAGCCGCGCTGGATCGAATGGCTGCTTGCCCTGCGCAATTTCATTGTCGCGCCGCTTGGCCTGAAAACCTCGGGCGCGGCCGACGGCGTGGCGCGCGACATGATCGGGATATTTCCGGTGGTGAGCGAGACGCCGGAGCGTCTGGTCGCGGGCTTCAACGACAAGCATCTTGACTTCCGGCTCGTCGTAGACGTCGCCTCCGCGGGAGCTGTGCGCAGCATCACCGCGACCACGCTGGTGCTCACCCACAACTGGTTCGGTCGCGCCTATCTTACGGTGATCCTGCCGTTCCACCGCCTGATCGTGCCGGCGATGCTGCGCAAGGCCGGAGGCTGAACGACGGAACTCCAGACGCGTTTTCTTCACGCGAACCGGTACCCACTTCGCTCGAAAACGCTCTCGTCTCAGGCCGCGCTCTTCTCCGGCGTGTCGGCGACGATCTTCTCGGAGGCGTCGGCGTTGGTGCACCAATTGCCGTGGCAGCGCTTGAGGTCGTTGAGGTTCTGCCGCATCTGGTCGAGCGAGAAGCCGAGCGCGTAGAAGCGCTCGGCGGCATCGACCGGCAGGCCGCGGATCAGGCCGTCCCTGCGCACCGCGGCGACCTCCTCGCTATAGGCATGCAGCGCCGCATCGACCGGCGCCATGTCGGCCGGGCCGCTGCCGGCGCGCAGCGCGGTCGCGACCGCCACCATGTAAGTCACGATCGCCTTGCTGACCTCGGCCAATGGCCGCGCCAGCCTCGCCTGGATATCGGCCGGCAGCGGCACCACACAGGCGCGCCCGATCATCACGACGTCGTGCCGCAGCCGCTGGATGGTCCGCAGCAACGGGCCGGTATCCGGCCCCGATGACAGATGCATCGAGCGCTCTCGCTCGGCCTCGAGGCCGGTCGCGTGCAGATTGGTCACCGCGGTGCCGATGCCGTCCTGGATCCGGTGCAGCGCGTCATTGTCGAGGCCGCGCGTCAGGCCGGCGAGCAATTCGGCGAACGCCGCCGACAGCAGCTCCAGCAGCTTCGATCCATTGACCCTGATCTGGCTGACCGCGCGCGACGGCAGCACCAGGAACGAGATCAGAAGCCCGGTGAGCGCGCCGACCGTCACCTCGAGGACGCGGTCGATCGCGGAATCCAGCGGGTTGGAGTGATGCATCGTCGGCAGCAGCAGCACGATCACCGCCGTCACCGTCGCCGAGTTCAGGCTCGGATTGAGCGCGGCGATGAAGGCGAGCGGCACGATCGCCAGCACCAGCAGCGCCAACAGGCTGCCCTCGCCGGAATGCGGGATCAAAACCGCGATCGCGCCGCCATAGACGGCGCCGCCGATGGTACCGAGCATGTAGTCGCGGCTGGCCTTCAGCGAGCGGCCGACGCTCATTTGCGTCACGATCAGTGAGGTGAGCACCGCCCAGAGCGGCAGCATGAGGTTGAGCGCCAGCGCGATGGTATAGGCCGCCACGCCGGCGGACGCGATCCGGACCGCCAGCGCCAGCTGCGTCTTGCGAGCCCAGAGCTGGTCGAACATGCGTTTTGCGAAGGTCCTCATGCACCGTGATCCGCAATCAAAGGAAAGGCCCGTGTTACATGACTTGAAGCTAACCGACCTGAAGCTAACCGATCTGGAGCATGGCAGCTGCCCGCGGCGGCAAGGTGGCTTGAAAGGCTTGACCTGCCCGCCTACCCTGCGCCGCGAAATTGAGGAAACACGATGGCCCACGAAACCGCAACGCTCGCCGCCTATGTCGCCGACCTGAAATATTCCGACATTCCGCCGGAGGTGCTGGAGCGCGCCAAGGTTTTGACGCTGGATTTCCTCGGCAGCACCATCCGCGCCTGGCGCGATGCGGAATCAACACCCTCGCTGATGAAGATGCTGGAGGCGCTGGCACTCGACGGCAAGGGCGAGGCCACCGTGTTCGGCGACACCAAGACCTGGACCCCGGCGATCGCGGCGCTGCTCAACGGCGCGCTCGGCCATTCGCTCGACTTCGACGACACCCACGCCGATTCCTCGCTGCATCCGAGCGCACCGGTGGTGCCCGCCGCGTTCGCGGTCGGCGAGATGGTCTGCGCGTCCGGCCGCGACGTGCTGACCGCGATCGTCGCCGGCTATGAAGTGTGCTGCCGGCTCGGCAACGCACTCGACCCGACCTCGCATTATGCCCGCGGCTTCCACCCGACCGCGACCGCCGGCACCTATGGCGCCGCCGCCGCGGCAGCCAAGCTGTTCGGGCTGTCGAAGGAACAGATCATCTCCGCGTTCGGCGTCTCCGGCAGCCAGGCCGCAGGCTCGCTGCAATTCCTGGTCAACGGCGCCTGGAACAAGCGCTACCAGGTCGGCGCCGCCGCGATGAACGGCGTGGTCGCCGCGACGCTCGCGCGCAACGACTTCATCGGCTCGAGCGAGGCGGTCGAGGGCAAGCACGGCCTGCTGGTCGGCTACAGCGACGATGCGCATCCGGACAAGGCGGTGGCCGGACTCGGCAGCACCTATGAGACGCTGAAGATCGGCGTGAAGCCGTATCCGAGCTGCCGCTACACCCACGCCGCGATCGACGCGCTGATCGCGATGCGGCGCGAGCACAATCTGACGCCGGACCAGATCAGGAAGGTCGAGATCGGCCTGCACCGCAACGGCATCACGCTGACCGGCGACGCCGCCACCAAGCGCCACCCGACCTCGGTGGTCGGCGGCCAGTTCTCGATGTTCTTCACCGGCGCGATCGCGCTCGACCAGGGTCATTTCGGCTGGGACGATTACGATCGGCTGGGCGATGCGGCCATCGACGCGCTCGCCGACAAGTTCGACGTGGTGCAGGACGACCGGCTCGAGGTCGGCCGCACCCATCCGTTCGGCGCCCGCGTCTCGATCACGACGGATGACGGCACCCATGAGCGCCTCTATGCCGATCCCTCCGGCGAGCCGACCTCGTTCCCCGACGCAAAGGCGATGCAGCAGAAGTTCCTGACGCTGGCCCGCCCGGTGCTCGACAAGCGCGCCGACCAGCTCGCCGACGCCATCCTGACGCTGGAGCGCTTCGACCGCGTGGAGAAGGCGACGCAGCTGGGGCGGCAGTAGACGATCACTCGTTGTGCTGAAGCACGCCGCGCGCCACACCACCGCTGTCGTCCCTGCGCAAGCAGAGACCTATACTCCGCAGCGGAGGTTGCGGTCGGGACTCGTCATTCAGCGCTGCGCAACAACCGGCATTCGTGGTTATGGGTCCCTGCTTGCGCAGGGACGACACTGAGTTTGTTGCACGGCCGTCCGCATTCTCGCGACACGATCTGTCAGTCGCGTCCTTCAAGGATAGCCTTGTCCGACGTCGCTGTGACGACGTCACGGACCAGATCGAACACGCCGTCCGCCTCGAGCGGCATGTTCGGCGAGCGGCCGATCCGCACGATGACGAGGTGCTGCGACGGCACCATAATCACATACTGCCCGATCGTGCCCTTGGCGAAGAAGGCATCGCGCGGCCAGCCGTTTTCGACGCGATAGTTTGCGCCAAAGCTGTCGCCGAGATTGGTCCAGAAGCCCGCGCCGATACCGACCCAGGCGTTCGGCGTCGGCGATGCGGAATACTTGACCCAGCCTTCAGGCAGGATGCGCTTGTCACCGGCCATCCCGTCATTGAGGTAGAGCTGACCGAACCGCGCCCAGTCGCGTGCGCTCGCCATCATCGCGCCCGATCCTTCCGGCGTGCCCGCAGCGTCGAACTGCATCACGACATTGCGCATGCCGAGCGGTCCGAACAGCTCCTCACGCGCGAAGCGCATCACATCAGCCGCATGCCCACCGGCGGCGTTGCGGATCAGATGCGAGAGGATCAGGTAGTTGCCGTCGTGATAATTCCAGATCCGGCCGGGCGCGCTCTCCAGCGGAGCGCTCTCGGCGAAGGCGGCCATATCCGATTCCACGTACTTCATGCGGTTGACCGGCTCGAGCACGGATGCCAGCGACGCCTGCAGCGAGCTACCGAGTGCGAGGCCCGCGGTGTGGCGCAGGAGTTGATCGACGGTGATCACGTGGCGCGGATCTTTCGGATCCTGCCAGGCCGCGATCGGGACCGGCTGGTCGACCGCAAGCATGCCATCGCGCACCAGGATTCCGATCAGCGCCGAGATCACCGATTTGGTCGCGGAGAAACCGAGCAGCGGCGTGTCGGTGCTGATGCCGTCGGCGTAGCGCTCGGCGACGATGCGGCCGTCCTTCATCACGACGACAGCGCGGGTGTGGCGGAACGGCGGCTCCGCCGGCTCGGCAAAGGCGCGGTCGATCGCGGCCGCAAGCTGCGGGGTTTGCGGCGCGACGAGCGCGGGGCCGGCGATCTCGGACAGCAATGCGGCTTGCGGCCTCGAAGGCGGAAGCGCGGTATCGTCCAGCGTCTCGCCATGGTCGAGCGTGCAGCCGAGCGCATCGCGATAGACCGCATGGCTGCGGCCGAGCCCGAACAGCGTCACGGTGACGTCCTTGCGATCGAGGTCGACCTCGGTGGCCATCGCCCAGGTGATCAGGCCGGCGCCCGGCATCGCGTCCGTGGTCTCGGTCAGGTTTCGCCTGGGGTCGAGCCCGCTGACGAAGGTCTCCGAGCAGATCACACTGGCGACAAAGCCGGTCGCGACCTCAGGCACATCGCGGGCGCGGGCGGCAGACAGCGCCAGTGCACCGAACGCGGTGGTGGCGACGAGAATGAAGACGAGCTTTCGACGGGTCACGGGATCCTCCGGCATGGCACGATGAGCGTGTGGCCGGGATCAGGCAGCAGGGTGCGCAAGGGCGCTCGCCGGATTTGGGAAGCGGACTAGTCGAGAACTCGGTTCGGTTCGCCGATTTCGAAATATTGCAATGTTTACAAAGGGCCCGCGGACTCGTGTCACCCCTCCCGCTTGCGGGGGAGGTCGGATCGCATCCAACGATGCGATCCGGGTGGGGGCTCTCTCCCCGAAATGACAGCGCGTACTTCGCTGAGAGACCCCCACCCCGGCCCTCCCCCGCAAGCGGGAGAGGGAGAAGAGTCACACCGCGCTCGCCTTCTTCCGATACTCCGTCGGGGTAACCCCCGTGGTCGCCTTGAAGGCGCGGTTGAAGGGGCCGAGCGACTGGAAGCCGGCGTCCATGGCGATGGTGATGACGGGGACCTCGGCCTGCGAGGGATCGGCGAGCGCGGCCTTGGCTTCCTCGATCCGGTGGTTGTTGAGGAAGACGTTGAAATTGCGGTAGCCGAGCCGCTGGTTGATCAGCCGCCTGAGACGATATTCGGGAATCTTCAGCCGGGTCGCCAGCGTGCCGATCGTGACGTTGTCGTGACGATAGATCCGCTCGTCCGCCATCAGCCGGATCAGGGCATCGATCAGCTTGCGGTCGGCCGCCTCCTCGGCCGCGGCCGGCTTCGCCGGCACGACGGCCTCCGCCGGCACCGTGAACAGGTCGGCGCCGTCGACGCGCATCATCGCCCAGGTGATTGCGGCCACGATGGCGGTGAGCACGGCCGCGTTCATCAGGTTGGCCCATTCCACTGTCACGCGGCTGCCGGCATTGGCAATCTGAAGCAGCGCGTTCATTCCGCCGTACAGCGCGGACGCGGCGACGATGAAGACGCGGACACGGCGGCGACGCTCGACCAGATCCGCCGACCACGATCCAATGGTTTGCGCCACCGCGAGCGCAACGAAGACGAGCGTGAGCGAATTGACCATGATGATCGCGATCCGCGCGTGACCGGCGGGTGCAATCCACATGCAATTGACGAAGCTGTAGGCCACGACCGCGGCCCAGATCAGGCCGTGCCACCAGCGCAGCTGAAACGCGTCATCGAACAGCGCGCGCGTGAACAGCCAGAACACCACGATATCGCCGGTCGAAAGCGCGATCAGTGGCGCATGCCAGTCCGAGACCGGCGGCCCGGCACCGATCGACGCGGTCACCGCATGCGCGGCCGAACCGAGCGCGAAAGCGGCCGCAAGGCGCCCGGACAGCGCCTTGCGCAAATCAGTGAGCAGCAAGGCGGCAAGCACCAGCAGCAGCGCCACGCCGGCGCTGCGCAGGCAGAGTTCAAGTGCGGCCCAATCTGAAGCAGCCGATGTCATCGCCGAACAATCGTCGGTCGGACGTGGTTTTTCAAGATGGCTCGCGCTGCCAGCGCTGGCGTGTCGTCACCCAGATATCGACCACATCGCCCTCGAGCCTGCCCGGCCCCTCGTTGACCGCGCCGAGTCGCCGCGCCACCGCCTGCGAGGCGACGTTGGCAGGATCGATGCAATGGATGATGCGGTCGACCGCGAAGTTGTCGAATACCCAATCGGTCGCGGCCCGCGCCGCCTCCACCGCGTAGCCCTTGCCGCGGTGCTCTTTGGCAATGCCCCAGCCGACCTCGAAGCCGGGCCATTCAGGGGGATGATACGGGCCGACACGGCCGATGTAGCGGCCGGAAGACTTCTCCTCGACCGCGAACATGCCGAAGCCGTGCAGCGCCCAATGGCCGGAGATGACGGCGGCGTTGCGCCAGCCCTTCAGCTCCGAGGTGACCGGCTGATGATCCGGCGTGATGAAGCGCGCCGTCTCGGGATCGGACAGCATTTTCGTGTTCTCAGCGACATCGGATGCGCGCCACGGCCGCAGGATGAGCCGCGCGGTCTCGATCACCGGACCATCGACCTGCAACAGTCTTGCACCTGGCTTGATCAGAGAAACCATGACGTCCTCCAGTTTCCAAGTTTGTACTTGCTGCCATCGAGAGCCGGTGCAAGCCACAAGTAATTCGTCGTCCCGGCTCGTGCCGAGCCTGTCATCGGGCGGCGCTTCGCGCCGACCCGTTGGCTTGGCCGGGACGACGGATAGAGAGTATGATCGCGGCAAAAGAGAAGGAGATTTTTCCATGAGCTGGCAGCCCTCGACCGATCCCGAACTCGGCGATCCCAAGACCTGCGACGCGCTGGATCTGATCATCGTGCCGCGCACCCGCGATCTCGGCGACGGCTTTGCGGTGCGCCGCGCGCTGCCGCACGGCAAGCGCCAGATGGTCGGGCCCTTCATCTTCTTCGACCATTTCGGCCCCGTGCAATATCTCGCCGGCAAGGGCATGGACGTGCGGCCGCATCCGCATATCGGGCTCGCCACCGTCACCTATCTGTTCGACGGCAGCATCATGCACCGCGACAGCGAGGGCAACATCCAGGAGATCCAGCCCGGCGCGATGAACCTGATGACCGCGGGCCGCGGCATCGCGCATTCGGAGCGCACCCCCGACGTGCGGCGCCGCGACGGCCAGAAGATGCTCGGCCTGCAAAGCTGGATCGCGCTGCCTGCGGGCAAGGAGGAGATCGCGCCGTCGTTCCAGCATTATGGTGCGGGCGACCTGCCGATG
Organism: Bradyrhizobium sp. BR2003; assembly: GCF_009720285.1. Classification (NCBI taxonomy): domain Bacteria; kingdom Pseudomonadati; phylum Pseudomonadota; class Alphaproteobacteria; order Hyphomicrobiales; family Nitrobacteraceae; genus Bradyrhizobium; species Bradyrhizobium sp. BR2003. Next base: position 94,958 of record NZ_SMYJ01000035.1, read on the forward strand.
ATCTCCGAGCGCGACTTCACCGCGCGCATCATCGCAGGCTCGGCGTTCGGCATCACCTCGCCGGTCAGCATGGTCTCGCCCTGGTTCTACACTGAAGTAACCGCGAGGGCCGGCACCTCGGTGCCGCTCGACCCCGATCACGAGGAGCGCGCGATCTACCTCGTCGACGGCGAGGTCGAGATCGCGGGCGACCGCCACGAGGGACCGCGGCTCCTGATCTTCCGGCCCGGCGACCGCATCACCGTGAAGACGCTGCGGCCAACCCGCATGATGTTCCTCGGCGGCGACGCCCTGGAAGGGCCGCGCCACATCTGGTGGAATTTCGTCTCGTCATCCAAGGAGCGGATCGAGCAGGCCAAACAGGACTGGAAAACCGGCCATTTCGCGCAGGTTCCGCACGAACACGAGTTCATTCCGCTGCCGGAGTGAGCTATTTCCTGTGATAACCTCGAGCGCCCGCATGCCTCGCGTGCGGGCGCTCGTCTTTGCAAGCCATCTATTTTGAAAAGCCACCTAGAAAGATCACGCCATGACCGCGATGCTATCCAGCGACTTGCCCCTGCCCCGGATCGGCCGCGGCAAGGTGCGCGATATCTACGCCGTCGGCGACGACCGCGTGCTGCTGCTGACTACCGACCGGATCTCGGCGTTCGACGTAGTGATGGCGGAAACCATTCCGATGAAAGGCGCGGTGCTGACCCAGATCAGCGCCTGGTGGTTCCGGCAGCTCGAGGGCACCGTGCCGCATCACATGATCAGCGCCGATGCCGACGAGATCATCCGCGCGGTGCCTGAGCTGAAGGATCATCGCGCCGATATCCTCGGCCGCGCGATGCTGTGCAAACGCACCACCGTGTTCCCGATCGAATGCGTGATCCGCGGCTACATTTCCGGCTCGGCGTGGAAGGAATATTCCGCCGATGGCACCCTGGCCGGCGAGAAGCTGCCGGCCGGCCTGGTCGAGAGCCAGAAGCTCGAACCCGCAATCTTCAGTCCGGCGACCAAGGCGGAGGCCGGCCATGACGAGAACATCACGGTTAATCGGGTGCGCGAGATCGTCGGCGCCGACGTTGCCGCGACACTGGAGAAGATGGCGCGCGACGTCTACGCATACGGCGAGCAGACCAGCCGCGCGCGCGGCATCATCATCGCCGACACCAAGTTCGAGTTCGGCCGCGACCGGGACGGCCGCATCATCCTGATCGACGAGGTGATGACGCCGGATTCCTCGCGCTTCTGGGCGGTCGATGCCTACAAGCCCGGCCAGCCGCAGCCGAGCTTCGACAAGCAGCCGCTGCGCGACTATCTCGACGTTGAGCGCCGCGCCGGCCGCTGGGACGGCGACGCGCCCGCCCCGCCGCTGCCGGCGAGCGTGGTGGATGCGACGAGCAAGCGGTATCTGGAAGCGTATCGCCGCGTGACGGGAAGCGAGCTGAAGGTTTAACCTCTCCGTCGTCGCGTTCGCTCCATCACCGTCAACCTGAGGCTGAGGAGGTTGCAACGCGGCCATCTCGAAGAGGCGACGGCCACCAGCGGGGCTGTGCATCCTTCGAGACGCGCTACGCGCTCCTCCAGCGACAACGGCAAGGCCGTTGCGCGGGGATGACGGGGGAGGTCAGGTGAATCCCATTCACCCCTGTTGAAGACAAACCTTTTGTCGGCGCATCGGCTGCGCTGCACTCTCCACTTAAACGGAGAGCCTCACGATGCGGCAATTGACTTATATCGGCGGCAACAAGGTCGAATGGCGGGATGTTCCCGCGCCGAAACTCCAAGACGATCGCGACGCGTTGGTGCAGCCGCTCGCGGTGACGCGCTGCGATCTCGATCTTGCGATCGTGCACGGCCGATCGGGCTTCGCGGGTCCGTTTGCGCTCGGACATGAGACCGCGGGCCGCATCGTCGACATCGGCGGCGCGGTGAGGAATTTCGCGCCCGGCGATCTCGTCATCGTTCCGTTCCAGATCAGCTGCGGGGTCTGCGACCGCTGCCGGCGTGGCCATACCAATGCCTGCACGGCGGTGCCGTTCCGCTCTTCCTACGGGTTGAAGCCGGTCTGTGGCGTGGAATATGGCGGCGGCCTGTCCGACCTGATCCGCGTACCGTTTGCCGATCACATGCTGGTCCATCAACCACAGGGCCATGCCTTGTCGCAAACCGCAGGACTGGCCGACGGCGCGACCGACGGGTTCAGCGCCGTGGCGCGCTGGCTGCAGCAGCGCCCCGGTGCCGACGTGCTGGTGATCGGCGGTTTCGCCCAGTCGCTCGCGCTGTTCGCGGTGCAGGCGGCGGTGGCGCGTGGTGCGGGCCGCGTCGTCTATCTCGACGACCACGTGCCGCGCCTCGCCAAGGCGAAGTCGCTCGGTGCCGACGTGATCGAAGCGCCCGCTGGCCTCTCGATGGAGCCGCCCGGCGTGTTCCCGATCGTGATCGATGCGGCCGCGACCGACGCCAGCATGCTGCTCGCGCTCCGCGCGACCGAGCCCAACGGCATCTGCCAGCGCATGTATGGCGACTTCGCCGAGACGACCCCGGTGCCGCTCCGCCACATGTATGGCATCGGCGTCACGTTGAAGATCTCGCGCGTCAATGTCCGCGCCGAGCTGCCCGAATGCGTCGCCCATGTTGCGGCAGGCCATTACCACCCGGAGGAGGTGATCACCCGCCGCGTCCGTTTCGAGGACGCGCATGAGGCGATCGGCGACCCGACCATCCGCGTGGCCTTCGTTCGCGATGGCATTGCCTGACCGGGACCGGTAGGTTGGCTCCAACCAACAAACGAAGGGAGCGCCCCATGCCTGATGCCGATACCGTGCTCGTCGAGCGCGACGGTCCCGTCACCATCATCTCCATCAACCGTCCGCACAACCGCAACGCCGTCGATGGCGCCACCGCGCGCAAGCTGTATGACGCGTTTCTCGCCTTCGATGCGGATGCGAGCGCATCCGTCGCGGTGTTCACCGGCACCGGCGGCTATTTCTGCGCCGGCGCCGATTTGAAGGCGGTGGCGGCGGGCGATCCCGAGAAGAAGCGCGAGGTCGGCGGCCACAACACGATCGCGCCGATGGGACCGAGCCGGCTGCGGCTCTCGAAGCCGGTGATCGCCGCGATCGAAGGCTTTGCGGTCGCCGGCGGCATGGAGCTCGCGCTGTGGGCCGACATGCGCGTCGTGGCCGAGGACGCAACCTTCGGCGTGTTCTGCCGCCGCTTCGGCGTGCCACTGATCGATCTCGGCACCATCCGCCTGCCGCGACTGATCGGCCATTCGCAGGCGATCGATTTGATCCTCACCGGACGCCCGGTCGGCGGCGTCGAAGCCCACCGCATGGGGCTCGCGAACCGCCTGGTGCCGAAGGGCGAGACCCGCGCCCACGCCATTGCGCTCGCCAAGGACATCGCGAAATTCCCGCAGAACTGCCTGCGCGCCGACCGGCTGTCGGCGCGGCGGCAGTGGGACCTCGACGAGGAAGAGGCGATCAGGAACGAGATGCGCGGCGGGCTCGAGGTGATCGCCTCGGGCGAAACGCTGTCGGGCGCGGCGCGCTTTGCCTCCGGCGTCGGCCGTCACGGCGCCTTCGGAAATGAGGGCGGGCAGAGCTGACACATAGCTTCGCGCGCGACCGCCTCTCCCTGTCGCGGGAGAGGCGAAAGCGCCCGCGTTGAGAACCGACTGTCACAAAAATCCTGTTGTCGTCCTGCGCCGGGCTCGTCTACGACTGGCGGCGAAAGTTCAGGACATTTTTTACGTGATTAGTCGATCGCTTTATTTCGGCTCGCAAGCGCGGCGGGCCATGCACGACGTGCTCGGCGGCAGCGCCGCCAGTGTGCTCGGCATCACGTTCGGCCTGTCCTACGCGCTTTTGATCTTCGCCGGGCCATTGTCGCCCTATCTGTCATACGGCGTGGCGGCGACGTTCATTTCCTCTGCAGTGCTCGCGACCTTCATCGCACTCGGCAGCTCCCTGCCCTTCGTGGTCGCCGGCCCCGACACCTCCACCGCGGCGGTGACGGGAATCCTGATGGCCTCGCTGGTCGAGCGCGTCAGTGCCGCCAATCCGACGGCGCCGCTGCTCGCGCCGGTGCTGATCACGCTCGGGCTCTCGACCATCGTCACCGGCATCGTGCTGTGCTGCCTCGAGCTGACACGGTTCGGCCGAGCCATCCGCTACGTGCCTTACCCTGTTGTCGGCGGATTCCTCGGGGCAACCGGCCTGTTGATCGTGCTGGGCGCGATCAGGGTCATCACCGGATACCCTGTGCAGGTCAGCACTCTCTTCCATTTTACGAGTATTATCACGATCGCCGAGCTCAGCGCCGCCTGCGCCATGGCGCTGGTGCTGTACCTGACCTGGCATCGCTCGCGCACCCCGTTCGGCCTGCCGATCATCCTGATCGGCGGCGTGATCGTGGCGCACCTCGTATTCTGGATCATCGGCATCACGCCCGAGGAAGCGCATCTGACCGGCTGGACCTTCGAGCCGCCGCCGACATCCACCTTCATGGTGCCGTGGCACATGGCCGAGCTTGCGCAATATCCGTGGTCGGCGGTGCCGGACCTGCTCGGCAACATGATCGCGGTCGTGTTCGTCACGGCGGCGAGCACGCTGTTCAACACCACCGGCATCGAGGTCGCGGTGCATCGCGAGGCCAATCTCGAGCGCGAGCTCAACATCACCGGCTTCGCCAACATCCTGACCGGCGCGCTGGCCGGCTATGCCGGCTGCATCTCGGTCAGCCGCTCGATCCTCAACTTCTCGAGCGGCGGGCGCGGCCGGCTGTCGGGCTGACAGTCGCTGCGATCTCGCTGCTGATGCTGGCGGCCGCTCCCCAGTTGCTCGGCTACATGCCGAAATTCGTGCTCGGCGGCCTCCTGATCTATCTCGGCGCCGACCAGCTGCATAAATGGATGATCGAATCGCGCAAGCGGCTGTCGCAGACCGAATATCTGTCGCTGCTTGCGATCATCGTCATCATCGTGACCTGGGGCTTCGTGCCCGGCATCCTGATCGGCGTCATCATCGGCTGCGCCACCTTTGCGCTCAGCGCGGCACGGGTTGAGGCGATCAAATACGGCTTTGACGGCTCAGAGTATCGCAGCTCGCTGGATCGCTCACGCGACGACCGCGAGGTGTTGTCGGCCCATGGCGGCAAGATCCAGGGGCTGACCCTGCAAAGCTATCTGTTCTTCGGCTCCGCCAACCGCCTGTACCAGCACGTCAAGGCGCTGCTGCGCGAGCGCCCGGAGTGCCGCTATCTGCTGTTCGACTTCAAGCTCGTAACCGGCGTCGATTCGTCAGCGGCCTACAGCTTTGCGCAGATCAAGCGCAGCGCGCACGAGGTCGGCGTCGAGCTGGTGCTGGTGCATCTGTCGGCCAAGGCCGAGCAGGTGCTGCGCTCCAGCGATTTCATCGCCGAGGGCGTTACCGTGATCGACGAGCTCGATCGCGCGCTGGAGTGGTGTGAGAACCAGATCAGCGCGCAGCACCAGGAGCTCGCGCAGGAGGAGGCCGACCTGCGCGGCTGGTTCGCCGGGATGCTCGACAGCGAGAACGACGCCGACGCGCTGATCCGGCGCTGCCAGCGCATCGAGGTCGACGCCGGCGAGGTCATCGTGCACGCCGGCGACGCCGCCGATTCCATGCACTTCATCCTCGACGGCCGCGTCGGCATCATGGTGCCCGCCGAGGACGGCCGCTCCACCCGGGTGCGCAGCCTCGGCCGCTACACCACGATCGGCGAGATGGGCCTCGTCTCGCAGGCCCCGCGCAGCGCCACCATCCAGGCCGAGATGGCGAGCGTGCTCTATGTGCTGAACACCCACCAGTTCGCCGCGATCCGCGATGAGGACCCCGAGCTCAGCCACAAGCTGCTGACCTATTTCGTGTCGGTCATGGCGGAGCGACTGACGTTTGCCAATCGCACGATTGCGGTGCTGCGGCGCTGAAGCGAGGACGCGGATACGCTACAGCAACCCGCGGCTTTCGCTCGCCGCAAGCTGGTCCATCAGCGCCTTGTCCTGATAGCGCGCGAGCGAGAGGCTGCGGGCGAAGGCCGGCACGGGCGCACCGACCACGGCGCGGGCACAAAGGTCGCCGGTGGCGCAGGCCCCCATCGTGCCGTAACCCGACAGCGCCGCGGCGAGGAACACGCCTGATGTTTTCGCAGCCCCGATCAGCGGCCAATTCTCCTTCGTCATCGGATAGTAGCCACCGTAATGCACACGGTCGCGCGGCAGCGCGCCGAGATATTGCGCGAGCAGCGGCTGCAGCCGGCTCGCCGCGCGCAGCACGACTTCGGGGAAATATGGATTCAGCTCCGGCTCGCGAACCGGCTCCGTGGTCTGTTCCGCGTTGAAGGCCCAACCGAGCTTGATCCACTCGCCGTGATCGCCGCCGTCGGGCCGACAATGGATGCTGCCCGGCATCGGCGCCAGCAGGCGCGAAAATTCCGGTGCCGCTGCCAGCGCCTCGCGCTCGTCATCGGACCAGGCCAGCGTCTGGCCGTCGAGATCGATCGCGAACGGCATTTTGCGATCGACCGCGCGGTTGCGATCGGCGAACGCGATCTTCTGCTGCAGCACGTTGACGATCGGAAGCTCTTCGCCATGCATCGCCGCGACATGCGCTGCGAACGGGCCCGCGGCGTTGACGATGATATCGGCCTTGATGGTCTGCCGCGCGCCATCGGCCAGCACATCGATGACGAAGCGGTCGGTCTTCGCGATGCCGAGCACGCTCGCCTGCTGGAATTGCGCACCCAGCGGCCGCATCGTTTCCAGCATGTACTGGCCGAGCTGCTGGCCACTGATATCGCCCGCGCGGCGGATATGCAGCGCAGTCGCGACCTCCTTGTCGAAGCTCGGATAATGCACCTGGATCAGGTCACGGCCGAGCAGAACGTCGACGCCGTCGGGCGCACTCTGCCAGTTCGCCGAATGCGGCGCCAGGTAGCCGCGGCTTGCACCCTCGTGCAGGCGGATCAGCTTTTCGGCCTGCGCGCCATAGCCGGCATGAAGTTGCTGCAGCAGCTCCTCGGGCTTCTCCTCGCGCGTGACCAGGAGATAGCCGCGCCGCGTCATGTGGATGCGGTTGTCGCTGCGGCGCGCGATCTCCTCCATCAGGTCGGTGGAATGGTTGGTGAAGTCGGCCATCGTCGGATGCGGCCACCAGTTGCGGTAGTTCTCGCCGGACTGTGCCGAGGTCAATGCCATCGGCTGGCCTTCATCGACAATCAGCACGCGCGAACGCTTGTGCTGAACGGCGAGATAGTAGGCCGTGGCGATGCCGGCGATGCCCGCACCGATCACCAGGATTTCGACGTCATTGGTCTTCACGCGCACTCTCCATGGGCCGCGCAGCGCGGCCCGCGATCATTCACAAGGTCTGGACGACGATCAGGCAGAGCGCCCCTCGCCTGCATCACGCAGCGCCTGGCGCTGCGCCGAGCGCAGCGTCTTCTGCGTCTCCTCGATATGGTCGCGCAGCAGCCGGACCGCCTTCTTAACCTCGCCGTCGCGGCAGAATTCGAGCAGCCGGTAATGCTCGCGTTGCGGACGCTCCTTGCCGGTCGCCAGCGACACCAGCGCCCGGGTGAAGCGGCCGACATGGCCGTAATTCGCCTCGATCATGCCGAGCAGGCGCGGGCGATTGCACGGCGCGTAGAGCGTGGCATGGAATTTCCAGTTGAAGGCACCCCATTGCGCCGGATCGGGCTCGGCATCGTAGGCGCGGAGGATTTTCGTCGCCGCCTCGAGATCGATCTCGCCCATGGCCGGGATCGCCAAGCGCAGCGCGTGGCATTCGAGCGCGATGCGGATTTCGAGCAGCTCGATCACCTCGTCGATCGAGAGATCCGAGACCACCGCGCCGCGATTGGGCAGGAAAGTCACAAAACCCTCGGCCTCGAGCTGGCGCAGCGCCTCGCGCACGGGAATGCGGCTGGTCCCGAACCGCGCGGCGAGCTCGTCCTGACGCAGCTGCAATCCGGGTGCGAGCTCGCCCGAGCTGATCGCGGCCCGCAATGCCTCGCGCACGGCGTCCGGCGCGGAACCGTGGGGTCCGGCGCCTCGATGGCTGGTGACGGTTGCGGGTTCCATCCGGCTTCTCTCTCGCTGTGCGGCGGCGACCAGGATATCCAACATGGCACTTATTGTATAAAATCGGTTTGCCGATTATGCAATCCATGTGTATAAAATCATACCTTATCGTATCCTATTGCCAGCGTTCGCGAGCATCCGATGCATCAAGCCACCAAGCGACTGATCTACCTAGCTTTTCTGGTGACAGCGTCCGCTCCGGCACAGGCCCAATCGTCCGGCGGCACCCTGGCCAAGATCCGCGACGCCGGCGAAATCCGGCTCGGCCACCGCGACGTTTCGGTCCCGTTCTCCTATCTCGACGACAACCAGAAGCCGGTCGGCTTTGCGATGGACCTCTGCGCCCGGATCGTCGATGCGGTGAAGGCCGAACTCAGGCTGCCGACACTGCAGACCAGGCTGCAGCCGATCCAGCTCTCCACCCAGATCCCGCTGATCGAGAACGGCACCATCGACATCGTCTGCGGTCCCGCCACCAATACGCTGGAGCGGCAGAAGGTCGTCGCCTTCAGCAACACGATCTTCGTGTCGAGCATCCGCGCGGTGGTGCAGAGGGACGCGCCGATCAAGACCTTTGAGGATCTCGGCGGCCGGCCGGTCTCGCTGACCTCGGGCTCGACCTCGATCGGACTGCTGAGTGCACGGGCCCAGGAGAAGAACTTTCAGACCAAGAACATCCTGACGGCGGACCACGCCGCATCGTTCCTTGCGCTGACCACCGGGCGTAGCGAAGCCTTCGTGATGGACGACATTCTGCTGGCGAGCCTGATCGCCGGCAGCCGCAATCCGGCGAACTGGCGCATCATCGACGACAGCCTGCGCACCGAGCCCTACGGGCTGATCATTCGCAAGGGCGATCCGGAGTTCAAGGCGCTGGTCGACCGGAAGCTGGTCGCCATGATGAAGAGCAATGAATTCCAGGAGCTCTACGCAAAATGGTTCACGCGGCCGATCCCGCCCAAGAACGTGAACCTGAATTTTCCGATGACCGCGCCACTGAAGGACGCCGTCGCCAATCCGAACGACAAGGGCGTCTGACTGTGACTGGCAATCGCCAGATCGGCGGCGGATCTTCTGCAGCGGAACCGCGACCATGGAATGCCCACCGCACACGCGCGTGTGGCGCGCGATGGCCTTTCGGCGCTTTCCCTAAAAATCGACGGTCATGGAAAGCCACAGCGTCCGCGGCATGCCGCTGATCACATAGCCGGTAGGATTGCCGATCCAGTAGTGCTTGTCGAACAGATTGGTCAGTGACGCCCTGAAGGTGGTCGGACGCCCCGCGAGGGTGGTCGCGTAGCGCGCACCGATGTCGAAGGTCGCCCAGGCGGGGACGCTTTGGACGTTGTCGGCACTGACATAGGCCCGGCTGGTGTAGATGACACGCGCCGTCGCGGTAAGGCCGGACACGAAGGGCGTATCCCATTCGACACCGAGATTGCCCTGCAGGTCGGGCGCACCGATCGCGTGATTGCCGTCGTAGAGATGTCCCTGCGTTTGGGTGAGCCGGGCATCGAGCCAGGTCACGCCACCGAGAACGCGGACGCCGGGCGTGACCTCGCCGAAGGTATTGAGCTCGATGCCGCGGTTTCTCTGCTCGCCATCCAAGCTGTAGATCTTGGTGATGGGATCGATCACGCCGCTCGGCTGGCTGATCTGGAACGCCGCAAGGCTCGCACCGAGGCCTCCGAGATCGAGCTTCGTGCCGACCTCGACTTGTCGCGTCTTGAACGGCGCAAACACCGCATTGGTATTCACCGCGCCGGAGGGCGGCGTCGGCCCCGGCGTCAGGCCTTCGATGTAGTTGGCATAAAGCGAGAGTTGCTTGATCGGCCTCACCACCAAGGCAATCGAAGGCGACGTCGCGCTGTCGTCGTAATGCGTTGTTTCCAGGCCGCTGACCGGATTGAAGCTGTTCGCGATCACCTGCTGCCGGCGCGCGCCCACGATCACCTGCAACGGGCCCCCCATTGTCGTGATGGTGTCGGCAACGCCGACGCTGCGCAGCCCGAGGAAGCCGGACTTCCCCTCCGGGAATATCGATACCGGTGTGCCGGCGGTCATCAACAAGGTCGGTCTGTAGATGTTGGTCAGGTAGGTCGCGTAGTTGGTCTGGCCGAGCCAGTCCGTCCGGTTTTGCGCGCTGCCGCTGACGACGACCTCGTGGCCGATGGGACCCGCGTCGAAGCGCGCGCGTATACCCGCCTCTCCGGAGGCGCCCTCCGACTTGCCGGTCTGGAATCGGGACGTACCCAAGGCATCGCCTGCGGTGTTGAGAATCGTCGCGCCCGGATCTTCCTGCTTGTCGTAACGGAACTGGTTGGCGCCGATCGCGCCAAACACGGTGACGCTGTTGCTCAGATCGTATTCGGCCCTGGTCAAGCCGGTCAGGCTCTGCGAGCGCGCATAGTCAAACGGCTGCGCGAGATTGATGCGCGGATCGGGGGCGCTCGGCATGGCGATGCCGGGCACGGGCGTATAGCCGCGCTGGGCTGCCTTCATCCAGTCGTCCTGAGAGATGATGTCCGCCGACCAGCGAAAGCGCTCTCCATGATAGTCGACGCCGAGCGAGCCGACGCCGTTGCGCGCCGACTGCCGATCGATCGTGGTGTTGCCGCCGTCGATCCCGCCGTTGAAGCGAACGCCCCATTCCTTCTGTTCGCCGTAGCGGCGTGCGAGGTCCAGCTCCGTTCCAAAACGTCCATCCGAGATGTAGCCGGCGGTCAGGCGCGTGATGTCCTCCGCCGCCCGCTTCGTCACGACATTGACCGTGCCACCGATGCTGCCTTGCGGAGCCATGCCGTTGAGAAAGGCACCCGGCCCCTTGAGCAGTTCGATACGCTCGATGGGGGCCGGATTGACGCGGTAGGCTGGAACGAGGCCGTAGAGTCCGTTCAAGGCGATTTCGCTGTTCTCGACCCGGAAGCCGCGGATGGTCAGCGCGTCGTAACGATTGCTGCTGCCGATCGCAGCACGCACCGACGGATCGGAATTGGTCAGTACTTCCGCAACGCTGGTTGCCTGCTGATTGCGGATCGTCTTCTCGGTGTAGCTCGTCAGGCTGTACGGGGCCTCCATATAGTCCTTGTTGCCTAGCAGGCCGAGCTTCCCGCCGCGCGCGACCTGGCCGCCGATATAGGGCACGGGTAACGCCGCCTGTTGCGCGCCGGCCGTCGGCGCGGCCGCAGCCTGCGGCGCGTGCTCGCGCCTGCTCACCTGACGCGATGCCGACGAGCGCACTGAGCGCGACGACGTCGGCCTCCGAACCGGCGTGGCTCGATGCTGTGGCGCGGTGACGACGACTGGGGGCAGCGGCGCAACACTGCTCGCGGGTGGCTGCTCCGGCGACTGGGCGAGCGAAGGGACCGCAGTAAGGAGGACAGACGCCCATGCGAGTTGGAGTGCGCGTGGAGCGTTTGAACTGACGAGCATGAGGTCCCCGGATTCTTCGTGGCTTCGCCTCGAACATCATCAGGGTTCGAGCGCGACCACCGGGGCATAAGGAGCATGCGTTGTGAGGCCAACTAGAACGCATCTAAGCGACGGGATAACACCTGCCGCGCAAGACAACATCGATGCGGCAGATACCGCGTTTCGATTATTCTTTCGCTGAATCGGCGTTGCGCGCATACGGCTTGCTTCGAATCGCCACCTTCGAGGTTAGAGGGATTCTTGATGCGATCGTCGTCGCGATCGCGCGCTGCATCCAACCGTCGCAATGAATTGTCGCAGACCGCGAATGCGGGCGGCGGAGCGATCGACAATGACGACCGATGGATTCACCGGCATGCGTCCCCTCGCCCGTCAGGGCGAAGGGACACGCAGCTAGGCGATCAGACGCCGGCCATCATCACGTATTTGATCTCGACATACTCATCCATGCCGTGGCGCGAGCCTTCGCGGCCGAGGCCCGATTCCTTGACGCCGCCGAACGGCGCCACTTCGGTCGTGATCAAGCCGGAGTTGACGCCGACCATGCCCGACTCCAGCGCCTCGGCGACGCGCCAGACGCGGCCGATGTCGCGCGAATAGAAGTAGGAGGCGAGGCCGAACGGCGAGGCGTTGCACATCGCGATCACGTCGGCCTCGTCCTTGAAGCGGATCACCGGCGCGAGTGGGCCGAAGGTTTCTTCGTGCGAGACCAGCGCGTCCGGGCGCACATCCGACAGCACGGTAGGCTCGAAGAAGCTGCGGCCGAGCGACGAGCGCTTGCCGCCGGTCACGATCTTGGCACCGCCCTTCACCGCATCGGCGATGTGCCGCTCGACCTTCTCGATCGCTTCCATGTTGATCAGCGGACCCTGCGTCACGCCGGCTTCCGTGCCGTCGCCGATCTTCATCTCCGCGACCTTCTTCGACAGCTTCGTGACGAACGCGTCGTAGATCTTGTCCTGAGCATAGAGACGGTTGGCGCAGACGCAGGTCTGGCCCATGTTGCGATACTTCGAGACGATGGCGCCTTCGACCGCGGCATCGATATCGGCATCGTCGAACACCACGAACGGCGCGTTGCCGCCGAGCTCGAGGCCGAGCTTCTTCACGCCGACCGACGCCTGCCGGTACAGGATCTTGCCGACCTCGGTCGAGCCGGTGAAGCCGACGAAGCGCACCGCCGGATGCTCGCACAGCACCTTGCCGATCGGCGGCGCGTCACCGGTGATGATGTTGAACACGCCCTTCGGCACGCCGGCCTTCTCGGCCAGCGCTACGAGAGCGAGCGCGGACAGCGGCGTCTCGTTGGCGGGCTTCAGCACCACGGTGCAGCCGGCCGCCAGCGCCGGCGAGACCTTGCGGGTGATCATCGAGTTCGGGAAATTCCACGGGGTGATGGCGCCGCAGACACCGATCGGCTGCCGGATCGCGAGCAGACGCGCGTCCAGACGCTGCGTCGGGATCGTCTCGCCATAGACGCGACGCGCCTCTTCCGCGAAGAATTCGACATAGGCGGCGCCGATATCGACCTCGCCGAGCGCTTCGGCCAGCGGCTTGCCCTGCTCGGAGGTCAGGATCAGCGCGAGATCCTCGCGGTTGGCGATGATCAGGTCGAACCATTTGCGCAGGATGTTGGAGCGCTGCTTGGCGGTCAGCTTGGCCCAGGCCGGAAACGCGCGCTCGGCGGCTTCGACGGCCCTGGTGGCGTCGTCGGCGCTCAGCTGCGGGATCTTGATCAGCTCGACGCCGGTCGCCGGATTGTTGACGGCAAATTCAGGCGTGCCGACCCAGGCGCCGTCGATGTAGCAGCGGTCGCGCAGCAGCGAGGGGTCCTTCAGGCGGCTTTGCAGGGAGGATGCTGCGGATGGCGTGGCGCGTGCGGCAACGGGCGGGGTCATGGCGTTACTCCTGTCATTTCTGGAATTTCTTGAATTTCTTGGGGGTGTTCGCCGCCTATATAAGCGGAAAGCCGCTGCGATGCACCGGCGCCGGGCGCGACCCTGCTTCAAGCAATATTGAGGGCTCGCGCGCGATCGTGAAAACGGAGAAACTGATACGTCGTCATTCCGGGACCGTGCGCAAGCACCAGATCCGGAATCTCGAGTTCCGGGTTCGATGATTTGCATCACCCCGGAATGACGGCTCCGTCTCAGACCGCCCCGCCGGACATATAGGTTTCACGACGGCCGATCATGCGCTCGGCCGCGGCCTTGGCGTCCGCCTTGGTCGAGGTCGCGCAGGTCCGGTATTCGAGGTCGGCCTCCGCCCGCACATCGCGGCGACCGAACCAGGATTTGGTGCCGGTCTGCAGCAGCGCCAACGCCCGCGCGACATTCTCGACGGCCTCGAAGGAGTGCAGTGCGCCGGTACCTGCGTAGCGGACTTCGTAGAGACCTGGGCTGATCGGCGCCTCGATATTCTCGCCGCGGCCCGGCCGCGGATAGCGCTTCCATTCACTCCATGTCGAAATCATTGCTGCGCCCCCCGCAAGGCGGGAAATGACGAATCTTTTCGTCAAATCCGGTCCAATCCGCCGCACCGTTTGTGCAGCGATCTGAATGCGTTAATGCAAATAATCAGGTACGAAAATCATTCCTTGATCACGTTACCGTGGCCGCCGGCGGAGGTCACCGGGACTGGCGCGGAGTCCCCTGCAAAATCTGCGCGCGTGGTGAACGCCTCCCGACCAAGGCCGTTTCTAGCGGCCCGGCCTTCACGACATCGCGACATCGTCGCATCGCGCCCGCCTTGCGGGAGCGGAAAAGCGGGAGGATGATCCGCCCACTTCAAAACAATAAACCCACCGGAGGAAGCCCCCAATGCAGAGCAAGGCTCAGATCGATCAGGTATTGCGCCAGAAGAGCGAGGCAAAGGAAATTCCCGGCGTGGTCGCCATCGCGGCCACCGGCAAGGACGTGATCTACGAAGGCGCGTTCGGCAAGCGCGACCTCTCCAAGAGCGATCCCATGACGGCGGACAGCGTGTTCTGGATCGCCTCGATGACCAAGGCGGTGACCTCGGCGGGCGCGATGCAGCTTGTCGAGCAGGGTAAGCTCTCGCTCGATGAGCCGATCGGCAAGCTGTTGCCCGATCTCGCCGCGGTGCAGGTGCTTGACGGCTTCGACGCCAAGGGCGAGCCGCAGCTGCGGCCGGCGAACAAGCCGATCACGCTGCGCCAGCTCATGACCCACACCGCCGGCTTCGCCTACGACATGTGGGACGGCAACCTCGGCAAATATCTGGAAAAGACCGGCACGCCCGGCATCATCACCTGCCTGAATGCCGCGCTGAAGACGCCGATCATGACCGATCCCGGCACGCGCTGGGAGTACGGCACCAATATCGACTTCGTCGGCAAGGCGGTGGAAGCCGCATCCGGCAAGAAGCTCGATGCCTATCTGCGCGACAACATGTTCGCGCCGCTCGGCATGAGCGATACCGCGTTCAAGATCTCCGACGACATGCGCAAGCGGCTGGTCGGCATGCATGCCCGCGGCGAGGACGGCACGCTGGCGGCAATCCCGTTCGAGCTCGAGCAGAACCCTGAATTCCACATGGGCGGCGGCGGCCTGTATTCGACCGCGGCCGACTACATCAAGTTCTGCCAGATGATCCTCAACAAGGGCAAAGGCAACGGCAACCAGGTGCTGAAGGCCGAGACGGTCGCGACCATGGGGCAGAATCACATCGGTGAGCTCACCGTCGGCAAGATGACGACGGCCTTGCCGATGTACACCAACGATGTCGACCTCTATCCCGACATCGTCAAGAAGTGGGGACTGAGCTTCCTCATCAACACCGCCAAGACGCCGGAAGGCCGCAGCGCCGGCAGCCTCGCCTGGGCGGGCCTTGCCAACACCTATTACTGGATCGATCCGTCGCGCGACGTCTGCGGCGTGATCCTGACCCAGTTATTGCCGTTCGCCGACAAGCACAGCCTGGAAGCCTTCGCAGGCTTCGAGAAGGGCATCTACGCCGGGCTGGACGCCGGCAGCGGGCAGCGAGCGGCGTAAGTCCACTGGGAACGACGGAAGTCGACACTCCACGAACTCGTCATGCCCGGCCTCGTGCCGGGCATCCACGTCTTTGGTTCCGCTCGAAAAGACGTGGATGGCCGGGACAAGCCCGGCCATGACGGGCGTTGACGCTTGTCCACCCTTTTGCAAGCGAGGGATTTCTCATACCCGCCATAGGTCGGGCCTGTCCCATCGGTGCCAAACGACTAAGATCGCGCAAAAAAGCGCGGCGACGCGAACACGACCACGAGGAGGACGATCTTGGCACCCACACCCAAGGCAGACAGCTATGTGTGCGGCATTTCCGATAAGCCGCTGCTCGGTGAAACCATCGGCCGCAGCCTCGACCGCGCACGCGTGCGCTGGGGCGAGCGCGAGGCGCTGGTCTCGCCCAGTCACCATGTGCGCTGGACCTGGAACGAGTTCGCAGACCGCGTCGAGGCCTTGGCAGCCGGCTTTCTCGCGCTCGGGCTGCAACGCGGCGAGCGGATCGGCATCTGGTCGCTGAACCGGCCGGAATGGACGCTGACACAGTTCGCCGCCGCGAAAGCCGGCCTGATTCTCGTCACCATCAATCCGGCCTATCGCCTCAGCGAGCTGGAATTCGCGCTCGGCAAGGTCGGCTGCGCCGCGATCGTGACGGCAACCGCTTTCAAGACCTCGGCCTATATGGAGATGCTGAACACGCTGCTGCCCGAGCTCGCAAGCTCGGAGCCCGGTCACTTGCGGTCAACGCGGCTGCCGCAATTGCGCGCCGTGATCCAGATCGGCGGACCGGCCGCACCAGGCACGATACCGTTCGAGCAGGTATCGCAGATGGGCGGCGATCGCCATCGCGAGCAGCTTGCGGCGCTCGGCGAGAGCCTGCAGTTCGACGATCCCGTCAACATCCAGTTCACCAGCGGCACCACCGGCTCGCCCAAGGGCGTGACGCTGACCCACCACAACATCCTCAACAACGGCTACTTCACCGGCCGCGCCATGCGCCTGACCGAGCAGGACCGCATCTGCATTCCGGTGCCGCTCTATCACTGCTTCGGCATGGTGATGGGCAATCTCGCCTCGGTCACGCTCGGCACGACCATGGTCTATCCCGGCGAAGGCTTCGATCCGCTGGCGACGCTGACCACGGTCGCGCAGGAGAGATGCACGACGCTGTACGGCGTGCCGACCATGTTCATCGCCGAGCTCGACCATCCCGACTTCGCGCGCTTCGATCTGTCCTCGCTGCGCACCGGCATCATGGCCGGCGCGCCCTGCCCGATCGAGGTGATGAAGCGCGTCAACACCGAGATGAACATGCGCGAGGTGACGATCGCCTACGGCATGACCGAAACCAGCCCGGTGAGTTTCCAGAGCGCGACCGACGATCCGCTGGAGCGCCGCGTCTCGACCGTCGGCCGCATCCATCCGCATGTCGAGGTCAAGGTGGTCGATCTCGACGGCAAGGTGGTGCCGCGCGGCGAACGCGGCGAGCTCTGCACCCGCGGCTACAGCATCATGCTCGGCTATTGGGACGAGAAGGAAAAGACCGGCGACGTGCTCGACGCCAACGGCTGGATGCACACCGGCGACCTCGCCGTGATCGACGACGAGGGCTATTGCAACATCGTCGGCCGCATCAAGGACATGGTGATCCGCGGCGGCGAGAATTTGTATCCGCGCGAGATCGAGGAATTCCTCTACCGCCATCCGAAGATCCAGGACGTGCAGATCTTCGGCGTCGCCGACGAGCGCTATGGCGAGGAGCTGTGCGCCTGGGTCAGGATCAGGCAAGGCGAGACGCTGACCGCCGACGAGGTCCGCGCCTTCTGCCAGGGCCAGATCGCCCACAACAAGATCCCGCGCTACGTCGAATTCGTCGAGGAATTCCCGATGACGGTGACCGGCAAGATCCAGAAGTTCGTGATGCGCGACGCGGTGGAGCAGCGGCTGGGATTGAAGGCGGCGAAGACGGCGTGATGCCGTTCTTCTCCCTCTCCCGCTTGCGGGGGAGGGTCGGGGTGGGGGCTCTCTCCGCGAGTCATTCCGTGGAGAGAGCCCCCACCCGCACCGCATCTTCGATGCGCTGCGACCTCCCCCGCAAGCGGGAGAGGTGAAAGAAGCCAGCGACGCTCCTAAACCAGCAGCCCCTGCTGTTTCGCCAGATCCTGCAGCGACACCAGCGGCCGGGCGCCGATGTGCTGGATCACCTCGGCGGCGGCGAGCGCGCCGAGCCGGCCGGCATTCGCGTGGCCGACATTGCGCACGAGACCGACCAGGAAGCCGGCGGCGAACAAATCGCCGGCGCCGGTGGTGTCGACCAGCCTGTCGATCGGAGAGGCGGGCGCCGCGACGACGCTGTCGCCAGATATCACGACGCAGCCCTTCTCGCTGCGGGTGACGACGCCGAGTTTGGTGTCCTTGCCGAACTGCTTCAGCGCGGTGTCGAAATCCGAGGTCTGGTACAGCGAGTGCAGCTCGGACTCATTGGCGAACACCAGGTCCACGATGCCCTTGCGCATCAGATCGAGGAATTCGTCGCGGTAGCGATCGACGCAGAACGAATCCGACAGCGTCAGCGCGACCTGGCGGCCCGCGCCATGCGCGATATCAGCCGCCTTCACGAAGGCGTCCTTGGCGTTCTTCGGATCCCAGAGATAGCCCTCGAGATAGATAATGCTGGCGGCTGCGATCTGGTTTGGATCGATGTCATCCGGCGTCAGGTCCTGCGCGGCGCCGAGATAGGTGTTCATGGTGCGCTCGCCGTCCGGCGTCACCAGGATGTAGGAGCAGCCGGTGGCCGGGCCGGCTTTGGCCGGCGCGGTGTCGAAGGTCACGCCCGCGGCGCGGATGTCGTGGACGTAGAGCTTGCCGATCTGGTCGTCCTTGACCTTGCCGACATAGGCAGCGCGGGCGCCGAGACTGCCGACGCCGACGATGGTGTTGGCGGCCGAGCCGCCCGACATCTCGGTCGTCACGCCCATGTCGCTGTAGATCGCGGTGGCGCGCGCCTCGTCGATCAGTCGCATCGAGCCCTTGGTCATGCCGTGACGGGCAAGGAATGCCTCGTCGGTCTGCACCAGCACGTCGAAGATCGCGTTGCCGATCCCAAGAATGTCGTATTTTGCGTCAGCCATAGACCTGCCCTGTGTTAACGCCACCCAACAAGAGTGGCGGCCTATCACGTTCGGCCTTGGGGCAGCAAGGGAAGCTCTACGTTCCGTCATCCCGAGGAGCGCGGAACGCGCGTCTCGAAGGATGCGCGGCCGCACTCTGGCCGATTCATCCTTCAAGGCTCGCCGAAGAGGCTCGCACCTCCAGCGACAAAGGCGAAGCCTTTGCGCGGGGATGACGGGTTTAGTACAGCGGCGCTGGCAGCAAAGCGCGCTACTGCTATACAGACCCCATGTTCCGCTCCTTCCTCACGGTTTCCTCGGGAACGCTGGCCTCGCGACTGCTCGGCTTCGTGCGCGATTCCCTGATTGCGGCGCTGCTGGGCGCGGGGCCGGTGGCGGATGCGTTCCTGGCGGCATTCCAGCTTGTGAATGTGGTGCGACGGCTGCTGGCCGAGGGCGGGTTGAATGCCGCTTTGGTGCCGGCCTGGCTGAAGGCGCGCGATGCCGATGGCGTGGCCGCGGCGACCGCCTTTGCCGGCCGCGTGCTCGGCACCATCAGCGCCGCCGTGATTGCGGCCGCGCTCGTCATCGGCGTGCTGATGCCGCTGGTGATCGCGGCGATCGCGCCGGGGTTCGTCGGCCGCGACACGCTGCAATTCGCCGTCGACGATGCGAGGCTGATGCTGCCCTATCTCGCCTTCGCCGGCCCGGTCACCGTGATGATGGCGCTGCTCAGCGCGCAGGGACGTCTCGCGCTGACCGCGTTCTCGCCGCTGTTGTTCAACATCGCGCTGATATCAGTGATGGCCGTGCTGCTGGTGCGGCAGCAGGAGCCGGCGCAGGCCGCGCTGGTCATGGCGGCGACGATCGGCGCCGCCGGCTTCCTGCAGCTGTCGATGCTGGCGCTGCGTGGCGCAAAGGTCGCTTCGCCGCTCCGCGTGTCCTTCGATCCTGACATGCGTCGCTTTCTCGGCCGCGCGGTCCCGGGCATGGTCGCCAGCAGCGCGCCGCAATGGCTGATGGTGGCGGGCGCGGTGATCGCATCGACCTCGCCGTCGGCGGTGTCCTGGCTCTATTTCGCCAACCGCCTGCTCGAGCTGCCGCTCGGCATTGTCGGCGTCGCCATGGGCACCGTGCTGATCCCGGAGATGACGCGCGCCGTGCGCAGCGGCGAATCCAGCGCGATCGCGCATGCGGAATCGCGTGCCCTCGAGCTTTCGGTCGGACTGGCGCTGCCGGCGACGCTCGGCCTGATGGTGCTGAGCGAGCCGATCGTGCGTATGCTGTTCGAGCACGGCGCGTTCACCGCCCAGGATAGCGTGGCAACCGCGCAAGCCTTGATCTGGCTGACGCTGGCCTTGCCGGCCCATGTGCTGGTGAAGGCGCTGTCGCCGGCATTCTTTGCGCGCGAAGACACGCTGACGCCGCTGTTTGCGACGCTGAAGGCGGTCGTGGCGGCGATCGCGGCGGCCTTCCTGCTCGGCCATCTCTTCGGTGCGAGCGGAATTGCCGCAGGCATCGCGCTCGGCGCCTGGAGCAACGCACTGGCGCTGATCCGCAAGGGGGCCGCGACCTTCGGCTTCTCGATCGATGCCGACGCGCGCCGCCGGCTGCCGCGCATCCTGGCCGCGGCGCTCGCGATGGGCGCCCTGCTCTGGCTCGCAAAGGGCACGCTGCCGTCAGCCGGCAGCCACGGTTTCGTGCAGGCGGCCTCCCTGCTCGTGCTGATCGCGGCAGGTATCGCCGGTTACGGGCTGTTCTTGCAGCTTTTCGGCGTCACCGGCTGGCGCGAGGCGGTTAACGCCGTCAGGCAAAGGCGCCCCGCCTGACTTGCGCGCGCAGAGCTTAAGTGGCAAACGACGCGGCAAAACTAGCCATTTCCGGGAATTAGACCATGGCGTTCGTTGAACGGGTTTTCTCAGGCGTCCAGCCGACGGGCAATCTGCACCTCGGCAACTACCTCGGCGCCATCGTCAACTTCGTGAAGATGCAGCAGACCCACAACTGCATCTATTGCGTCGTCGACATGCATGCGATCACGCAGGGCGTCGAGGTCTGGGGCGGCCCGGCCGAGCTCGCCCGCAACACCCGCGAGGTCACCGCGGCCTTCATCGCTGCGGGCATCGACGCCAAGAAGCACATCGTGTTCAACCAGAGCCAGATCGCCGGCCATGCCGAGCTGACCTGGATCTTCAACTGCGTCGCGCGGATCGGCTGGCTGAACCGCATGACGCAGTTCAAGGAGAAGGCCGGCAAGGATCGCGAGAACGCCTCGGTGGGCCTCTACGATTATCCGGTGCTGATGGCTGCCGACATCCTGCTCTACCGAGCGACCCATGTGCCAGTCGGCGAGGACCAGAAGCAGCATCTGGAGCTGTCCCGCGACATCGCGCAGAAGTTCAACAACGATTTCGGCGATTCAATTCGTGGACATGGATTTGCCGACGGCCTGCTCTTCCCGCAGCCCGAACCGCTGATCACGGGGCCCGCGACGCGGGTGATGAGCCTGCGCGACGGCACCAAGAAGATGTCGAAGTCGGATGCGTCGGACAATTCGCGCATCAACCTCACCGACGACGCCGACACCATCGCTCAGAAGATCCGCAAGGCGAAGACCGATCCGGAGCCGCTGCCGTCGGAAGAGAAGGGTCTGGAAACCCGCCCCGAGGCCGACAACCTGGTCGGCATCTACGCGGCGCTGGCCGGCATCTCCAAGCAGGAGGTGCTGACGCAATTCGGCGGCGGGCAGTTCTCCAGCTTCAAGAACGCGCTGGTCGAGGTTTGCGTCGCAAAACTGGCGCCGATCGCCTCCGAGATGAAGAAGCTGGTCGCCGATCCCGGCCATGTCGACGCGGTCCTTGCCGACGGCGCCAACCGCGCCCGCGGCATCGCCGACGAGACCATGCGCATCACCAAGGACATCGTCGGCTTCATCCGTCCGCGCTGACGCGCAGGCAGGAACTGCGTGCTCCCTCTCCCAAACGGCGAGGGAGTATGGCACCATAGGTTGGTTTGGTTCAGCACCGGGACATGCATGACCACCCAGCGACGAAGCTACGAGACAGGTCACAAGCCGAAATGCCTCGTCATCGTTGACGACACTGCGGAATGGGACCGAGCGGTCTATTACGCCAGCCGGTGGGCGATCCGGGTCGGCGGCGGCGTCGTGATGCTGCGGGTGATCGAGACCGAGGACCAGAACCAGCAATGGCTCGGGGTCGCCGACATCATGCGCGCGGAGGCCGAGGAAGCCGCCAACGAAGCGCTCGACCGCGCCGCCGGCCGCGCCAACGGGATCGCCGCGATCACTCCGGAGCGGGTGATTCGCGAGGGCGACCCGACCGAGCAGATCCTCGATGTGATCGACAAGGACGTCGATATCGCGGCGCTGGTGCTGGCCGCCAACCCGGGCGCCGAGGGGCCCGGGCCGATCATCACCACCATGGCCAAGACCATGGGGGCATTCCCGATTCCGGTGACCATCGTGCCCGGCGGCCTGACCGACGCCGAGATCGACGCCCTGTCCTAGCGCGTTACCGGCGCCGGACCCGCTTCCGGGCATGGGTATGAGCCTGGAACCGCGGTTTTGCGGCTTGATCGCGGGCTTTTTAGTTGCCATCTGACTCCTTGATTTGACGCGTTTTCTTCGCGAACCGGTGTCACTTCGCTGGAAAACGCTATAATGGAACCCAACGCGCCGGCCTTGAACCGGCGACGCCGGAGACAGCAGATGTTCATTCAGACCGAAGCCACGCCCAATCCCGCCACGCTGAAATTCATCCCGGGCCGCATGGTGCTCGACAGCGGCACCATGGAATTCTCCTCGCCCGAATCCGCCGCGCGCTCGCCGCTCGCCGAACGGCTGTTCGCCGTATCCGGCGTCACCGGCGTGTTCTACGGCGGCGACTTCATCACCGTGACCAAGGCGGACGGCGACTGGCAGCACCTCAAGCCCGCGATCCTCGGCGCCATCATGGAGCACTACATGTCCGGCGCGCCGCTGCTCGCCGACGGCACCGCGGCCAGCGACGACGCGCGCGATGAGGAAGACGAGTTCTTCGACGAGGCCGACGCCGAGACGGTCGAGCAGATCAAGGACCTGATCGAGACCCGCGTGCGTCCCGCGGTTGCCAATGACGGCGGCGACATCACCTTCCGCGGCTTCAAGGACGGCATCGTCTATCTCAACATGAAGGGCTCCTGCGCCGGCTGCCCGTCATCGACCGCAACCCTGCAACACGGCATCCAGAACCTGCTCCGGCACTTCGTGCCCGACGTGCAGGAAGTCCGGCCGATGTGATGGAGCGGCGAATGGCGAGTGGCGAATCGCGAATAGCATTCTCCGCTGGACCCCTGTTCGCCATTCCCTATTCGCTATTCGCCCTCCCATGATGATTCTCGCCATCGATACGGCGCTCGACGCCTGTTCCGCGGCGGTGCTCGACACCACCTCCGGCAATACAATCGCCATTGAATCGCAGGTGATGCAGCGCGGCCATGCCGAGGCGCTGATGCCGCTGATCGCTCGGGTGATGAAAGAGAGCGGCATCGGCTTTGCCGGGCTCGACCGCATCGCCGTCACCACCGGCCCCGGCAGTTTCACTGGCCTGCGCGTCGGCCTCTCGGCGGCGCGCGGCCTGGCGCTGGCCGCGGAAAAGCCGGTGGTCGGACTGTCGACGCTCGCCGCCTACGCCGCGCCTGTCGTCGCCGAGAACGGCGCGTCTGCGATCCTGTCGGCGATCGATGCGCGGCATGATCACGTCTATTTCCAGCTGGTCGGCGGCGACGGCAGCCCGATCATCAAGCCGAAGGTGGCGCCGATCGCGGAAGCGCTCGAGGCCTCCCAGTACGGCGCGCTGCATCTGGTCGGCAACGCCGCCGACATCCTCGCCGAGCGCTGGCCCGCCGACGCCGCACCGCCGGTCAAGGTCGGCCGGCAGCCCGCGCCCGATATTACCTGGGTCGCCTGGATCGGCGCGGCCGTGGATCCTGAAACCGCGCCGCCGCGGCCGTTCTATCTGCGCGCGCCCGACGCCAAGCCGCCGAAGGACCGGCTCGAAATCAGCGTGCCGCGATCGACATGATCGGCTGGCTGTCACGGTGGTGGGGCGGCGGTCCGCCCGCGGTCGAGCCCGCATCGCTGCGCGATGCGGCGCGGCTCGCGCAATTGCACGGCGCGTCGTTTCATCGCGGCTGGGGCGAGGGCGAGTTCGAGGCGATGCTGACCGAGCGCAACACGCTGGTGCACCGGCTGCGGCAGGGACGCAAGGTGATCGGCTTTGCCGTCTCGCGGATGGCAGCGGACGAAGCCGAAATCCTGTCGATTGCGATCGATTCCAATCAGCGCGGCCGCGGGCTGTCGCGCGACCTGCTGCTGACCCATCTCGGCCATCTTGCCGGCCGCGGCATCCGCACCATCTTCCTCGAAGTGGAAGAGAACAATCAGCCGGCGCGACGGCTCTATGAAAGGGCCGGATTCGGCGTGATCGGCCGCCGCGAACGCTACTACAAGCAGCCCGGCGGGGAACATTTGAACGCGCTTCTGATGCGGCGCGACTTGTCGTAACATCGGCACGATGGCAGAACAGCGCCCTGCTCTGCCATCCAAGGCCAAGGACCTGCCAAGGACCCATGACGACGGTGAAAATCACGCCTGCGCAGAAGAATACCGGCATCGAGGCGCGCTGCGCCGCGACCGGCATGCGCATGACCGAACAGCGCCGTGTGATCGCACGCGTGCTGGCGGAGGCCATGGATCACCCCGACGTCGAGGAGCTCTACCGCCGCTGCGTTGCGGTCGACGACAAGATCTCGATCTCGACCGTCTATCGCACCGTGAAGCTGTTCGAGGATGCCGGCATCATCGAGCGCCACGACTTCCGCGAGGGCCGCGCGCGCTACGAGCAGATGCCCGAGAGTCATCACGACCATCTGATCAACCTGCGCGACGGCAAGGTGATCGAGTTCACCTCCGAGGAAATCGAGAAGCTGCAGGCCGAGATCGCGCGCAAGCTCGGCTACAAGCTGGTCGATCATCGTCTCGAGCTGTATTGCGTCCCGCTCGACGAAGACAGCAAGTCCTGAAGCATGATCCGGAAAAGTGCGAAGCGGTTTTCCCTCGCGACAAACGCGGGACGCGTTTGCGCGGAGATCATGCTCAAACAAGGAGCTAAAGCGCGATGATGATTCAACCTGATCTCATCGCGCTTTAGGCGCGTGCGGGAACGCGTCACCCGACCATGACATTCGATCTCGTCATCTTCGATTGCGACGGCGTGCTGGTCGACAGCGAGGTGATTTCCTGTCGCGCGCATGCGGAAACGCTGACGCGTCACGGCTTTCCGATCACACCGGACAGCGTGCTGAAGCGCTTCCTCGGCGTGTCCGACCGCGAGGCGCGGCGGATCGTCGAGAGCGAGATCGGCCGCGCGCTGCCCGAGACCTTCGAGGCCGAGGTCAAGCACGCGACGCTGAGCTTCTATGCCGACGATCTCAGCGCGATCGCGCATGTCGGCGAGGCGATCGCCGCGCTCGACCTGCCGAAATGCGTGGCGTCGAGCGGCACGCCGGAAAAGATCCATCACGGCCTGACCTGTGCCGGGCTCTACGACCAGCTCGCGCCGCATATTTTCTCCGCCACCCAGGTCAAGCGCGGCAAGCCGGCGCCGGATCTCTTCCTGTTCGCAGCCGCGCAGATGGGCGCCGACCCCACGCGCTGCGTCGTGATCGAGGACAGCGTGGCCGGCGTCACCGGCGCCCGCGCCGCCGGGATGAGCGTGCTCGGTTTCTACGGCGGCAGCCATTGCACCGCGGAACACGAAGACATGCTGCGCCAGGCCGGCGCGGCCATAACCTTCGCCGATATGCGCCAATTGCCCGATTTGATCGCCCAGACCGGCCAAAAACACGGCTCGATCGCTGGATTTTCGCCGGTTTAAGCTATATTTCAGCCTCGGCGCCCCGATGGCGCCGTTTCCATTTTTCGCTCTCAGGGTTCCATGACGACGCCGCGCAAGCTGCACATCAAGTCCTATGGCTGCCAGATGAATGTCTACGATGCGCAACGCATGGCGGACACGCTGGCCGGCGAGGGCTTTGTCGAGACCGCGAGCGCCGAGGACGCCGACCTCGTGATCCTCAACACCTGCCACATCCGCGAGAAGGCGTCGGAGAAAGTCTACTCCGAGCTCGGGCGGCTGCGTGTCGCCAAGGACGAGGCCGCGCGGGCGGGCCGCGAGATGAAGATCGCGGTCGCCGGCTGCGTCGCGCAAGCCGAAGGCGCCGAGATCATCCATCGCGCGCCGACCGTCGACATCGTAGTCGGGCCGCAGAGCTATCATCATCTGCCCGCGCTCTTGAAGCGCGCCAAGGAAAACGGCCGCGCGCTGGAAACGGAATTCCCGGTCGAGGACAAGTTCGGCTTCCTACCGCAGCCGAAGCCGGATGCGATCCGCGCCCGCGGCATCTCCGCCTTCGTCACGGTGCAGGAAGGTTGCGACAAGTTCTGCACCTTCTGCGTGGTGCCCTATACGCGCGGCGCCGAGGTCTCGCGGCCGGTCGCCAGGATCATCGACGACGTCAAGCAGCTCGCCGACAACGGCGTGCGCGAATTCACGCTGATCGGACAGAACGTCAACGCCTATCACGGCGAAGGTCCCGACGGCCGCATTTGGCCGCTCGGCAAACTGCTGCAGCGGCTCGCCGGGATTCCCGAGGTCGCGCGGCTGCGCTATTCCACCAGCCATCCGCGCGACGTCGACGACAGCCTGATCGCGGCCCATCGCGATTTGCCCGAACTGATGCCGTTCGTGCACCTGCCGGTGCAATCGGGGTCGGACCGGATCCTTGCCGCCATGAACCGCAAACATACCGCCGATGACTACCGGCGCGTCATCGACCGGTTCCGCGCCGCGCGGCAAGACATTGCTTTTTCATCAGATTTTATCGTGGGCTTCCCCGGAGAGACCGCGGAAGAATTTTCCGCCACCCTCGCGCTTGTCACGCAAATCGGATACGCTGCGGCGTATTCATTCAAGTATTCGCCACGGCCGGGCACGCCGGCGGCGGAGATGCGGGAGACGGTGTCAGCAGCCGAGATGGACGAGCGCTTGGGGCGGCTTCAGGAATTGATCGACAGCCAGCAATCGGCCTTCAACCGGGCTGCGAT
This sequence comes from Bradyrhizobium sp. BR2003, assembly GCF_009720285.1. Lineage (NCBI taxonomy): Bacteria > Pseudomonadati > Pseudomonadota > Alphaproteobacteria > Hyphomicrobiales > Nitrobacteraceae > Bradyrhizobium > Bradyrhizobium sp. BR2003. The sequence continues at coordinate 121,766 of NZ_SMYJ01000035.1, forward strand.
TGGCACAACGGTCGATGTGCTGTTCGAGCGCGCCGCGCGCAATCCGGGCCAGATCGTCGGCCGCACCGCCTATCTGCAGCCCGCCCATGTGATGGCATCGCCCGACATCATCGGCCGGGTCCTCCCGGTGAGGATCGACAGCCTCGAGCGCTACAGCCTGATCGGCGAGCTTGCGACGCCGGCAGCGCCGCGCCCTATTTCGCAGACCATTGGAGCCTGAAATCCTTGCCCAAAAGCGCATCGGATTCGTCTTCACTCGCTCCCAGCCGCAAGCCCGACCGCGACATGCAAATGCCACCTGAGACCCGACCACCTGAGACCCAGGTCGTCATCGATTTCGACGACAACCGTGCCGCATCGGCGCTGGTCGGCCCTTATGGACAGAATCTGGCGCTGATCGAGCGCCGACTCGGCATCGTGGTCGATTCCCGCGGCAACCACGTTACCATCGCCGGCTCCCGCGACGGCTGCGACGCGGCGCGGCGCGTGCTAGAGACGCTCTACGCCCAGGCCGTCGCGGGGCACGATCTCGACCAGGGCGAAGTCGAAGGCGCGATCCGCGCCGTGATCGCGCAGGGCTCGCTGTTCGAATTCGACAACAAGACCGCCAAGCCGACGTTTGAAACGATCAATCTGCGCAAGCGTCCGGTGCGTGCCCGCACCGCGGCGCAGGATTCCTACATCCGTGCGCTGAAGCGGCATGAACTGGTGTTCGGCATCGGCCCGGCCGGCACCGGCAAGACCTGGCTCGCGGTCGCCCATGCCGCGCAACTGTTCGAGCGCAAGGAGGTCGATCGCATCATCCTGACGCGGCCCGCGGTCGAGGCCGGCGAGCGGCTCGGCTTCCTGCCTGGCGACCTCAAGGAGAAAGTCGATCCGTATCTGCGCCCGATCTATGACGCGCTGTACGATCTGATGGATGCCCGCGTCGTCGAGCGCGCGCTGCAGGGCAACGAGATCGAGATCGCGCCGCTCGCCTTCATGCGCGGCCGCACTTTGACCAACGCCGCCATCATCCTCGACGAGGCGCAGAACACTACGACGATGCAGATGAAGATGTTCCTGACGCGTCTCGGCGAGAACAGCCGAATGATCGTCACCGGCGACCCGTCGCAGATCGACCTGCCGAACGGGCAGACCTCAGGGCTCGCGGAAGCCGTGAAGCTGCTCGACGGCGTCGAAGGCATCGCGCAGGTGCATTTCAAGGCCGAGGACGTCATCCGCCATGAATTGGTGGCGCGCATCGTGGCCGCCTATGAGGGATTGCCGCAAAAGCCGGCAAACGCCAGAACTTGAGACCAATAGCTTCGGCCGCGAGCCCACACGACGCGGGATCCGGCCATAACGCAGATTTTGAAACCAAAGTGTCTGCTTTTCCTGCAACCGAGGTTCTCGTCACCGCCGAATGCTGGCAGGCCGAGCCCGACGCCGACGCGGTGATCCATCGCGCCATCGAGGCTGCCGCAGGAATCGCCGATGCCGACGTCGCCGATGCCGAGCTTGCGGTGATGCTGACCGACGACGCCGGGATCCGCACCCTCAACGCCAACTGGCGCAGCATCGACAAGCCGACCAACGTGCTGTCGTTTCCGGCGCTGCAGCCGGAAGGCGCCGGCGGACCCGACGATGCCCCGCGCATGCTCGGCGACATCGCGATCGCCTACGAGACGACGCGGCGCGAAGCCGATGAGGAACAGAAACCGTTCGATCATCATTTGAGCCATCTCGCGGTGCACGGCTTCCTGCACCTGATCGGTTACGACCACGAGAACGACGACGATGCCGAGGACATGGAGGCGCTCGAGCGCGAGATCCTCGCCTCCCTCGGCATTCCCGACCCCTATGCGGATCGGATCGCCTGACATGCCGGATTCCGAACCGACCCATGACAATCCGCGCAACGTGAGCAACCTGCCCGCCGTCGTGCACCAAGGCGAGGTGCAGCGCCCGGCGGCCGAAGGCTGGCTGGTGCGCGCGATCCGCACGCTGTTCGGCTGGAAAGCCGGCTCGGTGCGCGACGATCTGCAGGTGGTGCTCGACGCCTCGACGCCCGACGATGTCGGCTTCTCGGCGATCGAGCGCACCATGCTGCGCAACATCCTGTCGCTGAACGAGCGGCGGATCGCCGACGTCATGGTGCACCGCGCCGACATCGTCGCGGTCAAGCGCGACATTCCGCTCGGCGAATTGATGAGCCTGTTCGAGAGCGCGGCGCATTCGCGGCTCGTCGTCTACAACGAAACCCTCGACGACCCCGAGGGCATGGTGCACATCCGCGACCTGCTCGCCTTCATGACCGCGAAGGCGCGCGTCCCCGACGCGACCAAGACGAAGCGCAAGAAGCCGTTCCCGGCCGGGCTCGATCTGCGCAGCGTCGATCTCGCGCTGCCGCTGTCGGAAGCCAATATCATCCGCAAGCTGCTCTACATCCCGCCATCGATGCGCGCGATCGACCTGCTGGCGCAGATGCAGGCCTCGCGGATCCATCTCGCGTTGGTGGTCGACGAATATGGCGGCACCGACGGGCTGGTGTCGATCGAGGATATCGTCGAGCAGATCGTCGGCGAGATCGACGACGAACACGATTCCGACGAGCCGCCGTCGATCGTTCGCCAGCCGGACAACTCCTTCGTCGCGGACGCGCGCGCCAGCCTCGACGATGTCCGCTCGGTGATCGGCGAGGATTTCGTGATCGGCGATGCCGGCGAGGAGGTCGAGACGCTCGGCGGCTACCTCGTGTCGTTCGTCGGGCGCCTGCCGGTGCGCGGCGAGGTGATCTCGGGACCCGGCAATTACGAGGTCGAGGTGCTCGACGCCGATCCGCGGCGGGTCAAGCGCGTGCGCATCACCGCGCGCAAGGAACGGCCGACGCCGCGCAAGGAGCGCGAACGGCGCCGCGAGCAGGCGCCGGACTCCGGAAACCCGCAGGCGAACGACAACATGCCGCCGCCCGGCGAGGGAGCCGGTCCGCAGTGAGGCTGTCCGACAAGCTCCGATCGATCGGCCTTGCAATCATCCTGACCTGGGGATGGAAACGCGCCGTCCTCGCGCTCACGGCCGGCGCGCTGTCTTCGCTGGCGATGGCGCCGTTCAACGCCTGGCCGGTTCTGTTTCTCACCTTTTCCATCGCGGTCTGGCTGATCGACGGCAGCGCGGCCGGCCGCTGGCGCGGTCTGCCCGCCGCGGCGCTGTCCGGGTTCTGGTTCGGCCTCGGCTATTTCGTGCCGGGCCTGTACTGGATCGGCTACGCCTTCTTCGTCGATGCGGACACCTTCGCCTGGCTGACGCCGTTCGCGGTGCTCGGCCTGCCCGCTTATCTCGCTTTGTTCACTGCGTTCGGCTTCGCGCTGGCGCGGCTGATCTGGCCGCGCGACGCCTCGCGCGTGCTGGCGCTCGCGGTCAGCCTGACGGTTTCGGAATGGCTGCGCGGCCATCTCCTCAGCGGCTTTCCGTGGAATGCGTTCGGCTACGCACTGACCGAGCCGCTGGCGCTGGCCCAGACCGCGTCGCTGGTCGGGTTGTGGGGCATGACATTCCTGGCCGTCGCGATCTTCGCAAGCCCGGCCGTGTTGATCGACGGCGCCTCGCGTGGCCGCAAGCCGTGGCGCGTGCCGGCGGCCGCAGTGCTGGTGTTGGCAGCGATGCTGGCGTTCGGCGTGGTCCGCCTCGCGCAGCAGCCGACCAGGATGGTCGACGGCGTGAAGCTGCGCATCATGCAGCCCGATTTGCAGCAGGACGCCAAGTTCAACTACTCCGCCAAGGCGGCGGTGATGCAGAAATATCTCACCCTGTCGGATCGCGCCTCCGGGCCGCATGCCACCGGCGTGAAGGACGCCACCATCCTGATCTGGCCGGAATCCGCGTTTCCGTTCTTCCTGACCAAGGAAGCCGACGCGATGGCGCAGATCGCCGACCTCCTGCCGAAGGGAACCGTGCTGATCACCGGTTCGGTGCGCGCGCCCGATCTGCCGCCCGGCGTCCGCGTCACGCGCGCCTATAATTCCGTCTACGTCATCGACCACGACGGCAGCGTGCTTGCGGTCTACGACAAGCTGCATCTTGTCCCGTTCGGAGAATATCTGCCGTTCCAGGACTGGATGGAGAAGCTCGGCTTCGTGCAGCTCACCAAGGTGCAGGGCGGCTACATTCCCGGCACGATCCGCCGGACGCTCGATATTCCGAATGCGCCGCGCGCCCTGCCCCTGATCTGCTATGAGGCGATCTTTCCCGGCAACGTCGTGAGCCGCGACGACCGTCCCGGCTGGATCGTCAATGTCACCAATGACGGATGGTTCGGAATCTCGACCGGCCCTTACCAGCACCTGCAACAGGCCCGGCTGCGCACCATCGAGGAAGGCCTGCCGATGGTCCGTGCCGCAAATACGGGCGTCTCGGCCGTCATCGACCCCGTCGGCCGGATCGTCGCACAACTCGGGCTCGGCATCGAAGGCGTGCTCGATGCCGGCCTGCCGGCGGCCATCGCGCCGACGATCTATGCGCGTATCGGGAACATCCCCGCCGCTGTGATTGTGATCACAGCCCTGGCGTTCGTGCTGCGGCGTCGGTTTGTGAGGCGAAAACCCTGACGGTCGCATATCGCCGGTTGTCGCGAACCCGAAAAAACGTCGAAATTTACCTCAGTATGATTCCACCAGTTGACAGATCGACCGTGCACTTCGCATTGTACGGGTCCACGCGAAATCACAAGCCAAGTCAGCCCCTTTGCGCAAATTGTCCGCATTTCGTCCCGATCCTCCTTGCAGGATTTGACGGCACCGGCGCCTGAGGCATACTTCACTTCCAACTTGCCTCATCCACGGGCGCGCAATCCCTTAGGAGAGTTGGAGATGTCCACCAAAGCGCCCAATCCTGTTGACAAATATGTCGGCAGCCGCGTCCGTATGCGACGCATCATGCTCGGCATGAGCCAGGAGAAACTGGGCGAGGCGTTAGGCCTGACGTTCCAGCAAGTGCAAAAATACGAGAAGGGCACCAACCGCGTCGGCGCCAGCCGGCTGCAGCAGATCTCCGAAATCCTGCAAGTGCCGGTCTCTTTCCTGTTCGACGGCGGCCCGAGCGGGGTCAAGGCCGCCGACGGCTTCAGCGAGGGCGCCTCGCCGACCTATGTCTCCGATTTTCTGGCAACCGCCGAAGGCCTGGCCCTGACCCGCGCCTTCACGCGGATTGCGGACGCCAAGCTCCGCCGCAGCATCGTCGAACTGGTCGAGCAGATCGCGGCGCGCGAGGCGGCCGAGCAGGTCTGATTCAGCCATATCCGTTTGAGCGATCGTCAAATCTGGAATATGCCCATTCCGGCGTAGGCTAACGCGATGAGTTCAGCTTGAGCATCATCGCGATTTAGCGCCTCGTTTGAGCATGATTTCGGATCATGCTTTGGCGCGTGCGCGCAATGACACAGCGAATTCACAGGCGACGACAACAGCATGTCCAGCAATCCGTTCGAAACCGCCGTGATTCTCGACGGCATCCGCCGCTGGGTCGAGATCGAATCTCCGACCGAACGGCCCGATCAGGTCAACAAGCTGGCTGATCTCGTCGCGTCGGGCTATCGCGACCTGCCGGCCACGGTGGAACGCATTGCGGGACGCGACGGCTGCGGCGATCACCTGGTGACGCGCTCGTCCTGGGGCCAGGACGCGCCGGGCATCCTGGTGCTGAGCCATCTCGACACAGTCCATCCGATGGGATTCATCGAAAGGTTACCATTCACGGTCGACGGCGACAGCGCGTTCGGCCCCGGCATCTACGACATGAAGGGCGGCGCCTACCTCGCCTATCATGCATTCCGGCAAGTCTGCGCCGACGGCGCGCGCCCGCCGCTCGGCATCACCCAGCTCTACGTATCGGACGAGGAGATCGGCAGCCCGACCTCGCGGGCGCTGATCGAGGCCGAGGGGCGCAAGGCCAAATACGTGCTGGTGACCGAGCCGGCGCGCGACGGCGGCAAGATCGTCACCGGACGCAAGGGCGTTGCGCGGTTCGACGTGTTCATCAAGGGCGCGCCGGCCCATGCCGGCACGCGCCCCGAGGATGGCCGCAGCGCGATCCGGGAGCTCGGCAATGTGATCCAGGCGCTGGAGGCGATGAACGACCTCGAGCGCGGCGTCACCGTCAATGTCGGCGTCGTCCGCGGCGGCACCAAGCCGAACGTGATCGCCGAAGAGGCCTATGCGGAAGTCGACATGCGCGTGCCGACCATGGCCGACGCCGACGAGCTGGTGCCGAAGATCCTCGGAATCACCTCACGCACCGAGGGCGTCAGCGTGAAGATATCGGGCGAATTGAACCGTCCGCCGTATGAGAAGAGCAACGCCGGCGCCGCACTCTACGAGCACGCCAAGGGGCTGGCCGCCGAGCTCGGCTTCGAACTGGCGGATGTGTTCACCGGCGGCGGCTCCGACGGCAATTTCACCGCGCCGCACACCGCGACCCTCGACGGCCTCGGCGTCGACGGCAAGGGCGCGCATACCCATTACGAGCAGCTCTACATCTCGTCGATCGAGCCGCGCGCGCGGCTGCTCCACCGTCTCTATCAAACGCTGCGATGACACCGGCTCCAGGCGACCGCGGCGATCGCGATTCCCCCGACGACGGCGCGATGGCGCATGCGCGCGGCTCGTTCTTCGGACGGCGCAAGGGCCACAAGCTGCGCCCGCATCAGGCCGACCTGATCGACACTCTGCTGCCGCATCTGGCCGTCGACATCTCGGCGCCCGCGCCCGAGGCGCTGACCGAATTGTTCGATGACGGCATCGAGAATGTCAGGCTCGAGATCGGCTTCGGCGGCGGCGAGCATTTGATCGCGGAGGCACTGGCCTTTCCGACCACGGGCTTCATCGGCTGCGAGCCCTATGTCAACGGCATGGCGAAGATCCTGACCCAGATCGAGGCGCTGAACATCGGCAACATCCGCCTGTTCGCCGGCGACGCGGCCGAGCTGCTGGCCTGGGCGCCGACGCGCTCGCTTGCGCGCATCGACCTGATCCATCCCGATCCCTGGCCGAAGCGGCGGCACTGGAAGCGGCGCTTCGTGCAGGATGCGACGGTCGCTGCGATGACGCGGCTGCTGCCGCCGGGCGGCGAATTCCGCTTCGTCAGCGACATCGACGATTACTGCGCCTGGACGCTGGCGCATCTTATGCGCTCGCCCGACTTCGCCTGGCTCGCCGAGCGCGCGATCGACTGGCAACAGCCGTGGCCGAACTACACGATGACGCGCTACGGCGCCAAAGCCGAGCGCGAGGGGCGCAAGGCGGCGTATTTGCGGTTTCGCAGGCTCTAGCACCTCGTCATGGCCGGGACGAGCCCGGCCATGACGGCGAAGGGAATTACTTCCCCGCCAGCCGCGCCTTCCTGACGTCGGTCGCCTCCCACACCATCCGCTTGCCGCGCTCGCGGCCGAGCAGCTCGATCGGATCGTGATTGTCGATGTGACCGAACTGACCCTTGTAGACGCTGTAGCCGCACAATTCCTGCAGACGGCGCGGAAAGCGGGCCGCGGTCTCGCGCGGAATGCCGAGCTGCAGGTTCTCCTGTTGCCGCATCCAACCCCAGCAATAGGCGCAGGAGAAGGCAAAGCGCCTGGCGTGGCTGGTGTTGGCGCCGCCGCCATGCCACAGCGCGCTGTCGAACAGCATCACGCTGCCGGCCGGCATGGTCGCGGTGACCGCGTCGTACTCCTTGCCGTATTCGGGCGACGAATCGAATTTGTGGCTGCGCGGGATGATCCGCGTCGCGCCGTTATCTTCGCGGAAATCGGACAGCGCCCAGATCGCATTGATCGTGATCGGAATGTGCGGCCGCGGCAACGGGATCAATTGGGTGTCTTCGTGAATCGGCTGCGCCTCCTGGCCCGGACCGAGCACCAGCGAGCAGAACGACGAGAGCAGGCATTCCCTGTCCAGCACGCGTTCGACCACCGGCAGCACGTTGCCATGCAGCGGCACCTCCCAGAACAGATCGTCATAGGTCAGGAGGTTGTTGATGCGCAGCGTCTTGAAGCCCTCGAACGACGTCCTGGCAGGTGCGAGATTGTGCTCGCGCTCGATTCTCAGCACCGCCGCCTTCAATCCCTCGACCAAGTCCGGCGAGGCGGCGCGCTCGATCACGGTGTATCCGTCGTCGCGGATCCGCGCGGCGTGCGATTGGATGTCGGCGTCCGTCAGCATGGCGATCTCCCCGTTGGCGCTGTGTCGCGCCTTGCGGAAAGCATAGCGGAACGATTTTGGGTTTGGGAGGTACTTCGATGGCACCGTCACACTGAGGAGCGCGGAACGCGCGTCTCGAAGGGTCGACGGCCACCGGCCGGGCCGTTCATCCTTCGAGACGCCGCTTCGCGGCTCCTCAAGATGACGGGTTTGAACGTTGCGCTTGGACTAGCGCGACTGCCAGAACTCCATGACGCGCTGCGCCGTTGACGGCATCAGGCGCACGAAATTCACCCGCGCGCCTTCGATATCGGCAGGAGACGGCACGCGGTTCGGCCCCAGCCGCATCAGGATCAGGGCGCGCACGGTCGGCCATTCGAAGCCGATCGTCTTGCTGGCGATCAGGATCGGATCGTAACGGTCGCCGGAGATCAGGCGATCGAGCGTGACGATCTTCACGCCGGCCATCGCGGCGAGCGCCGCCACACATTCCTCATATTTGAAGGCCTTTGCGAAGCCGGCCACCGCGGCCTCGTTCAATTCGCCGGCGCGATGCAGCGCCAGGATGACGCGCTGCGCGGCTGTGAAATCGCGACCCTCGACCTGAACGATCACGCCCTCGATCTCGTTCATCGCCAGCTTGATCTCGGCCTGGCGCTCCGGCTTGGCGACGGCATGCAGGCGGCGGCGGATCACGTCGATCGAGCCGGCGAGCAGGCCCTTCAGATGCTCGGGCGGAAGATCATCGCGGCGGCCGATCCGCAGCGTCAGCACGCCGTCCTGGCCAGCGCGCCGCACCAGCGTCGCGAAGGACGCATCCGAGAACGCGGCGCCCGCATTGCCGGCCGCGCATCGGATCACATCGCGATCGCCGCGGCGGACGAGGACGTCGGTCAGCGCAGTCGAGAGCTTCGATCGCTCGGCCATCGCGAGCAGATGGCCCTGGCCCTTGGCATTGGCGATCTCGACCAGCACCTTTTCGTCAAGCACCGGCGATCGGCGCAGCAGCGGCCCCGCGATCGCGACCTCGTCGTCGCGGGCGAGCTGCCCGACCAGATGGCGCGGCGCGTTGGCAAGGGGCGCGAGCCGTTCGGCGAGATCGATCCGCGCAGCAAGCTCGGCATGCGGGACCAGGCTGGTCAACACCCCGTCGAACAGGTCGATATGATCGGGACGGAAGCCCGCGGCGCCCTGCAGGAACAGCTCGCCGAGCCGCCGCGCGGCCTCGGCGCGGCGCTTGGGGTCGCCGCGGCGAACGATGTCGTCGAGTTCCGGGATCAGCGCAGGGGCTGTCGTCATGAGCCTTGTCCAACCGGCGAGTTCTGCCGATTTTCGGCAATCTATGGTCCCGTTCGTAAACGGAGGGTTAGATCAATCCGGCATCCGGGGAGCCGTAAAATCGCCTCCCGCCGGACCCGGGGGCTTGCCGGCCCCGGGCAAAAGAGCTATATCCAGCGCAACTTATGGTATCTCATACGATCGCGTAGGAGAGTGGGCCCCCCGGGACCCGCTCTTTTTTATTACCTGACGGGACCCAACGAGGCCGGGTCCGGTTTGGGTAGCGTTAGCGGCCCCTTAAGGCCACCTGAACAACACAACAGACCTCAGCAGCCTTTAGACCTTAGACAGCCTTTGACACTGGATATGACCGAACCGACCGCCACGTCCGTGGACACCGAACTGCTCGCCGAGCCGCGTCTCGTCGTCGAGCCCGGGGTTGCGGCGCGCGTCGCCGCGGTCGCGGTCCCGGTGCTGCAGGGCATGGGCTATCGCCTGGTGCGCATCAAGGTCTCAGGCGATGCCGGCTGCACGGTGCAGATCATGGCGGAGCGGCCCGACGGCTCGATGCAGCTCGAGGATTGCGAGGCGATCTCGCGCGCGCTGTCGCCGGTGCTCGATGTCGCCGACCCGATCGAGCGCGCCTACCGGCTGGAAATCTCTTCGCCCGGCATCGACCGCCCGCTGGTGCGCCGCTCCGACTTCGAGCGCTATACCGGGCATCTCGTGAAGATCGAGATGGCGGTGGCGCATCAGGGTCGCAAGCGGTTCCGCGGCGTCCTTGCCGGCGTCGAGGGTGATGCGGTGCGCGTCAGGCGCGACGATCCGCGTCCCGACGAGGACGCCGAGGTTCTCCTTGTCATGGAGGACATCTCGGACGCGCGGCTGGTGCTGACCGACGAATTGATCGAGGAATCGATGCGTCGCGGCAAGGCCGCCGAGCGCGAGCTGCGCCGCGAGCTCGGCCTCGCGCCGCCGCAACCGGCGCACGCCAGGAAGAGCGATCCGGCGAAGAGTCAGAAGCCGAAACCCAAGCCTGGTGACAAGCCTGCTCACAAGCCCGGCAAGAAGCCGGCCCCGACCAATACCAAAAAGCACCGCCTGGCGGCCGAGCGCGCGCGCCGTGGCGAGATCGATCCATCCGAAGGAGACTAAGCCATGGCAGTCAGCGCCAACAAACTCGAACTGCTGCAGATCGCAGACGCAGTTGCGCGCGAAAAGTCGATCGACCGCTCCATCGTGATCGCGGCGATGGAAGACGCCATCGCCAAGGCCGCGCGTGCCCGCTACGGCAGCGAGACCGACGTCCATGCCGAGATCGATGCCAAGAAGGGCGAGCTGCGGCTGACCCGCCACATGCTGGTGGTCGACGTCGTCGAAAACTCGTCGAACCAGATTTCGCTGCACGATGCGCAGCGCGCCAATCCGGGCGCCCAGGTCGGCGACACCATCGCCGACACGCTGCCGCCGCTGGAATATGGCCGCATCGCCGCGCAGTCGGCCAAGCAGGTGATCGTGCAGAAGGTGCGCGAGGCCGAGCGCGACCGGCAGTACCAGGAATTCAAGGACCGCATCGGCGACATCGTCAACGGCATCGTCAAGCGCGTCGAATATGGCAGCGTGATCGTCGACCTCGGCCGCGGCGAAGCGATCGTGCGCCGCGACGAGATGCTGCCGCGCGAAGTGTTCCGCAACGGCGACCGCGTCCGCGCCTATATCTTCGACGTCCGCCGCGAGACCCGCGGTCCGCAGATCTTCCTGTCGCGCACCCATCCGCAGTTCATGGCGAAGCTGTTCGCGCAGGAAGTGCCGGAAATCTACGACGGCATCGTCGAGATCAAGGCGGTTGCCCGCGATCCGGGCTCGCGCGCCAAGATCGGCGTGATCTCGCGCGATTCCTCGGTCGACCCGGTCGGCGCCTGCGTCGGCATGCGCGGCTCGCGCGTGCAGGCCGTGGTGAACGAGCTGCAGGGCGAGAAGATCGACATCATCCCGTGGTCGCCCGACATCGCGACCTTCGTCGTCAACGCGCTGGCGCCGGCTGAAGTCGCCAAGGTCGTGATCGACGAGGACCGCGAGCGCATCGAGGTCGTGGTTCCCGACACCAACAACCAGCTGTCGCTGGCGATCGGCCGCCGCGGCCAGAACGTCCGCCTCGCCTCGCAGCTGACCGGCTGGGACATCGACATCCTGACCGAGCAGGAAGAGTCGGAGCGCCGCCAGGCCGACTTCGAGAACTCGACCCGCGTGTTCATGGAAGCGCTCAATGTCGACGAGGTGGTCGGCCAGCTGCTCGCCTCCGAAGGCTTCACCTCGGTCGAGGAACTCGCGCTGGTCGATGTCAAGGAACTCGCCGGCATCGAGGGTTTCGACGAGGAGACCGCCAACGAGCTGCAGACCCGCGCCCGCGAATATCTGGAACAGCTCGAGGCGGAACTGGAAGCCAAGCGCAAGGAACTCGGCGTCGAGGACGCCATGAAGGACGTGCCCGGCATCACCGGCAAGATGCTGGTGAAGCTCGGCGAGAACGACGTCAAGACGGTCGAGGATCTCGCCGGCTGCGCCACCGACGACCTGGTCGGGTGGACCGAGCGCAAGGAAGGCGGCGAGCCGACCAAGCATGCCGGGTTCCTCGACGGCATCGAGATCTCGCGCGACGAGGCCGAGGCCATGATCATGCAGGCCCGTCTGAAGGCCGGCTGGATCACCGAGGCCGACCTCGCCAAGCCTGCCGAGGAGGCCGAGGCCGCCGAAGCAGAAACGACGGCTTCGTAGCGCGTGTTCCGCAAAGTGGATACCGGCTTTGCGATAAGAACTCGCGCCAATTCATGAAGGAGATGCCCGACGGATGCTGGCTCAGGCTGACCTCGATCTCGACGATGGGCCGCGGACGCAGAAGTCCGCGACCACGCGGATGTGCGCGGTCAGCCGCGAGGTGCGTCCGATCGACGAACTGATCCGGTTCGTCATCGCGCCCACGGGCGAGGTGATCCCGGATCTGAAGCGCAAGCTGCCCGGCCGCGGACTATGGGTTTCCGCGTCGCGGCGCAGCGTTGCGGAAGCGGTCCGCCGTCACCAATTTAGCAAGGGATTCAAGCGCGACGTCCGCGTCGCGCCGACCCTCCCCACCGACACCGACACCCTCCTGGTGCGTAGCGTCACCGAGGCCCTGGCAATGGCCGCCAAGGCCGGTCAGGTCGTGTCGGGCTTCGGCAAGGTCGAGGACGCACTCAACCGGAACGAAACTGCAGCCCTGATCCACGCTTCCGACGGCGCCGCGGACGGAATCCGCAAATTGGACGCGATCGTCAGGCAAAGGGGCGAAAAACGTGGTGAATCGCCGGTAATCCCCGTCGTCAATGTTTTGACGTCGGAAGAATTGGATTTGGCACTTGGGCGGTCAAATGTGATACATGCTGCGCTGCTCGCGGGCCCGGCGAGCAAGACGTTCCTGTCGCGCTGCCAGATGCTGGTCCGATACCGGATGGCCGACGACGACAAGACCGTCGAAGCGGCCAGAAATTCCAGAGCGTGATCCGGGAAGGCGGACGCCGTCTTTCCGACCGGTCATGCTCAGCAAACGACGACACGTTGAAGGATTTGTGCGGCAAACGCACAGCGAAACGAGATTAGGACTGCTGAATGGTTGATACCAAGACCCCTGGCGACAAGACTTTGAGTGTCCCGAGCAAGACGCTGTCGCTGAAGCCGCGCGTCGAGACGGGCACCGTGCGCCAGAGCTTCAGCCACGGCCGGACCAAGCAGGTCGTGGTCGAGAAGCGCGGCAAGCGTCGCGTCGGTGGCGATGGTCCGGGCGAGGCGCATGCGCCGGAACCCGCGGTTGCAAAGCCGGCGGCGCCCGCCGCCAAGCCGCCGCTCGGCCGTCCCTCGGGCCCGCCTCCCGGCCAGCAACAGCGTAACGCCCGCTCCGGCGTGGTGCTGCCGACCCTGACCGAGGACGAGCGTTCCGCGCGTGCCAGCGCGCTGGCCGACGCCCGTCAGCGCGACATCGAAGAGCGCCGCCAGGCCGAAGAGGAAGCCAAGCGCCGCGCCGTCCGCGAGGCTGCCGAGAAGGCCGAGCGCGAGGCCGCCGAGGCCCGCCGCAAGGCGGAAGAGGAACGCCATCGCCACGAGGAAGAGGCCAAGCGCAAGGCCGAGGTCGAGGCCAAGCGCCGCTTTGGCGAAGGCGAGGCCAAGCCCGGTGCGGCGCCTGTCGCTGCTCCCGCCAAGCCCGCCGGAGCCGCACCCGCGTCTGCTCCGGCCGCCCGTGCGCCCGGCGCAGCCCGCCCGACAACGACCACGACGCCTGGTGCGCGCACGCCTGCGGCCCCGGGGCGGCCGCCGGCCGTCGCGGCCGAGGCCGACGAGGATGAAGGACCGCGCCTGGTGCGCCGCCCCGGCGGCATCGTGCGCCCGGCCGCCGCGCCGAAGACCACCCACAAGCCCGGTCCGCAGAAGCAGCGCGGCCGCCTGACCGTGACCACCGCGCTCAATGTCGACGACGTGCGCGAGCGTTCGATCGCCTCGTTCCGCCGCCGCACCCAGCGCCTGAAGGGGCATGCGTCGAACGAGCAGAAGGAAAAGCTGGTTCGCGAAGTCATCATTCCGGAAGCGATCACGATCCAGGAACTGGCGAACCGCATGTCGGAGCGCGCGGTCGACGTCATCCGCATGCTGATGAAGCAAGGCGCGATGCACAAGATCACCGACGTGATCGATGCCGACACCGCGCAGCTGATCGCCGAGGAACTCGGCCACAGCGTCAAGCGCGTCGCCGCGTCCGACGTCGAGGAAGGCCTGTTCGACATCGTCGACGATTCCACCGACACCGAGCCGCGCTCGCCCGTGGTCACCGTCATGGGTCACGTCGACCACGGCAAGACCTCGCTGCTCGACGCGCTGCGCCACGCCAACGTGGTGTCGGGCGAAGCCGGCGGCATCACCCAGCATATCGGCGCCTATCAGGTGCTCTCGCCCGAGAGCGGCACCAAGATCACCTTCATCGACACGCCCGGCCACGCGGCGTTCACCGCGATGCGCGCCCGCGGCGCCAAGGTCACCGACATCGTCGTGCTGGTGGTCGCGGCCGATGACGGCGTGATGCCGCAGACGATCGAGGCGATCAACCACGCCAAGGCGGCCAAGGTGCCGATGATCGTGGCGATCAACAAGATCGACAAGCCCGATGCGCGGCCCGAGCGCGTGCGCACCGAACTGCTGCAGCACGAGGTACAGGTCGAATCGCTCGGCGGCGACGTCGTCGACGTCGAGGTCTCGGCCAAGAACAAGACCAATCTCGACCGGCTGCTCGAGATGATCGCGCTGCAGGCCGAAATCCTCGACCTGAAGACCAATTCGCAGCGCCCGGCGGAAGGCACCGTGATCGAAGCCAAGCTCGATCGCGGCCGCGGTCCGGTCGCGACCGTGCTGGTGCAGCGCGGCACGTTGCGCATCGGCGACATCATCGTCGCCGGCGCCGAGATGGGCCGCGTCCGTGCCTTGATCTCCGACCAGGGCGAGAATCTCGAGGAGGCCGGTCCCTCCGTGCCGGTCGAGGTGCTCGGCTTCAACGGCCCGCCGGAAGCCGGCGACCGTCTCGCCGTCGTCGAGAACGAAGCCCGCGCCCGCCAGGTCACGAGCTACCGTGCGCACCAGAAGCGCGAGAACGCGGCGGCCTCGATCTCCGGCATGCGCGGCTCGCTCGAACAGATGATGTCGCAGCTGAAGACCGCGGGCCGCAAGGAGTTCCCGCTGATCGTCAAGGCCGACGTGCAGGGCTCGCTGGAAGCGATCCTGGGCTCGCTGGAGAAGCTCGGCACCGAGGAAGTCGCCGCCCGCATCCTGCATGCCGGCGTCGGCGGCATCTCGGAATCCGACGTCACGCTGGCGGAAGGCTTCAACGCCGCGATCATCGGCTTCTCGGTTCGCGCCAACAAGGAAGCGGCGGCTGCGGCCAAGCGCAACGGCATCGAGATCCGCTACTACAACATCATCTACGACCTCGTGGATGATATCAAAAAGGCGATGTCCGGCCTGCTCGCGCCCACGCTGCGCGAAACCATGCTGGGCAACGCGCAGATCCTGGAAGTGTTCAACATTTCCAAGGTCGGCAAGGTCGCCGGCTGCCGCGTCACCGACGGCACCGTGGAACGCGGCGCCAATGTTCGCCTGATCCGCGACAACGTGGTGGTGCACGAAGGCAAGCTGTCGACGCTGAAGCGCTTCAAGGATGAAGTGAAGGAAGTGGTCGCCGGCCAGGAGTGTGGCATGGCGTTCGAGAACTACGGCGACATGCGTGTCGGCGACGTGATCGAGTGTTACCGCATCGAGACGATCCAGCGCTCTCTGTAAGTCCAAATCTTACGAAGCGCCTGGGTCCATTTAACTGAAAATGCGACTGCGCGGCCGGACTTTGGTCCGGCCACCAGCGCATTGTCTGATTGAAAGCAAAGCTAGGACATTGATGCCCGCGGCCACGGCCAGCGGGCGTGACGGTTTTGGAAGAAGGTCATGCCCCGTCAAAAGAAGAGTTCCAGCCCCGGCGGCTCACAACGTCAGCTGCGCGTCGGTGAAACGGTTCGCCATGCGGTTGCCGATATTCTGTCGCAGGGTGACGTCCACGATCCCGATCTGGAAGGCCACATCATCACCGTTCCCGAGGTGCGTATGTCGCCGGACCTGAAGCTCGCGACGATCTATGTGATGCCGCTCGGCGGCCGCGACACCGAAACGGTGATATCCGCGCTCGAGCGCAACAAGAAGTTCCTTCGCGGCGAGATCGCGCACCGCGTCAACCTGAAATTTGCACCCGACATTCGCTTCCGCGTCGACGAGCGGTTCGACGAGGCGGAACGCATCGAGAAACTACTGCGGACACCTGCGGTGCAGCGAGACCTTGCACCCGATTCGGACGACGAGTGATGACTGTGATGACGACCAACAGCGTTATCGACGCGAAGGATGCCGACGCGCGCGACGCTGAGCGGGATGCTTTTGCCGGCCAGCGCACCGACGATGCGCGCCGCACCAACAACGACCCGCGCCAGAAGCAGGGCAGGCAGAACCAGCAGCCGCGCCGCGACAAGCGCGACGTCCACGGCTGGGTGGTGCTCGATAAGCCGATCGGCATGACCTCGACGCAGGCGGTCGCGGTGCTCAAGCGCCTGTTCCAGGCCAAGCGCGCTGGCCATGCCGGCACGCTCGATCCGCTCGCCTCCGGCGGCTTGCCGATCGCGCTCGGCGAGGCCACCAAGACGGTGCCGTTCGTGATGGACGGCCGCAAGCGCTACCGCTTCACGGTGTGCTGGGGCGAGGAGCGCGACACCGACGACACCGAGGGCCGGCCGGTCCGGACCAGCGAGAGCCGGCCGACCGCCGATTCGATCCGGGAACTGTTGCCGCGCTTTACCGGGGTGATCGAGCAGATCCCGCCGCAATATTCGGCGATCAAGGTGCAGGGCGAGCGCGCCTATGACCTGGCGCGCGATGGCGAGACCGTGGAACTGAAGCCCCGCCCGGTCGAGATCCACGAATTAACCCTTGTGGGACACGGAGATAACGGCCAATCCGTGTTCGAGGCCGAGTGCGGCAAGGGAACCTATGTCCGGGCGCTCGCCCGTGATATGGGCCGGATTCTGGGCTGTTTCGGCCATATCTGCGCCCTGCGGCGGACCCTTGTCGGTCCGTTTACCGAACGGGACATGATTCCGCTGGAACAGTTGGAGGCTTTATGCAATAGAGCCGCGTCTGGCGAGGGCAGCCTCGCCGACGCGCTTTTGCCCGTTGAGACCGCGCTGGACGACATCCCGGCACTGGCCGTCACACGGGCTGATGCGGCAAGGCTCCACAGGGGCCAGGCCGTTTTGTTGCGCGGACGGGATGCGCCCAATACGAGCGGCACAGTCTATGTCACGGTGGCAGGCCGACTTCTCGCGCTTGCCGAAATTGGCAATGGCGAACTCATCCCCAAGCGCGTGTTCAACCTGAACGGACTGACTGCCGGTCCGGCTCGCAACCATGAAAGTAACTGACGATGTCGATTACCGCAGAGCGCAAAGCGGAAGTCATCAAGACGAATGCCACCAAAGCCGGCGACACCGGCTCGCCCGAGGTTCAGGTCGCGATCCTGTCGGAACGCATCAATAACCTCACCGAGCACTTCAAGAGCCATGTGAAGGACAACCATTCACGCCGCGGCCTCCTGAAGCTCGTGTCGACGCGTCGCTCCCTGCTTGACTACATCAAGCGCAAGGACGAGGCGCGCTACAAGGCGCTGCTCGAAAAGCACAACATCCGTCGTTGATTTGAGAAGCACGCGCGCGAGTTCGCGCGCGTTTTCGCATGGTCGTCCGCGAACTCGGACTTTCGAATTGTCGAAAGATGATCATGCGCAGCATGGCAATGGTGCCATGCCAACTAGCGTCCAGCAGCAATCCGGCCGCTGGACCGGGCAAGATGCCCAGATGACCGAAAGGATGGACGCCATCCGAAATCCAGGGACCATGGCAGGATCGCCGGATACTGATCGCAACCGCGTGTCAGTGTCTCGCCGTCTTGGCATGGTCTTTGTGTCTCAGGGCGCCATGCTTTCGTGAAACCATGAAAGAAGACCGAAATGTTCAATACGCATTCCGTCGAGATCGACTGGGGTGGACGTCCCCTCAAACTTGAAACCGGCAAGATCGCCCGCCAGGCCGACGGCGCCGTGCTGGCCACCTACGGCGAGACCGTGGTGCTTGCCACAGTGGTCGCGGCAAAGGCGCCGCGCGAAGGCGTCGACTTCCTGCCGCTCACCGTCGACTACCAGGAGAAGGCCTATGCCGCGGGCCGCATTCCCGGCGGCTACTTCAAGCGCGAAGGCCGTCCGACCGAGAAGGAGACGCTGGTCTCCCGCCTGATCGACCGCCCGATCCGTCCGCTGTTCGTCGACGGCTGGCGCAACGAGACCCAGGTGATCATCACCACCCTGTCGCACGACATGGAGAACGATCCCGACATCCTGGCGATGGTCGCGGCGTCAGCGGCGCTGACGATCTCCGGCGTTCCGTTCAAGGGCCCGATCGGCGCCGCGCGCGTCGGCTTCGCCAATGACGAATACGTGCTCAACCCGACGCTCGACGAGATGACCGAGACCCAGCTCGACCTGGTCGTCGCCGGCACCGCCGACGCCGTGCTGATGGTGGAATCGGAAGCCAAGGAGCTCAACGAAGACGTGATGCTCGGCGCGGTCATGTTCGGCCACCGCCACTTCCAGCCGGTGATCAACGCGATCATCGAGCTCGCCGAGAAGGCCGCCAAGGAGCCGCGCGACGTTACCCCGATCGACAATTCGGAGATCGAGAAGGAGATGCTCGGCATCGCCGAGCAGGACCTGCGCAAGGCCTATGCGATCCCGGTCAAGCAGGAGCGCTACGCCGCCGTCGGTGCCGTCAAGGAAAAGGTGCTGGCGCACTTCTTCCCGGAAGGCCAGGAGCCGAAGTTCGACAAGCTGCGCGTCGCCGACGTGTTCAAGGAGCTCGAGGCCAAGATCGTTCGCTGGAACATCCTCGACACCGGCAAGCGCATCGACGGCCGCGACGTCAAGACCGTGCGCAACATCATCGCCGAAGCCGGCGTGCTGCCGCGCGCTCACGGCTCGGCGCTGTTCACCCGCGGTGAGACCCAGGCGATGGTCGTGACCACGCTCGGCACCGGCGAGGACGAGCAGTATGTCGACGCGCTGTCGGGGACGTACAAGGAGACGTTCCTGCTGCACTACAACTTCCCGCCCTACTCGGTCGGCGAGACCGGTCGCCTCGGCGGCACCAAGCGCCGCGAGATCGGCCACGGCAAGCTCGCCTGGCGTGCGATCCACCCGGTGCTGCCGCCGCACCACGAGTTCCCGTACACGATCCGCGTGGTCTCCGAGATCACCGAGTCGAACGGCTCCTCCTCGATGGCCTCGGTGTGCGGCGCCTCGCTGTCGCTGATGGACGCCGGCGTGCCGCTGAAGCGGCCGACCGCCGGTATCGCCATGGGCCTGATCCTCGAAGGTCAGCGCTTCGCAGTGCTGTCGGACATCCTCGGTGACGAGGATCATCTCGGCGACATGGACTTCAAGGTCGCCGGCACCGACCAGGGCATCACCTCGCTCCAGATGGACATCAAGATCGAGGGCATCACCGAGGAGATCATGAAGGTTGCGCTTGGCCAGGCCAAGGAAGGGCGCATCCACATCCTCGGCGAGATGGCCAAGGCCCTGACCGCGGCGCGCGCCGAGCTCGGCGAATACGCACCGCGCATCGAGACCTTCAAGATCGCCACCGACAAGATCCGCGAAGTGATCGGCACCGGCGGCAAGGTGATCCGCGAGATCGTCGAGAAGACCGGCGCCAAGGTCAACATCGAGGACGACGGCACCGTGAAGGTCGCCTCCAACGATGGCGAGGCGATGAAGGCTGCGATCAAGTGGATCAAGTCGATCGCCTCCGATCCCGAGGTCGGCCAGATCTACGAGGGCACCGTCGTCAAGGTGATGGAGTTCGGCGCGTTCGTGAACTTCTTCGGCGCCAAGGACGGCCTCGTTCACATCAGCCAGCTCGCGGCCAACCGCGTGCAGAAGACCTCCGACGTCGTCAAGGAAGGCGACAAGGTCAAGGTCAAGCTGCTCGGCTTCGACGATCGCGGCAAGACCCGCCTGTCGATGAAGGCCGTCGACCAGACCACCGGCGAGGACCTCGAGGCCAAGCAGAAGACCGAAGCGCCGGCTGCGCGCGAAGCTGCCGGCGAGTAAGTCAGGGCCACTCGAGTTGCAAATCGACTGTTACGAAAGGGCGGCCCTGTGGCCGCCCTTTTTGGTTTGCCGAGATGGGGCGCAAATCAATCTCCGCTGATCGGCATGCGCGGTTTTGACCCGGCATTGTGACCGGATTCGCTGGAACCCGTTCACAACTCGGGCCTAACATCAGGAAGCTTTCCCAGCACGGAGAACCACGATGTCCTCGATGTCCCGACGCCATTTGATCATCGCAGCAGGCGGCATCGCCGCGGCCGCCGCCACGTCGCGCGCAGCGTTCGCGCAGGCCACGGCGCAGGCCCCCACCGGACCGTTCAAGATCGATCCGCTGACCTATCCCACCAATGCGCTGGAGCCGCATATCGACGCCAAGACGATGGAAATCCATCACGACCGGCATCATCAGGCCTATGTCACCAACCTCAACAATTTCGCCAAGGACAATCCGCAGATCGCCGAGAAGCCGGTCGTCGAGGTGCTTGCCAATCTCGGCAGCGTGCCGGAGGCGATCCGCACCGGCGTGCGCAACAACATGGGCGGCCACGCCAACCACACGATGTTCTGGCAGATCATGGGACCGAACGGCGGCAAGGCGGACGGCGAGGTGCTCGCCGCGATCGATAGCGACCTCGGCGGCATGGAAAAATTCCAGACCGATTTCAACGCCGCCGGCGGGCGCGTGTTCGGCTCCGGCTGGGTGTTCGTCACCGTGACCAAGGACGGCAAGCTCGCGATCGAGACGCGGCCGAACCAGGACAATCCGATCATGGACGGCAAGCGCGCGCTGCTCGGCAACGACGTCTGGGAGCACGCCTATTATCTGACCTACCAGAACCGTCGGCCCGATTATCTGAAGGCGTGGTGGAATACGGTGAACTGGAAGGCCGTGGCCGAGCGCTATGCGGCGGCGAAGGCCGGGACGCTCGGCGTGTGAGCCGCCGGGCTCGCCGGTCGCGAGGAACTGCGTTACCTTCGAAAGCCCCGCGATCGCGTCGCGGGGCTTTCACCTTTATGCATCCACAGCGTCGCACCACCGGTGTCGAACGCCGTGAGGATCGACGATGACGCTGCCGCCCATCCGCCCCGCACGCTGCGACGAACATGACGCGATCGCGCGTGCCTGGATGGCGAGCTGGGCCTCGACCGGGCTCTCGCAAGCCAGCGACAGTTTGTTGAACGATCTGCGTATCCGCCTGCCGCGCGAGATCGCGGGTGGCTGGAGCCTGTTCGTCGCCGACGATCGCGGCAGCATCGCCGCGATGCTGGCGCTGCACCTGCCGACCTTGCTGCTCGATCAGCTGATGGTGGTGCCCGCCTATCAGGGCCGGAGCCTCGGACGTCAGTTGCTTGCCTTCACGCGCCGGCAGATGCCCGACGAGATCTGGCTGAAATGCGTCCGCGAGAATGAGAAGGCCTGGCGCTGGTACGAGCGCGAAGGCTTCGTATTCGAGAAGGAAGCGCCCAATCTGGTCACCGGCTTCATGATGAAGCACTATCGGTGGACAAGAACAAACCGCACATCGGAGACTAAGCCATGATCAAGCTGTACTGGTCGCCGCGCTCGCGCTCGTTCTCCGCCATCTGGCTGCTGGAGGAATCCGGTCTGCCATACGAACGGGTACTGACCGACATCAGCACCGGCGCGCAGAAATCGTCCGATTTCCTCAAGATCAACCCGATGGGCAAGGTGCCGGCGTTGACCGACGGCGACGCGCAACTCGCCGAGGCCGCCGCGATCTGCGCTTATATCGCCGACCGCTATCCCGAGACCAAGCTCGCGCCTGCCACGAACGATCCGAAGCGGGCGCGCTATCTGCAGTGGCTGTTCTTCTCGCCGAGCTGCATCGAGCCGGCGCTGATCCAGCTCTTCACCAAGCTCGAGGTGCCGACCAGCACCGCAGCATGGGGCAGCGCCGCGCAGGTGTTCGACGTGCTCGACGCCGAGCTGCAGAAGGGGCCGTGGATCCTCGGCGATCAGTTCTCCGCCGCCGACATCGCGATCGGCGCGGGACTGAACTTTGCGGTGCGCGTCTTCAAGATGGTGCCGCCGCGGCCGTCGTTCGAGGCCTATATCGGCCGCTGCGTGGCCCGGCCCGCGTTCCAGCGCGCGGAGAAGATCGCGGCGGGGTGAGGCATGTAGCGCGGATGGAGTCTCGTGGCCCGGACGGAGCGAAGCGCAATCCGGGAAAAGTCTCTGACGTAGAAAGAGCTCTCCCGGATTGCGCTTCGCTCCATCCGGGCTACGAAGCAATGAATTTGCGAACAGCCTAACCCGGCACGACGCGGGGATCCACGTCCTGCGTGTAGTCGACGCCGTCGATGCCGAAGCCGAACAGGCGGAGGAATTGGCTCTTGTACTCGCCGAGATCGGCCAGTTCGCCGAGCGTCTCGGTGGTGAGCAGCGGCCAGCGCCGCGACACTTCCGTCTGCACTTCGGGCGAAAGCTCCCAGTCGTCGACCCGGACGCGCTGCGCGTCATCGAGCGCGACGCCCTTACCGAGCTTCGTCCGGAACAGGCGGTCGATCTGCTCGATGCAGCCTTCATGGAGGCCGAGCTGCTTCATGACCTTGAACAGCACCGTGCCATAGAGCGGCACCACCGGAATGGCCGAGCTCGCCTGGGTGACCACGGCCTTCAGCGCGACGACGCGCGCCGCGTCCGCGCCGAGCCGGCCCCGGATCGCTTCCGCCTTGCTGTCAAGATCGACCTTGGCGCGGCCGAGCGTGCCGTTCCAGTAGATCGGCCAGGTCAGTTCGCTGCCGATATAGGTGTAGTTGAGCGTCCGGAAGCCCGGCGCCAGCACGCCGGCATCCGCCAGCTGGTCGATCCAGCGCTTCCAGTCGTCGCCGCCCATCACCGCGACGGTGGCCACGGTTTGCTCCTCGCTCGCCGGCTCGAGCGTCGTCTGGAACACCTCGCCGGTCTCGGTGTCGAGCGTCTTGATCTCGACCGGGGCGCCAAGCGGCTTGATCACTGAACGATAGATCTTGCCGGTGTCGGGATCAGTGCGGACCGGCGCCGCCATGCTGTAGACCAGCAGGTCGAGCTGTCCGAATTTCTCGCGCACGCGCTCGATGAAGTTTTTCTTCATCTCGTCGGAGAAGGCATCACCCTCGAGCGTGAGCGGCGAGCGCCCGATCTTCTCGGCCTCGATCTCGAAGGCGCGGTTGTTGTACCAGCCGGCGCTGGCGCTTTTCTTTTCCGACGGCTCGCGCTCCAGCGACACGCCGATGGTGTCGGCGCCGCCGGCGAAGGTCGCGACGATGCGGCTCGCAAGGCCATACCCCGTCGAACAGCCCAGCACGGCAACGCGCTTCGGGCAGTCGGCGACCGGGCCCTGCTTCAGAACATAGGCGATCTGTTCGCGGACATTCGTGGCGCAGCCGACGGGATGTGCCGTCGTGCAGATGAAGCCTCGCACGCGCGGTTCAATAATCATTCCCACCCCATTCCGGATCGTTGCAATGTTCTCATTCGCTGTCTGCGGACCTTCCTCCCCTCAGCAAGCGAGGAGGGGCGAAATCACGCGTCAAGCCGCCTGAACACCAGCGTGGCGTTGGTGCCGCCGAAGCCGAACGAGTTCGACAGCACGGTGTTGAGCTTGGCGTTGTCGATGCGCTTGCGCACGATCGGCATGTCGGCAAACACCGGATCGAGTTCGGTGATATGCGCGCTCTCGCAGATGAAGCCGTTGTTCAGCATCAGCAGCGAATAGATCGCTTCCTGCACGCCGGTGGCGCCGAGCGAGTGGCCGGTCAGCGCCTTGGTCGCCGAGATCGGCGGGCACTTGTCGCCGGTGCCGAACACCTTGCGGATCGCCTCGATCTCCGGCGGATCGCCGGCGGGCGTCGACGTGGCATGCGGATTGATGTAATCGACCGGCGTGTTCACGGTCGACATCGCCATGCGCATGCAGCGCTCGGCGCCCTCGCCCGACGGCGCCACCATGTCGTAGCCGTCGGAGGTCGCGCCGTAGCCAACGACCTCGGCATAGATCCTGGCACCGCGCGCCTTGGCGTGCTCGAGCTCTTCCAGCACCACGACACCCGCGCCGCCGGCGATCACAAAGCCGTCGCGGTTGAGGTCGTAGGGACGCGAGGCGATGGCCGGCGTGTCGTTGTATTTCGAGGACATCGCGCCCATGGCGTCGAACAGCACCGACAGCGTCCAGTCGAGCTCCTCGCAGCCGCCGGCGAAGATGACATCCTGCTTGCCGATCTGGATCGTCTCATAGGCGTTGCCGATGCAGTGGTTCGACGTCGCGCAGGCCGACGAGATCGAATAGTTCACGCCCTTGATCTTGAACCAGGTCGCGAGCGTCGCCGACGCGGTCGAGGACATGCCCTTCGGCACCGCGAACGGACCGACACGCTTCGGGCCCTTGGCGCGCGCGATGTCGGCGGCCTCCACCAGCGTGCGCGTCGACGGTCCACCGGATCCCATGATGATGCCGGTGCGGATGTTGGAGACTTCGCTCTCCTCGAGGCCGGAGTCGCGGATCGCCTGTTCCATCGCAACGTGATTCCACGCCGCACCTTCGGCAAGGAACCGCATTGCGCGGCGATCGATCACCTCGGCGGGATTGAGTGTCGGCGCACCGTGCACCTGCGAACGGAAGCCGAGTTCGGCGGCCTTCTCCGCGCGCGAAATGCCCGACTTCGCCTCGTAGAGGCTCGCAAGCACTTCCTGGGTGTTGTTACCGATGGACGAGACAATACCCATCCCCGTGATGACAACCCGCCTCATGTTCGCCTCGCCCTGCCTTTATGTTGCCGCATGATGATCCTGCTCAAGATGGCGCCGTGCCCTGCTTGAACAACCCGACCTTCAAGTCCTTGGCGCGATAGATAATCTCGTCGTCCATGGAAAGCCACCCGTCGGCAATTCCAAGCACGAGCTTTGACCGCATCACGCGCTTGATATCGATGTTGTACACAACCTTGCGCGCGTGCGGCAGCACCTGTCCGGAGAACTTCAGCTCGCCGAGGCCGAGCGCGCGGCCACGACCTTCGCCACCGATCCAGCCGAGGTAAAAGCCGACCATTTGCCACATGGCATCGAGGCCGAGGCAGCCCGGCATCACCGGATCGTTTTTGAAATGACAGCCGAAGAACCAGAGATCCGGTTTCACCTCGAGCTCGGCGCGCACCAGTCCCTTGCCGAACTCGCCGCCATTTTCCGAAATCTCGCTGATGCGATCGAACATGAGCATCGGCGGCAGCGGCAACTGGGCGTTGCCAGGACCGAAAAGCTCGCCCCGCCCGCAAGCCAGCAAATCCTCGTATTCGTAACCGCCGCGCCGATCCA
Organism: Bradyrhizobium sp. BR2003; assembly: GCF_009720285.1. Taxonomy (NCBI): domain Bacteria; kingdom Pseudomonadati; phylum Pseudomonadota; class Alphaproteobacteria; order Hyphomicrobiales; family Nitrobacteraceae; genus Bradyrhizobium; species Bradyrhizobium sp. BR2003. Next base: position 147,294 of record NZ_SMYJ01000035.1, read on the forward strand.
GCATCCTCTTTCCACCTCTGATGTCCCGATGAAGCGCTTTGCTTGGTCGGACCTTGATCTACCCACGGGAACCGGAATAACCCGTCCCGCATCTTGGCGCTACCTGGGTACGCCACGGCCTGTTATCTCTGCCGAAAGCGCATATGTGGTCCGCGCGCTCTCTAACATACGGCCAACTGGGCGGCAAAGCGGCATTCCGATGATAAATGACCGCTTCTCCTTAGGTTTCTACCGCAGCTTGGATTCGTTCTAGTTGCGAAAAACTTGCATCTGATAGGCATCCTTTTTATATTTAACAGGAATATTGCCTGAGTTGGGTGCATAGAGTGGATATGAACGAGGAAGTACCGGCTGTGAACGATGATGCCGTGCACCCGGCTGCCCGGGGCGCTGGGCACCACCCTGCCCTGACCGGCTGTCCGTGGCATGACGTCAACGAAATGTTGCAGTCTGCCGGTCTGCGGCCGACCCGCCAGCGCATGGCGCTGGGCTGGCTGCTGTTCGGCAAGGGTGCCCGCCACCTGACCGCTGAAATGCTGTACGAGGAAGCCACGCTGGCCAAGGTTCCGGTGTCGCTGGCGACCGTCTACAACACCCTGAACCAGCTGACCGACGCCGGCCTGCTGCGCCAGGTGAGCGTCGACGGCACGAAAACCTATTTCGATACCAACGTGTCGACGCACCACCACTTCTATCTCGAGCACAACCACGAGCTGGTCGACATTCCCGACCCGAACCTCGTGCTGTCGAAAATGCCCGACGTGCCCGAAGGCTACGAGATTTCCCGCGTCGACATGGTCGTGCGGCTGCGCAAGAAGCGCTGAACGGTCTTACGGTCGAAATGAGTTGTGATGGCCGGGCTCGTCCCGGCCATTTTCATTTGGGGACCAGGAAGCTCAGTCCACCTTCTCGTCGGCGTAGACGCCCCAGAGGCGCTGCTGCTCGATCCAGCCGTCGAACCCGCTGCCGGTGACCCGGCACCAGTTGTTGGCGCATTTCTTCACCTGCGCGACGACGCCGGCCTGCAGGCGCGCCGCGACGGCGCTGGTGGCATCGGGGCGATCGTACAGCGAGGCCAGATCGTCCTTGTTCTTCATCGTGACGACGGCGGTGCGGCGGCCGGACAGCAGGGAATGATAGACCCAGCCTTCGGCGCCCTCGGAATCGCGCACCCGGCGCCAGTTCTCGAACTCGGCGGTGATTTCGACCGGCAGCCCCGACCGCGTGTAGACCCAGGCGACGTCATTGTCCTTGGTCGGGCCGGCCCGGACGTTCACATGATCCGACTTCAGGCTGACATAGCGCGGAATCGGCAGGCCGCTGGTGGTGGGGCTCAAATCCTTGGCGGAATGTCCGGGCATGACCGACGCACTCAGCATGCTTCCGACCAGCGCCACCAATGAACTGAAACGCCAGAACGCCACCATCAACTCGTCTCCTGCCGAGATGCCCAACCCGCATTCGGCGCACCGCAACCCAAACCACGCCCGAAGGCCCCTGCGCCGGCGCCCGTTCGCTCCCGCACTGCAAGTCCGGGGGGTTCTTGTCTTGGCCCGGCCTTCTGCTAGAGAGGACGGAACGCCTGAGAGCCAGAACACCCGAATTTCCCGTCGTTTCGCCTTGGCGAAAAGCCGGGGCAAGTATCGGGGAACCCTAGGAAACGCGAAGGAAACGCCGGGACAGCGCGGCTATCAGCAGTGTCGAACAACCGGGTTAATGAGGCCTGAACGGTTTGTTTTTTGGCAAGCCGCGCGCCTCATGAAAGCAGGACATGTCGGTGAAGAAAAAGCCTCTCGTCGTCGTCACCCGCAAGCTGCCGGACTCGATCGAGACCCGGATGCGCGAGCTGTTCGACGCCAGATTGAATCTCGACGACACACCGATGACGCCGGAACAGATCGCCGAGGCGGCGCGAACCGCCGACGTGCTGGTGCCGACCGTGACCGACATGATCCGCGAGGACGTGATCAATCAGCCCGACTGCAAGCTGAAGATGATCGCCAATTTCGGCAACGGCGTCGACAATATCGACGTCGCCGCGGCGCATGCGCGCGGCATCACGGTGACCAACACGCCGAAGGTGCTGACCGAGGATACCGCCGACATGACCATGGCGTTGATCCTTGCGGTGCCGCGGCGCCTGATCGAGGGCGCCTCGATCCTGACCGAAGGCAAGCAGCATTGGGCGGGCTGGTCGCCGACCTGGATGCTCGGCCACCGCATCGGGGGCAAACGGCTCGGCATCGTAGGCATGGGCCGCATCGGCCAGGCGGTGGCGCGCCGTGCTCGGGCCTTCGGCCTGCAGATCCACTATCACAACCGCCGCCCGGTGGCGCCCATGATCGCCGAAGAGCTCGGGGCGACCTATTGGGAAAGTCTCGATCAGATGCTGGCGCGGATGGACATCATCTCGGTGAACTGTCCGCACACGCCGGCGACCTATCACCTGCTCTCGGCGCGGCGGCTCAAGCTGATCCGGAAAGAGGCCTATGTCGTCAACACCGCGCGCGGCGAGGTGATCGACGAGGACACGCTGATCAAGCTGATCGAGGCCGGCGATATCGGCGGCGCGGCCCTCGACGTCTATGAGCACGAGCCCGCGGTGAACCCGAAGCTAGTGCGGCTCGCCAGGGCCGGCAAAGTGACGCTGTTGCCGCATATGGGTTCGGCCACCATCGAAGGCCGCGTCGAGATGGGCGAGAAGGTGATCATCAACATCCGAACCTTCCTCGACGCTCACAAGCCGCCGGATCGCGTGCTGCCGAGCATGCTGTAAGTGCTCGTAGCCGGGATTACGCCGCGCTCCATCCAAGCCACGCAGCTCCAGCCTCCCCTTGCAAAGAGGAGGTCGCTTTGCTCGCGAGAGCAAAGCGGGTGGGGATCTGCTCTCTCCACGAGCGACGGTGCGCGTGGCTAGACCCCCCATCCCCCCATCCCGATCCTCCCCCTTTCAGGGGGAAGGGGAAGCGAGATCCGTAGCCCGGATGGAGCGCAGCGCAATCCGGGACAGCATCACCGCGTCAAGCCCCCCGGATTACGCTTCGCTCCATCCGGGCTACGACACCGCCAAAATATGGAAAACAACCCCATGCAAAGGAGCCGATGCGGCCGGCAGGTAGGATTGCCGCGGTATTTCTATCCTCCCCTGGAGGGGGAGGGTCAGCTCACATGAAGCGAAGCGGAATGTGAGAGGGGGTGGGCTGATCTCTCAACGCGGGCAGCGTTCGAGTGGTGAGACCATCACCCCACCTCGTCGCTCATTTCATTCGCGCCGATCCCAGAGCGAGCTTCGCTCGCCTCGCCCCCTCCAGGGGAGGATAAGAACCATCTATCTGGTCTTCCGCCGCGCCTGCTTGCGCCAGTCGGCAACGAACGACACGAAAGCGGCGAGCGCCGGCGGCGGCTGGCGCCGGCTCGGATAATAGAGGAACGGTCCGTCGAACGGCGGGCACCAGTCGTCGAGCACGCTGACCAGTACGCCGGATTTGACGCCGTAGCGGACATAGCCCTCGAACGTCGCCCAGTAGCCGACGCCGTCATGGACTGCACGCAGCGCGAGACCGAGATGGGTCGCGGTCAACTTGGCCGGCGGCGAAATCTTCACCACGCGGCCGCTCTTCTCGAACTCCCAATCGAACATCACGCCGTTGCTGAAGCGGCTGCGGATGCAGGGATGCGCCAGCAGATCCTTCGGATGCATCGGCCGGCCGTGCTTTGCGACATACGCGCTCGACGCCACGATCGCGTAGCGTTGCGGCGCACCGAGCGGGACCGCGACCATGTCCTGCGCCAGATGCTCGCCGTAACGCACGCCGGCGTCAAAGCCCTGCGCGACGATGTCGACGAACGCACTCTCCGCGACGACGTCGAGGTCGACCCGCGGATATCTGGCGAGGAACGGCGCGATCATCGGCGCCAGCACCAGATCGACCGCGGGCGGCGGCGCGTTGATGCGCAACCGCCCCGACGGCTCGGCGCGCAGGCCGCGCACCTCCGTGATCGCATCGGCGACGTTGACCATGGCCGGCGCGACGCGGGCGAGCAGCAGTTCGCCAGCCTCGGTCAGCGCGACGCTGCGGGTGGTGCGGTTCATCAGGCGGACGCCGAGCCGCTCTTCCATGTCGCGCAGGCGCTGGCTGAGGCTGGAGACCGAGACGCGCTGCTCGAGCGCGGCCCGCCGGAAATTGCGCGTGCGCGCCACCGCCACGAAGGCGTCGAGGTCGCGAAGGTCGAAATCCTGCATTGTTCGATATAGTGAACAAGCTATTCGCGATTGTCCAGCTTATCGTCCGAAACCGACCGGCCCATATCACCCCGGCATTTGGCGACGGATTCTCCGCCGCAAACGTTCGAGGAACATCCACATGGACACACGCAAACTCGGTTCCGCCGGTCCCACCGTCTCGGCCCTCGGCCTCGGCTGCATGGGCATGTCCGAGGTCTATGGCCCGGCTGATCGCGGCGAAAGCATCGCCACGGTGCATGCGGCGCTCGATGCCGGCATCACGCTGCTGGATACCGGCGACTTCTACGCCATGGGCCACAACGAGATGCTGGTGCACGAAGCCCTGAAGGACGTCGCGCGGGACCGGCTGCAGATCAGCGTCAAGTTCGGCGCGCTGCGCGGCCCCGCGGGTGAATTTGCCGGAATGGACACCCGGCCGGCCGCGGCGAAGAATTTCCTCGCCTATTCGCTGCAACGTCTCGGCACCGACTACATCGACATCTACCGCCCGGCCCGTCTCGATCCCAACGTTCCGATCGAGGAGACGATCGGCGGCCTCGCCGATCTGGTGAAGTCCGGCTACATCAGACATATCGGCCTGTCCGAGGTCGGCTCCGACACCATCCGCCGTGCGCATGCCGTGCATCCGATCGTCGATCTCCAGATCGAATATTCGCTGATCGAGCGTGGCATCGAGCGCGATATCCTGGCGACCTGCCGCGAGCTCGGCATCGGCATCACAGCCTACGGCGTGCTGGCGCGCGGACTGATCAGCGGCCACTGGTCGAAGGAGTCCGGCAAGATCGGCAGGGATTACCGGCTGATGACGCCGCGCTTCCAGGGGGCGAACCTCGATGCCAATCTCGCGCTGGTGGAGCAGTTGCGCGCCATTGCCGCCGAGATCGGTGCAACGCCGGCGCAGGTCGCGATCGCCTGGGTCGCGGCGCAGGGCAAGGAGATCGTACCGCTGGTCGGCGCCCGCACCCGCAACCGTCTCACCGAAGCGCTCGGCGCGACCAGGCTGACGCTGGCGCAAGCTCACCTCGCTGCACTGGCGAAAGCCTTCCCGCCGGATATCGCGGCCGGCACCCGCTATGCGGCCGAGCAGATGGCGCATCTCGACAGCGAGAAGCCGGCCACCAGATAACGGCGGCAATCAAGTGCGATGGGCGCCGAGGTCGGTGATGACAGGCCCATCGCCATTGAGCGGGTTCTGCGGATCGCGCGCGTAACGCAGGGTTTCGAACCGCATCGCGCGCGCATCCACCATCAGGAGGCGGCCGACCAGGCCCTCGCCGAAGCCGACGATCTCGCGGATCGCCTCCAGCGCCATCATCGAACCCAGGACGCCGGCCAGCGCGCCCATCACGCCGGCCTCGGCGCAGGCCGGCACCGTGCCCGGCGGCGGCGCCTCCGGAAACAGGCAGCGATAGGTCGGGTTGAACACGCCGTCCGCATTCTTCTCATGCGCGCGGATCGTGGTCAGCGAACCGTCGAACTGGCCCAGTGCGGCGGTGATCAGCGGCCGCTTCGCGAGGAAGCAGGCATCGGCGACGAGATAGCGGGTCTCGAAATTGTCGGAGCCGTCGAGGACGAGATCGTAGCTCGCGATCAGCGCCATCGCATTGTCGGCGGTGAGCCGCATCGGATGCGCCTCGAACGTGACATGCGGATTGAGCGCATGGATCTGCGCCGCCGCGCTGTCGACCTTGCGCTTGCCGATATCGGACGTCGCATGGATGATCTGGCGCTGCAGGTTGGAGAGCGAGACGATATCATCATCGATCACGCCGAGCCGGCCGACGCCGGCGGCGGCCAGATACATCAGCACCGGCGCGCCGAGGCCGCCGGCGCCGATCACCAGCACCGACGCCTGCTTCAGCGCGTTCTGGCCGGGGCCGCCCACCTCGCGCAGGACGATATGGCGGGCATAGCGTTCAAGTTCGTCGGCACTCAGCATTGTCTCATCTATCCTACCCGTGACCCGCATGGTGAGAAGCGCGACGCGCGTCTCGAACCATGAGGCCCGGTCTCTGGCCTCATCCTTCGAGACGCGGCTGACGCCGCTCCTCCAGCGACAACGGCAAAGCCGTTGCGCGGGGATGAGGGTTGACGCGCTCGCTGAACCGGAGCGCGGTTGTTGCCGACCAAGCAGATGTGCTTAATTGCCCGGACGTCAATGGTGTCGGTCATTTCCCCCGGATTTGTCATGAGATCGGTGCTTTCGGCAACATTGATGGCCGCTTCCATGGGCATGGCGCAGGCCCAGATGACCCCGCCCTCGACGGCCGGGACCAGGCCGAAGACCGTGACGACGGTGCCGATACGCCCCGCTTTGCAGAAACCGGAGGATACCGCTGGCGCGATGGCGCAGGCCGAACGGCTGGCGCTGCAATCCGACCTCGCCTGGGTCGGCGAATACAACGGTGCGATTACGGGCGACGTCAGCGAGCGCATGATCAACGCGATCAAGGAATTCCAGAAGAAGCGCGGCGGCAAGCCGACCGGCGTGCTGAACCCGCAAGAGCGCGGCGTGCTCGCGGACACTGCGCGGCGGAAGCAGGAAAGTGTCGGCTGGAAGATCGTGACCGAGCCGACCACCGGAGCGCGGCTCGGCATTCCGACCAAGCTGGTGCCGCAGCTGACCAGCGATGCCGCCGGCGCCAAATGGACCTCGCCGACCGGCACCGTCCAGGTGCTGCTGGCCCGCCGCAAGGAAGCCAGCCCGACCACCGCAAAACTTGCCGAGCAGGAAAAGAAGGAGCCGGCCGGCCGCACCATCGACTACACCGTGGTGAAGCCGGATTTCTTCGTGCTGTCGGGCATGCAGGGGCTGAAGAAGTTCTATCTGCGCGGCACCTTGAAGGGCGACGAGGTCCGCATCCTCTCCATCCTCTATGACCAGGCGATGCAAACCACCATCGAGCCGGTGGTGATCGCGATGTCGAGCGCGTTCAATGCATTTCCGGCCGCCGTGCAGGCCGGTCCGCCGCCGCGCAAGACCGTCGAATATGCCACCGGCGTCGTGGTCAGCGACGACGGCGCCATCGTGACCGACCGCGTGGCGACCGACGACTGCATCGCCCTGACGATCCCGGGCTACGGCAATGCCGATCGGGTCGCCGAGGACAGGGATCACGACCTCGCGCTGCTACGCATCTATGGCGCGCGCGGGCTGAAGCCGCTCAAAATCGCAGGCCAGGCGACGCAGGCCGCGCTCGACTTAACCGGCATCGCCGATCCGCGGAACCAGGGCGGCGGCGCGGCCGCGAGCAGCGTGAAGGCTTCGGTCGCACAGGTCGGCGGCGGCGATCAGGCGCTGTCTCCGGCGCCTGCGCTCGGGTTCTCCGGCGCAGCGGCGCTCGATAGTGGCGGCAGGTTTGCCGGCATCGCGGTGCTGAAGCCCGTCATCGTTGCAGGCCCCGCGAACGCGGCGCCGCCGGCGCAGGCCGCGCTGGTGCCGGCCGACACGGTGCGCAGCTTCCTGAAAGCGCATGGCGTCACCGCGTCGGGCGACTCGGCAGACGCCAAGGCCGCCGTGGTCCGCGTCATCTGCGTCAGGAAGTAGAGTCACCTCGCCCCGCTTGCGGGGAGAGGTCGAATTGCATCGCCAGATGCAATCCGGGTGAGGGGGTACAGGTCCATCAACGGACACCGCCTCGCGAGAGGCCCCTCACCCGCCCTCTCCCCGCAAGAGCGGGGCGAGGGAGCCTAACCACCTCACCTCAACGCAAACCGCACTCCGGCGCGGGCGAGTCCGCCAGCAATGCCGATCGGCGTGCCGTCGGCGCGCCAGCAGGCTGCGCCCGACATCGTGCCGTCAGCGTGAAACTGGATCGCGTTCATGCCGCCGGCCACCGTCGGCACCACCTGCACCTTGTGGCCCTTGGCTGACAGCGCGGCGCGGATGGCTTCCGGCACCGCCTGCTCGACCTCCAGCGCATTGCCCTCGGTCCAGACCCGCGGCGCCTCGACCGCCTCCTGCAGGCTCATGCCGTGGTCGATCAAATTGATCAGCGCCTGCATCGCGCTCGGGAAGATGCGCTTGCCGCCGGGCAGGCCGAGCGCGTAAGTCAGCTTGCCGTCGCGCAGCGCCATCATTGGCGACATCGAGGTGGTGACGCGCTTGCCTGATGCCAGCGACAGCGCGTGCCCCGGCCGCGGGTCGAACAGGTTCATGTAGTTGTTCGGCACGGTGCCAAGGCCGGGGATCAGGATCTTGGCGCCGAACAGATTGTTGATGGTCTGGGTGGTCGCGACCACATTGCCCATCGCATCCGCCGCGGTCATGTGCGTGGTGTGCGCGCTTTCGAGCTGGGTGACGCCGGCGCTCCAGGCCTGCGCGCGATCGGGATCGATCGCGCGACGGCGATCCTCGGCATAGGCCTTCGAAGTCAGCCGCTCGACCGGGACGTTGATATAGGCGGGATCGCCACTCGCGGCCGCGCGGTCGGCAAAGGCGATCTTCAGCACCTCGGCAAGATAGTGGATCGTGTCGGCCGTGCCGAAGCCGAGCCGCGCGATGTCATAGCCTTCGAGGATGTTGAGCATCTGCGTGATGTGCACGCCCGACGCCGCCGGCGGCGGAGGCCCGAGAATTTCCCAGCCGCGGTAGTCGCAGCGGATCGGCTGCCGCTCGACGGTCTTGTAGGTCGCAAGATCCGCTTGTGCGATGAAGCCGCCGTTCTTCTTCATGTAGTCGACCAGGATGTCGCCGAGCGGTCCCTGGTAGAGCGCGTTGTCGCCATGATCGGCGATGTATTTCAGCGTCTCGGCATATTCCGCCTGCACCACGCGCTCGCCGGGCTTCAGCGGTGTGCCATCAGGCAGATAGATCGCCGAGATCGGCTTGTCCTTCAGCATCTCCTCGGCGCCGTCGGTGATGCATTCGTGCAAATAGGGCGTCGCCGCATAGCCGCGCGCGGCGTGCTTGATCGCGGGCTGCATCACGTCGGCGAGACTCATGGTGCCGAAGCGGCGCAGCGTTTCGCACCAGGCCTTCAGCGAGCCCGGTACCGCGACCGCCTTCGGCCCGTTCAAATTCTCGTTGCCGACGGTGTCGAACACGTCGTGCGCCGAGCCGGGCTTCGAGGTGTAGGTATCCGGCCGCACCGCCTGCGGCACCGTGCTTTGGCCGTCGATGAAGCGATGGCTGCCGTCGGCGAGGCGAATATGCGCCATGCCGCCGCCGATGATGCCGACCATCATCGGCTCGACCACGGTCAGCGTGAACAAGGTGGCGATCGCCGCATCGATCGCATTGCCGCCAGCCGCTAACATCTCGGCGCCGGCGCTCGATGCCAGCGGATGATTGCTCACCACCATGCCGCGGCTACTGGTGGCCGGTTGCTTCTCGCATTGAAAATTTGTCGCGGCGCGGTCGCGCCAGGCGTCATTCATCGACATGCCGTTCATCGCCATTGTGTTCTCGTTCTTGAAGGAGCGATGGGCCATGTTCGCCAGCCCCGCATCCGCGGTCAAGCCGCCGCGATTTTCCTCACGACGGCATTCGTAATGAGGTCACGTCGCCGGGCGATCGCGCAGCCAGGTCTCGCGCGTGACCTTCCATTTCTCCGCTCTGGATTCGCCATTGTGGTGCGGAAGCTCCACAAAGCCGACGAATTCGGCTCCGGTCTTCTGCTTGACCCGGCGCGAGGCGACGTTGGACTGCGCGTTGCAGACATGGAAGTGATCGAGGCCGAGCGTCAGGAAGGCGAAATCGTTCACCGCCGCGATCGCTTCCGTCATGAGGCCCTGATTCCAGTACGGCTCGGCGAGCCAGAACCCGCGATTGCCTTTGCGGCCATCGGCGCGCGGCCGGAAACTGATGTTGCCGATCGCCTCGCCATCGCCGGCACGCAACACCAGCACCCATTGATAGCTTTCCTCGCCGGCTGCGATCTTGGAGAGCTCCCGCTTGATGAAGCTTTCCGCACCGTCGCCGGGATAGGGCCATGGCACGACCGTGGCGAGAGTCTTGATCACATTCCAATTGTTGAAATGACGCTGGATCGCCGCGGCATCCGACAGCGCAAGCGGCCGCAGGATCAGGCGCTGCGTCTCGATGCGCGGGGACTCGAACATTGCTACTTCTGGCACTTCGGGCACCAGAACGTCGAACGGCCGTTCTGGGTGAAGCGCCTGACGATGCCCTCGCAGCCTGAGGTGCGGCACGTCTCGCCCTCGCGGTCGTAGACCTGGAACGAATGCTGGAAATAGCCGAGATCGCCATTGGTCAACCGATGGTCGCTGATCGAGGAGCCGCCGGCCTTGATCGCCTGGTTGAGCACCGCATGGATCGCGTCGACCAGCCGCCTGGCGTGGTCGGTGGGCTCAGCCTTCCTGGTTGCAAGCGTCGCGGCCAATCGCCGCGGCGACAGATGCGACCGAAACAGCGCCTCGCAGACATAGATGTTGCCAAGTCCCGCCACCACGCGCTGATCGAGCAGCGCGGCCTTCAGGCTGGTCTTCTTGTTGTGGCAGGAGCGCGCCAGCATCGCCGCGTCGAACTCGTTGCCGAGCGGCTCGGGACCGAGCCCTTTCAGCAGCGGCTCATCCTCGATCGCGTTGCGCGCGATGATCTTCATGTAGCCGAAGCGCCGCGGATCGTTGAAGACGACGGCCGCGCCCGACGACATGTGGAACACGACGTGATCATGCGCGCGATCCTCGCTGCGCGGGTGGTGGAATTGCCCCGGCGTCGCCGCGCCGTCCTGCTTCAGCACGCGGAACGAGCCCGACATGCCCAGATGCATCAGCAGCACGTCGCCGGAGTTCAGGTCCGCCATCAGATATTTGGCACGGCGGCCGAGCCCGGTGATGGTCCGGCCCTCCAGCCGGGCGATAAAGTCTTTTTGAAACGGAAACCGCAAATCCTTGCGGCGGGCCTCGGCCTTGAGGATCCTGGACCCCTCCATGGCCGGCTGCAGGCCGCGGCGGACGGTCTCGACTTCGGGTAATTCCGGCATGGCAGGCATTCACCTTTTGGAAGTGACGTGATAGCGCCATTGCGGCCGCCGCGCTATGGTCTGGCTGGAGCGTTTTCGAGCGAGGCCTGTCCCGCACTTGATGCGGGATGGGCACCGGTTCGCGTGAAGAAAGCGCGACCAAAAGGTAAGAGTATGAGTTGATGGATCGGCCGGATCAAACCACCCATTTCGGCTTCAGGGACGTGCCCCTGGGCGAGAAGCAGACGCTGGTGAACGACGTGTTTCACAGCGTGGCGTCACGCTACGACCTGATGAACGATCTGATGTCGGCAGGCCTGCACCGGGCCTGGAAGGACGTCATGATCACGACGCTCGATCCGCCGAAGGGCGACCGGCCGTTCGCGCTGCTCGACGTCGCCGGCGGCACCGGCGACATCGCGTTCCGCGCCGCCAAGACCGCGGGCGCGGGCTTTCATGCCACGGTCTGCGACATCAATACCGACATGCTCGCCGTCGGCCGCGAGCGTGCCGCGAAGCAGCACCTCGATGACCGCGTGTCGTTCGTCGAGGGCAACGCCGAAGCGCTGGGCTTCGCCGACCGCGGGTTCGACGCCTACACCATCGCGTTCGGCATCCGCAACGTGCCGCAGATCGACCTTGCGTTGCGCGAGGCCTATCGCGTGCTCAGGCCCGGCAGCCGCTTCCTGTGCCTGGAATTCTCCACCGTCGACGTGCCCGGCCTCGACCGGATCTACGATCTGTTTTCCTTCAAGGTGATCCCGCCGCTCGGCCGCGCCGTCACCGGTGACGCCGAGTCCTATCAATATCTCGTCGAGTCGATCCGCAAATTCCCGCGGCCGAGCGCGTTCGCCGACATGATCGGCGCCGCCGGCTTTGCCCGCGTGAAGTGGCAGAGCCTCTCCGGCGGCATCGTGGCGCTGCATTCGGGCTGGCGTTTGTGATCTCTGCACTGACCCACATCTCGCGCCTCGCCCGCGCCGGTTTCGTGTTTGCGCGCGAGGGCGTGTTCGGCGTCGTCGATCCGGCGCTGGTACCGCCGCCCGGGCAGCTCGCGCTGAAGCTGGCGCGGCTGATCGAGCGCCGCTCGGCCAAGTCCGGTCCGCGGTTGTCGCGCGCACTGACGCGGCTCGGACCCGCCTATCTCAAGCTCGGGCAATTCCTCGCCACCCGCCCCGACGTGGTCGGTGTGGCGATGGCGCGCGATCTCGAAAGCCTGCAGGACCGGCTGCCGCCATTCGCCCAGGAGGCGGCCGAAACCGTCATCACGCAATCGCTGGAACGGCCGCTGGCGCAGGCCTTCGTGCATCTGGGCCCTGCGGTTGCCGCAGCCTCGATCGCGCAGGTGCATCGCGGCGAGATCGAGCGCGACGGCGTGCGGCATCAGGTTGCGGTCAAGGTGCTCCGGCCCAATGTCGCCGCGCGCTTCCGCCGCGACCTCAGCGACTTCTTCTTTGTCGCGCACAAGGCCGAGGCGCATTCCGCCGAGGCGCGGCGCTTGCGGCTGATCGAGGTCATCAACACGATGTCGCGCTCGGTCGCGATGGAGATGGACCTGCGGCTCGAGGCGGCCGCGCTGTCCGAGATGGCCGAGAACACCCGCGACGATCCGGACTTCCGCGTCCCCGCGGTGGATTGGGATCGCACCGCGCACAGCGTGCTGACGATGGAGTGGATCGACGGCATCGCGCTGAACGATCACGTCCGGCTGGCGCAGGCCAAGGTCGATTTGCCCGATCTCGGCCGCAAGGTGATCCAGAGCTTCCTGCGCCATGCGCTGCGCGACGGCTTCTTCCATGCCGACATGCATCCCGGCAATCTGTTCCTCGACGAGACCGGCCGGCTCGTTGCCGTGGATTTCGGCATCATGGGACGGCTCGGGCTGAAGGAGCGGCGCTTCCTGGCCGAGATCCTGCTCGGCTTCATCACCCGCGACTATCGCCGCGTCGCCGAGGTGCATTTCGAGGCAGGCTACGTGCCGGGCCACCATTCGGTGGAGAATTTCGCGCAGGCGATCCGCGCGATCGGCGAGCCGATCCACAATCGCACCGCCGAGGAAATCTCGATGGCGAAGCTGCTCACGCTTCTGCTCGAGGTCACCGGCCTGTTCGACATGCAAACGCGCCCCGAGCTGATCCTGCTGCAGAAGACCATGGTGGTGGTCGAGGGCGTGGCGCGCGGCTTCGACCCGAAGCTCGACATCTGGAAGATCGCCGACCCCGTGGTGCGCGAATGGATCACCCAGAATCTCGGCCCGGCCGGCCGCATCCAGGGCGCGATGTCGGGCGCGGGCGAGCTCGGCCGCATCCTCGCCAACCTGCCGTCGATCGCCAACCGCGCCGTCACGGTGCTCGAGCAGCTGGAGACCATGACGCTGGAGGGCCATATGCTGTCGTCCGACTCGATCGACGAAATGGCCCGCGCCGAGGCCCGCAAGGCGCGGGTGCAGACCGTCGGCCTCTGGGTCATTGCGATCGCCTCCATCGCGATCTTTTTCGCCATCCGGGCGCACTGATTGCAATGCATGCACCATGTGATAGCATCGCTATCATATTGAGCATGATGCCTGAGGGCACGCCATGGCCAGCCTGACCATCCGCAAACTCGACGATACGCTGAAGGCCTATCTGCGGCTGCGCTCCGCCAGGAACGGCCGGTCGGTCGAGGAGGAGGTCCGGGTGATCCTCCGGGACCTCGCAGACAGCGGACCGGAGCCTGCCGAGGTGACCGGCCCAGGTTCCACGACAGTGACAGCCCCTGCTCCGCGGGCCGTCAGCGCGGCCGGCGAGCCCCGGGTCACCCTGATCATCGGCGGGGGGATTGCGGCCTACAAGGCGCTGGATCTGATCCGGCGGCTCAAGGAACGGCATATCCAGGTCCGCTGCGTGCTGACCAAGGCGGCCCAGCAATTCGTCACCCCGCTCGCCGCCAGCGCGCTGTCGCATGAGCGCGTCTACACGGACCTGTTCGATGCCGAGAGCGAATTCGATGCCGGCCATATCCGCCTGGCGCGGGACTGCGATCTGATCGTGGTGGCGCCGGCGACCGCCGACCTGATGGCCAAGATGGCGCACGGCCATGCCGACGATCTCGCCACCGCCACCTTGCTGGCGGCCAACCGGCCGATCCTGCTGGCGCCGGCGATGAACCCGCTGATGTGGAACAATCCGGCCACCCGCCGCAACGTGCTGCAGCTCCGCCGCGACGGCGTCCATACGGTCGGGCCGAATGCGGGGGAGATGGCGGAAGCCGGCGAGGCCGGTGTCGGGCGGATGGCCGAGCCGACCGAGATCGCCGCCGCCGCCGACCGCATGCTGCGCCCGCCGCAGCCGCGTCCGCTGGCCGGCAAGCGGGTGCTGATCACCGCGGGCCCGACCCATGAGGCGATCGATCCGGTCCGCTACATCGCCAACCGCTCGTCCGGCAAGCAGGGCTTTGCCATTGCCGCCGCCGCCCGCGCCGCCGGTGCCGAGGTCGTGCTGGTGACCGGCCCGGTCGATCTCGACGACCCCCAGGGCATCTCGGTCATGCACGTGGAGTCCGCCCGCGACATGCTGCACCGGGTCGAGGCCGCGCTGCCGGTCGACGTCGCGATCTTTGCCGCCGCGGTCGCCGACTGGCGGGTCGCCAGTGAAGGCAGCCAGAAGCTGAAGAAGACCGCGGCCGGCATGCCACCGCTGCAACTGGTCGAGAACCCGGACATCCTCGCGACAATTTCCAAGCTGAAGGAGCAGCGGCCGCCGCTGGTGATCGGCTTCGCCGCCGAGACCGAGCACCTGATCGAGAACGCCAAGGCGAAGTTCGCGCGCAAGGGCTGCGACTGGATCGTCGCCAACGACGTCTCGCCGGCGACCGGGGTGATGGGCGGCGACCGCAACACCGTTCACCTGCTCTCGCGCGAGGGCAAGGACGTCACCGTCGACTCCTGGCCTGTCATGACCAAGGAGGAAGTCGCGACCGCGCTGGTGTCGCGCATCGCCAGAGCCGTAGGAACAGCATCGTGAGCGCCACCATCAAGGTCGAAGTCCACCAATTGCCGCACGGCGCCGATCTCTTGCTGCCGATCTATCAGACCGCCGACGCGGCCGGCCTCGACCTGCTTGCGGCGGTGCCGCAGTCGGCGCCGCTGCTGCTGCTGCCGGGCCGCTACGAGATGGTTCCGACCGGACTGACGATCGCGCTGCCGGCGGGCTACGAGGCCCAAGTGCGACCGCGCTCCGGCCTTGCCGCCAAATACGGCGTCACGGTGCTGAACTCGCCCGGCACGATCGACGCCGACTATCGCGGCGAGATCAACGTGCTGCTGATCAACCACAGCCACGAGGTGTTCTCGATCCGGCGCGGCGAGCGCATCGCGCAGATGGTGATCGCGCCGGTCACGAAGGCCGAGCTGGTTCCGGTCGAGGTGCTGTCGGCGACCGGGCGCGGCAGCGGCGGCTTCGGCTCGACCGGACGCTAGGGCGCGTCGGAGAAGTGTGCGGACGCGCCTCGGGAGATCACGCTTCGTGCGCTCCCCGCATGACTACGGAGTCAATTCGCATAAAATCCGCGCCACCCGGCCGCATTTTTTCACAGGGGATTCTGCGTTCACGGTCTGGACTCTTACTCGCCGAGTCCCGTTGGGACTATTCTGTTTTGATTCGAGCGCGACGGGGGGTCTTCGTCGGGCTGACTGGTCCTGCTTGGGCATGATCGGCGGACAAACGTCGTACGTTTGCCGTGAGGGAACACCGGTCTCCTCTTTTCCGGATCATGCCCGGGGTTTGTGCGTTCTGGGGCAACATATGTCGGGCGTAGTCGCGGCAATGCGTCGAACCCTGCTGTCATGCACCTCACTGGCGCGCGACGGCATGATTGGGCTCGCCATCACCGCGCTGCTGCCGGCCCGCGCCTCGTTTGCCGCCGAGAGCCCGGTCGCCCAGGCGATGTCGGATCATTTCGGCTTCAATCACCAGGAGGTCGCGGTCCTCGCGACGTCGCTTGCGCTGGTTGGTTTCTCGGCCGTCGCCGCGATCCTCCTGATGCGCACCCGCGTGCGCGCGACGAGGGCCGAGGAGCAGTTGCAGTCCGAGATCGCGGACCTGCAGGCGCAATCGGACCGGCTGCGCGCGCTGCTGTTCGTCGAGCCGCAGGTCCTGATCTCCTGGGCCGCGGGCGACAACCGGCCGCAGATCTCGGGCGACATCTCGCTGGTGATGTCGCAGGAAGGCTCACCGCAACGCGTCCTCGCCTTCGGAACCTGGCTGCCGCCCGAGCCGGCGCTGCAGATGGACCACGCCGTCGACGCGCTGCGCGAGAAGGGCGAGGCGTTCCTGCTCAACCTCTCGACATCGGCCGGCCGCGCCATCGAGGCGATGGGCCGCGCGATCGGCGGCCAGGCCATCGTGCGGATCCGCGAGCTCGGCGGCCTGCGCCGCGAGCTCGCCGAGTCCAACCTGCGCTACAAGACGCTGCAGGAGGAAACCGAGCTGCTGCGCGATTTCGCCGCCGCCGCGCCATGGCCGATCTGGGCCAAGAGCCTCGAGGGCAATCTGCGCTATGCCAACGCGGCCTATGTCCGCGCCACCGAGGGCAAGAGCGTGTCGGACGCGCTGCAGCGCAATCTCGAACTGCTCGAAAGCGACCAGCGCACCGAATTGACCCGCGCGCTGAACGACAATGCCAAATATGCCGCGCGGCTGCCGATCGTGGTCAGCGGCGAGCGGCGGATCTACGACGTCCAGGCGCTGAAACTCTCCGGCGGCAGCGCCGGCATCGCGATCGACGCCAGCGAAGCCGCCGCATTGCGCGCGGCGATCGCGCGGATGGTGGAAGCGCACCGGCGCACCCTCGACCAATTGTCCTCGGGCGTCGCGGTGTTCGATGCCGACCGGCGGCTCACCTTCTACAACGAGTCCTATCGGCGGCTGTGGGGCCTCGACCAGGCTTTCCTCGACGGCAACCCCGACGATTCCAGCGTGCTCGACCGGTTGCGCGCCAACCGCAAGCTGCCGGAGCAGCCGGATTTCCGCGCCTGGAAGGCCAAGCTGCACGAAGCCTATCGCGCGGTCGAATCCGAGACCTATACCTGGTTCCTGCCCGACGGCCGCGCCATCAGCGTGGTTACCACGCCGAACCTCGAGGGCGGCGTCACCTATCTGTTCGACAACGTCACCGAGAGCCTCGACCTCGCCCGCCGCTACGACCGCCTGACCCGGGTGCAGCGCGAGACCCTGGACAATCTCGGCGAGGCGGTCGCGGTGTTCGGCAGCAATGGCCGTGCGGAACTGTTCAACCCGCCCTTCGCCAAGATGTGGAAGCTGCCGGCCGACGCGCTGCAGGGCGAGCCGCATATCGAGGCGGTGGAAGCACTGTGCCGGCCGCTGTTCGACGACGCCCTGACTTGGCGCACGCTGCGCGAATCGATCACCGCGATCGAGAACCGCGCCCAGGTCGCGCTCAAGCTCGAGCGCAAGGACGGCAGCGTGCTGAATTGCATGACCATCCCGCTGCCCGACGGCAAGACCCTGCTCGCCTTCCAGGACATCACCGACACCGAAAATGTCGAGCGGGCACTGCGCGAGCGCAACGAGGCGCTGGAAGCCGCCGACCAGATGAAGGTGGACTTCGTCCACCACGTCTCCTACGAGCTGCGCGCACCGCTCACCACCATCATCGGCTTCGCGCATTTCCTCAGCGATCCCTCGACCGGACCGCTGACGCCGAAGCAGGCCGAATATCTCGACTACGTCACCAAATCGACCAACGCGCTGCTGGCGCTGACCAACAACATTCTCGATCTCGCCACCATCGACGCCGGCGCGATGAAGCTCGAGCTCGGTCCGGTCAATATCGGGCAGGCGATCGAGGCTGCTGCCGAAGGCATCCAGGACCGCCTCGCGACCGACCGCATCACGCTGAAGGTCGACATCGAGCCCGACATCGGCGCCTTCGTCGGCGACGAGCGGCGCGTGGTGCAGGTGCTCTACAATCTGCTCGCCAACGCCGTCGGCTTCTCGCCGCATGACGCCACCGTCACGATCAGCGCGCACCGCACCGAGCACAGCGTGGTGTTTGCGGTGACCGACGCCGGTCCCGGCATTCCGGCCGAGATGCGCGACAAGGTGTTCAACTGGTTCGAGAGCCATTCGCACGGCTCGCGGCATCGCGGCGCGGGCCTTGGCCTGTCGCTGGTCCGTTCCTTCGTCGAACTGCATGGCGGACGGGTGCGGGTCGATTCGACCGTAGGCCGCGGCACGACCGTGACCTGCGACTTCCCGATCGACCAGACCGCACATCGCAACGCTGCTGAATGACGGCGACCTCGACATTCTCGGTGGCGCTCGCGAACGAGATCGCGACAGCGGAGCTGATGGCCGACCTCGCGCTGCTGATCGGCGCCGGCGACGTCATCACGCTGTCCGGCGACCTCGGCGCCGGCAAGACCACGGCCGCGCGCGCGCTGATCCGTTACCTCGCCGCCGACGATGCGCTGGAGGTGCCGAGCCCGACCTTCACGCTGGCGCAGAGCTACGAGCTGCCGTCGTATCCGCTGGTCCATGCCGATCTCTACCGCATCAAGGACGCCAGCGAGCTCGAGGAGATCGGGCTGTCGCCGCTGCCCGACGACATCGTGGCGCTGATCGAGTGGCCGGAGCGCGCGCCCGACGCGATGCCCGCCGACCGCATCGATATCGCGTTCAGCCATCGCCCGGCGCTCGGATCGGCGGCGCGCGCGGCCGAGATCACCGGCCATGGCAAGGGCGCGGCGAAGGTGGCGCGGCTCAACGAGTTGCGCCAGTTCCTCGACCGGGCGGGCTTTCTCAATGCCCGGCGTGAACGCATGCCGGGCGACGCCTCGACACGCTCCTATGCGCGGCTGCGCAACGACGACGGCACCGTCATCCTGATGAACTCGCCGCGCCGTCCGGATGGCCCGGCGATCTACAGCGGCCAGTCCTACAGCGCAGCGGTGCATCTCGCCGAAGACGTCAGGCCGTTCGTCGCGATCGGAAACGGCCTGCGTAAATACGGCTTTTCGGCACCGGCGATCCGGCACATCGATCTTGAATCCGGCTTCCTCATCACCGAGGATCTCGGCGCCGAGGGCATCATCGAGGGCGATCCGCCGCAGCCGATCGCGGAGCGTTACGAGGCCGCGGTCGACATGCTGGCCGCGCTGCATCGCGAGGCACTGCCCGACACGCTGCCGCTGACAGCAGACGAGCGCTACGACATCCCGGTGTTCGATATCGACGCCTGGTTGATCGAGATCGGACTGATGCTGGAATGGTACTTGCCCGACCGCGGCGTGCAGCCGAGCGAGGAGCTGCGCGCCGAATTCCTCGGGATGTGGCGCGGCCTGCTGGAGAAGCCCGCAGCGGCGCCGCGGACCTGGGTGATCCGCGACTTCCATTCGCCGAACATCATCTGGCTTGCCGAACGCACCGGCATCCTGCGCGTCGGCGTCATCGACTTCCAGGACGCGCTGCTCGGCCCCGCGGCCTACGACGTGGTATCGCTGCTGCAGGATGCGCGGATCGACGTGCCCGAGCAGCTCGAGCTGTCGCTCTTGACCCGCTACATCAAGGCGCGGCGCGCGACCGATGCAAGCTTCGATCCGGCCGGCTTCGCCGAGCTCTATGCGATCATGTCGGCGCAGCGCAACACCCGCCTGCTCGGCACATTTGCGCGGCTCAACCGCCGCGACGGCAAGCCGCAATATCTCAAGCACCAGCCGCGGATCTGGACCTATCTCGAGCGGTCGCTGGCGCATCCGGCGCTGACCAGCTTCCGCATCTGGTACACGGCCAACGTCCCTCCCCCGGTACCGTAGTTTACGGGTTATTAGCCTCGGGTCCCCTAAGGTTGCGGAGCCCGCACCTGATCCATGGCGCGGCCGGATCTGGAGCGGGACCACACGATGGGGACGGAACGACGCAAGGGCGATCGTGTCACGTTTGAGCGCGGCATAGCGGCGCACATGATGGGCATCGACGGCACCTGGCGGCGCGACTGCACCATGGAAGACGTGTCGGAGACGGGCGCCAAGCTCTCCGTCGACGGCTCGGTCGAGGGCCTGAACCTGAAGGAGTTCTTTCTGCTGCTGTCGTCCACAGGATTGGCCTATCGTCGCTGCGAGCTGGCATGGGTCAACGGCGACCAGATCGGCGTCAACTTTCTCAAACAAGGCGACAAGAAGAAGAAAACTGCCAAACGCGGCACGCAAGCTGCCGACGTCTAGGCCAGGGTCGTCATTGCCGTCTTACGGCCGTCATGTCCGATGACTATGGCGTCTGATTGATGTGCTTGCCGAATCGCCGTGATATGATCGGCGCATGAGAGATGATGACCGAGAATATCCGGAAGATGCCCGTCACACCCCATAAGGCCATGGTGCTCGCTGCGGGCCTCGGCGTGCGCATGCGCCCCCTGACCAACACGATGCCGAAGCCGCTGGTCAGCGTCGCCGGCCAGCCGCTGCTCGACCATGTGCTCGACAAGCTCGCCGGCGCCGGCGTCAGCGAAGCCGTCGTGAACGTGCACTATTTGCCCGATCAGATCATCGAGCACGTCAAGACCCGCAGCCGTCCGCGCGTGATCATCTCCGACGAGCGCGATCAGGTGCTCGGCACCGGCGGCGCGGTGGTGAAGGCGCTGCCGCTGCTCGGCGACGCGCCGTTCTATCATCTGAACGCGGACACGATGTGGATCGACGGCGTGCGCTCCAATCTGGCGCGGCTCGCGGAAACCTTCGATCCCGCGCGGATGGATATCCTGCTCTTGATGGCGCCGACCGCCTCGAGCATCGGCTATAGCGGGCGCGGCGATTATTCGATGCTGCCGGACGGCGCACTGCGCAAGAAACGGGAAAACCAGGTGGTGCCGTTTGTCTATGCCGGCGCGGCGATCATGTCGCCCGCGCTGTTCGCCGACGCGCCGGCCGGCGAGTTCTCGCTGACCAAGATGTTCGACCGCGCCAACGAGCAGGAACGACTGTTCGGCCTGCGCCTCGACGGCGTCTGGATGCATGTCGGGACTCCGGACGCGATCCAGGCCGCGGAAGAAGCTTACCTGGAAAGCGTCGCTTAGACGGCGCCTTCGTCAGCCATCGGCGTCGATCGCGAGCACCGCGAAGCTCGCAAGCCAGTGTTCGCCCATATAGTCGCCGGCGATATGCGGCAGGCCGGCGTCGAGATGGCGTCGCGCGGCATCCTGCAGGATCGGACGACGGGCATCGGCCGCCGCCAATGCGCCGGCCAGCGCCCGCCAGCACCATGCGCGGCTGAGATTGAGCCCATCGAGATGCGCCAGCTTGCCGTCCGTGCGGTCGGTGACCGTGGCGGGCCGGAACAGGGTTGCGGGTTCGCGCAGCTCAAGCCGCGGCAGGAAGCGGTCGAACCAGGGCAGGAAGTCGCGCGGGGGCAACAGCCGGCGCATGCACTCCGCTTCGATCAGCGCGGACGACTGGAAGTCGTCGCCGCTCGGCTCGCCCCAGGCAGGGCAATCCTGATCGGCGCCGTACCAGCGCAGCGCCGTGTCGCGCAACAGCGCGCCGAACGCATCGTCCTGTGTCGCCGCTGCGTAGTCGGCTGCCATGCGCAGCCCGAACGCGGTGTTGAAATGGGTGCCGACCCGCACCGGATAGGTGGCGAGCGGCAGGAAATCGCGGTAGCGCTGCGCGAAGATCCCGGCAAGCGGCGCGATCCGGTCGCGCCAGTTGGCGTTCTCGAGGAGCGAGAGCTCTGCCGCGAGCTTCAACAGCCAGCCCCAGCCGTAAGGCCGCTTGAAGCCGCGCGCGGTCGGGGCGGCGAGATAGCTACATTCGGCCGCGACCTTCTCCGCCACGAACTGCGCGTCGAACAGCGCGCGGATATCGTCCGCCGCCTCGGATGAGGGATAGCGGCGCAGCAGCCGGGCAAGCATCCAGGTGCTATGGACGCAGGAGTGCCAGTCGTAGCTGCCGAAAAACACCGGATGCAGCTCGCGCGGCGTGCGCGCGTCCTGCGGCCCCGCCAGCACGTGATCCGGCTTGTTCGGATATTCGCGCGTGACATGGCCTAGCGCGATGCGCGCGAAGCGGACGGCGAGGTCTTCGGTCAGGATCGTCGCGCTCATGGCGAGGCATTCTCCTTGCGCTCGCGGCGAACGAGCATCTCGATCAGCCGCGGCGTCATATAGATCGGAAACTGCGTGGCGGCGAAGAACAACGCCGTCATCGGCGACACCGCAGCACCCATCGCCGACCAGACCAGTCCGACATTGCGGTTGCCGAGAATGAGGCCGCTGGTCAGCCGTGCAGCCAGATTGCCCGGCGTGAGCAGCGCGCCGCACAATTGCAGGGCAAGATTGCAGGCGAAGGCAAGGCCGACGCAGGTGAAGGCGGCGGCCGGTTGCGCTTCGATCTGAGTGCGCACCCCGGCCATGGTGGCGACCGCGAACAGCAGTAGCGAGGCGAGCACGAGCGCGTCGATGATGCGCGCATGCTGCACCAATCGTCCAGCGGCCTGACGGCGCAGCAGCAACGCCAGCGCACCGGCGGCGCCGACCAGCAGCGCCAGCCGCGTCGCAAGCGCCAGCGGATCGAGCGCGAGATCGGCAAATCCCGCGGCGATCAGCGGCACGGTGACCGGCGCCAGCGCCATCGACAGCAGCGTCACGGCAAGCGGAATGGTCGCGTCGAAGCCGAGCATGCGCGCGACGGCCGCCGTGCCGCTCGACGGCGGCGCGCATACCGACAGCACCAATGCGACGATCAGCTCCGGTCGAAAGCCGGCGCCGCGCGCGGCGAAGCCGACGGCAAGCGGGCTCGCCAGCATGGCG
This sequence comes from Bradyrhizobium sp. BR2003, assembly GCF_009720285.1. Lineage (NCBI taxonomy): Bacteria > Pseudomonadati > Pseudomonadota > Alphaproteobacteria > Hyphomicrobiales > Nitrobacteraceae > Bradyrhizobium > Bradyrhizobium sp. BR2003. Next base: position 170,268 of record NZ_SMYJ01000035.1, read on the forward strand.
AGCCCCGGCAACAGCAGCCAGACCAGTGGCCGCCGCAACGCGCGCCGGAACGCCGTGCCGTCGACCTGGAGGAAGGTGCCGAGCACCAGAACGAAGATCGCCGCCGCCATCAGCGGGCGCACGCCGTCCGCCAAGGCAGGGAAAGCCAATCCTGCCAGCACGCCGATGATCAGCAGTGTCGGCCCGCGCGGTACCAGCCTCGCAAATCTCGCCAAATTCCTGGGTCCCGTCGTCATGTCCGGCCAACGAGCATAGGCCGGGGCAAATCATTGTTGAAATCGATTATTGTTATAGGCACTATTTCTTCAATGAATTTAGCCGCCATCGATCTCAACCTGCTGGTCGCCTTCGAAGCGCTGATGGAGGAGCGCCACGTCACCCGGGCGGCCGAGCGCATCGGGCTCGCCCAGCCGTCCATGAGCAGCGCGTTGCGGAGGCTGCGTGCGCTGTTTGCCGACGAACTGTTCCTGCGTGCCGGCGCGGGCATGCAGCCGACCGAAAAGGCGCTGGCGCTGGCCGGGCCGATCGGCGAAGCGCTGCGGCAAATCCGGGGCGCGCTGGCGCCTGACCAGGGCTTCGATCCGGCCATCGCGCGACGGCGCATCACCATCGCCGCGACCGACTACGGCGATCTCGTTGTGGTGCCGGAACTGACCCGGCTGCTGCGCATTGAAGCCCCCGGCATTGACCTTGCCGTGCGCCCGCTCACCGATGCGACGGTGGCGCTGGCGAAGCTGGAGCGCGGAGAACTCGATGCGCTGATCGGCGGGCACCTGCCGGAGTCGCCGCGCTGCGTCCGGCACCGGCTATTCGAGGAACGCTTTGTCTGCATCCGCGATGCGCGCGCGAACCGATCGGAACGCCTCAGTCTGAAAGATTACGCGACCCTGCCGCACGCGCTGTTCTCGGCGACCGGCGGCGATGGCCTGCCGAGCGTGATCGACGCGCTGCTGGCACGCCATGGGCTGAAGCGACGGGTGGCGGTGACGCTCGCGCATGTGGTGGCCGTTCCGTTCGCCGTGGCCGGCACCGACCTCATCGCCACGATGGCCGAGCGCGTCGCCCGGCGCTTCACGCTTCTGGCCGACATTGCCGTCGTCGCGCCGCCGCTCGACATCCCCGCCTTCGCGATCGACCTGATCCACCCAAGCCGCGCCGCCCGGGATCCGGCGTTGCGCTGGTTCCTGGATGCCGCCGATCGCTGCGCCGGCCGATTGCGATATTGAGCGGTGAGGGGTGGCTATCGACGGCCGCCGCTCCCTATATTGGCGCCGGATTCGAATCAGGCAGCCCATGCGCGTCTTCAGTGTTCCCGTCTCTGCGCCGTTCCTGCGCACCGTCATCTCGGCGCTGGTCGATGGCCGGCTGGTCGCGGGATTCGACGCGCAGAGCGATCCGGCAAGGCTCGCCAACGCCACGCTGTATCTGCCGACCCGCCGTGCCGGACGGCTGGCGCGGGAAATCTTCCTCGATGTGCTCGAGTCCGACGCCGCCGTGCTGCCGCGCATCGTCGCGCTTGGCGACATCGATGAGGACGAACTCGCCTTCGCCGACCAAAGCGAGGACGTCGGCGGCGCCGCGCCGCTGGAGATTCCGCCAAGGCTCGGCGAGCTCGAGCGCCGGCTGACCCTCGCGCATCTGGTCGCGGCCTGGGCCAAGACGCCGGTGTCGGCGCCGCTGGTGGTCGGCGGCCCGGCCTCGACGCTGCAACTCGCCGGCGATCTGGCGCGGCTGATGGACGACATGGTGACGCGCGGCGTCGACTGGCGCGCGCTCGACCGCCTAGTGCCGGACCAGCTCGACAAATATTGGCAGCACTCGCTCGACTTCCTGCGCATCGCGCGCGACGCCTGGCCCAGCTACCTCAAGGAGATCGGCCGGATCGAGCCCGCGGCGCGGCGCGATCTCCTGATCGAGGCGGAAGCTGCGCGGCTGACCGCGCATCCCACGGGCCCGGTGATCGCGGCCGGTTCGACCGGCTCGATGCCGGCGACGGCAAAATTCCTGCACGCGGTGGCGAAGCTGCCGAACGGCGCCGTGGTGCTGCCCGGGCTCGACACCGATCTCGACGAGGACTCCTGGGACACGATCGGTGGCGAACGCGGCGACGACGGCAGGTTCACCACGCCGCCCTCGTCGAACCATCCGCAATACGCGATGCACGCCTTGCTCGACCGCTTCGGCATCAGGCGCCGCGACGTCGAGAGCCTTGCGCCACCGGCTCCGCTCGGCCGCGAGGTGCTGGTGTCGGAGACGATGCGTCCCTCGACCGCGACCGCGCAATGGCATGACCGGCTGGAACGGCCGGAGATCGTGGCGCGGATTTCCGCCGGGATGACCAACCTCACCGTGGTCGAGGCGCCCAATCCGGAAATGGAGGCGCTGGCGATCGCGGTCGCGATGCGCGAGGCGCGTCATCTCGGCAAATCGGCCGCGCTGGTGACGCCGGATCGCGCTTTGGCGCGCCGCGTAATGGCGTCGTTGACGCGCTGGAAGCTCGAGTTCGACGATTCCGGCGGTGATGCGCTGATGGAAACGCCGGCCGGCGTGTTCGCCCGCCTCACCGCGGAGGCTGCAGCCAAGGGGCTGGAGCCACCGACGCTGCTCGCGCTGCTCAAGCATCCGCTGTTCCGGCTCGACGGCCCCCATGGCGCGCTCCGGCGTGCGATCGAGGTACTGGAGATCGCGCTGCTCCGCGGTACGCGGCCGCAAGCCGGGACCGGCGGCCTCGCGCGCGACTTCGCGCGTTTCCGCGCCGAGCTGGTCAAGCTGCACGGCGGCGAGACCTCGTCGCTGCATGCGATGGAGCCGCGCGCCCGGCTGCGCGACAACGAGCTCAATCAGGCCGAGGGCCTGATCGCCAAATTGCAGGCGGCGCTGGCGCCGCTCGAAGGCATGGCGTCGTCAAAGCCCTATGACTTCGCGGAGCTCGCCGCGCGCCATCGCGAGGCGCTGATCGCGCTGTCCGGCGACCGGAACGGCGTTGCTGTCGTGTTCGAGGAGCGCGCCGGTGCGTCGCTGGCGTCCGCGTTCGACGAGCTGCTCGCCAAGCAGCAGCCGAGCGGGCTGATGACGCCGCTCGCCGACTATCCCGAGGTGTTCCAGACCGCGTTCGCCGACCGCATGGTGCGGCGGCCGGAATCGGCGCGCGCGCAGCTCAACATCTTCGGCCAGCTCGAAGCACGTCTCACCGAATCCGATCGCGTCATCCTCGGCGGCCTGGTCGAGGGCGTCTGGCCGCCGGCGCCGCGGATCGATCCCTGGCTGAGCCGGCCGATGCGGCATGAGCTCGGGCTCGATCTTCCCGAGCGACGCATCGGCCTGTCCGCGCACGACTTTGCGCAGCTGCTCGGCCATGACGAGGTGATCCTCACCCACGCCGCAAAAGTCGGCGGCGCGCCGGCGGTCGCCTCGCGCTTCCTGCACCGGCTCGAAGCGGTGGCGGGCGAGGCGCGCTGGAAGGCCGCGACATCGGCCGGCAAAACCTACGTGCAATATGCCGCCGAGCTCGACCGGCCCGACAAGGTCGAGCCGATCCCGCAGCCGGAGCCGCGGCCGCCGCGCGAGGCACGGCCGCTGAAAATGTCGGTCACCGCGATCGAGGACTGGCTGCGCGATCCCTACACGATCTATGCGCGCCACATCCTCAAGCTCGATCCGCTCGACCCCGTCGACATGCCGCTGTCGGCGGCCGATCGCGGCTCGGCGATCCATGAGGCGCTCGGCGAGTTCACGCAGGTCTATGCCGACGCGCTGCCTGATGACACCCTGCGCACGCTGCGCGAGATCGGGGCCAAATATTTCGCGCCGCTGATGGAGCGGCCCGAGGCGCGGGCGCTGTGGTGGCCGCGTTTCCAGCGCATCGCGACGTGGTTTGCCGAATGGGAGCAGGCCCGGCGCGGCAATATCGCTGCGATCAAGGCCGAAATCCGCGGCGAGATCGGTATCCCGCTCGACGATGCCAGGACCTTCACCCTCTCGGCGCGCGCCGACCGTATCGAGCGGCGCGACGACGGCAGCTTTGCGATCCTCGACTACAAGACCGGCCAGCCGCCGACCGGCAAGCAGGTGCGCATGGGCCTGTCGCCGCAGCTCACCCTGGAAGCCGCGATCCTGCGCGAGGGCGGCTTCGCCGACATCCCGGCCGACTCTTCGGTCGGCGACCTCGTCTATGTCAGGCTGAGCGGCAACAACCCGCCGGGCGAGCAGCGCTCGCTCGAGCTGAAGATCAAGACCAGCGACACGCCGCAGCCGCCCGACGAGGCCGCCGACAGCGCGCGGCGCAAGCTCGAAGCCTTGATCCACGCCTTCGACGACGAGCAGCAGGCCTACACCTCGCTGAACCTTTCGATGTGGGCGAACCGCTACGGCGCCTATGACGACCTCGCGCGCATCAAGGAATGGTCCGCCGCCGGCGGCCTGGGGATCGAGGAATGGTGAAGGCTATCAGACCCATCCCGCCCGCCGTGCGCGACGCGCAGGCGCGTGCGTCCGATCCGAAGGCGTCGACCTTCGTGTCGGCCAATGCCGGCTCGGGCAAGACCCATGTGCTGGTGCAGCGCGTGATCCGCCTTTTGCTGTCGGGCGTGCCGCCGGAAAAGATCCTCTGCATCACCTTCACCAAGGCGGCCGCCGCGAACATGGCCGAGCGCGTCTTCACGACGCTCGGCCATTGGGTGACGCTCGACGACGCCGGGCTCGACGCCGCGATTCGCGAGGCCGGTATCGCCCACCCTTCCGGCACGCTGCGGCGCGAGGCGCGCAAACTGTTTGCCTGCGCGCTGGAGACGCCCGGCGGCTTGAAGGTGCAGACCATCCACGCGCTGTGCACCCGCCTGCTGCAGCAGTTTCCGTTCGAGGCCAACGTGCCGGCGCGCTTTGCCGTGCTCGACGACCGCGACCAGAACGAGATGATGGAGCGCGCCAATCTCGCGGTGTTCCTCGAAGCGTCGCGGATTCCCGACAGTCCCATCGGCCGCGCGCTGCGGACGGCGATGGCAAATGCCGCCGACGTCACTTTCAAGGAGGTAGTCCGCGAGGCCTGCCTCAGCCGCGACCATTTCATGGCCTGGACCGATGCCGCCGGCAACGCCGCGGCCGCCGCAGCGCAGATGTCGGCCGCGCTCGGCGTCTCGGCCGATATTCGCATCGAGGATGTCGAGCGCGAGATCGTCGACGGGCCGAACCTGCCGCGGTCGAGCTGGAAGGAGATGGCGACGCTCCTCGACACCAGCAGCAAGGCGGATCAGAAGCAGGCCGAGCGACTGCGAGCCGCGCTGACGTTCACCGGCGCAGCCCAGGTCGACGAATATCTCGGCGTCTTTCTCACAGACGACCGCGCGCCGCGCGCGTCTGTCGTCACCAACAACTTCATCAAGAAGAATTCGGTCGCAGGCCATCGCTTCGAGGCGGAGATCGACCGTCTCGGTCCGTTGATCGAACGCCGCCGCGCCGTGGTCGCGCGCGACCGCACCGAGACGCTGATCCACATCGCGACCGCGGCCGCCGCGCACTACCGGCGCGAGAAGCTGGAACGCGGCCTGCTCGACTATGACGATTTGATCGACAAGACGCTGGCGATGCTCGACCGCGTCTCTTCGGGCTGGGTGCATTACAAGCTCGATCGCGGCGTCGATCACGTGCTGATCGACGAGGCGCAGGATACCAGCCCGCGGCAATGGGACATTGTCGCGCACATCATCTCGGAATTCACCTCCGGCGCCGGCGCGCGCGACGGCCTGGTGCGCACCGTATTCGCGGTCGGCGACGAGAAGCAGTCGATCTTCTCGTTCCAGGGCGCGGCGCCGCGCGAATTCGACCTGCGCCGGCGCGAGCTGAAGCGGCGATTCGAGGAAGCCGGGCTGAAGTTCGATCCGGTGTCGTTCACCTATTCGTTCCGCTCGGGGCCGGTGATCCTGCACTCGGTCGACCATGTGTTCCGCGAGCAGGACATCTTCCGCAGCATTCACGCGGTCGAGAACGGCTATCCGATCCACAATGCGATGGCCGATGCCGGCCCCAGCCTGATCGAGCTCTGGGATATCGCGGTTGCCGACGATCGCCAGGACATCGAGGGCTGGCGCGCGCCGTTCGACGGCGTGTCGGTGACCAGCCCCGAGGTGAAGCTGGCACGGCGCATCCAGGCCGAGATCAAGCGCCTCGTTGCCAGCGGCACCATGACCGGCAGCAGCGGCGGACGGCGACCGCTCAGCTACGGCGACATGCTGATCCTGGTGCGGCGGCGCGGCAACGCCTTCGACGCGGTGATCCAGGCGCTGAAGCACGCCGGCATCCCGGTCGCCGGCGCCGACCGGCTGAAGCTGACCGAGCACATCGCGATCATCGACCTTATGAACCTTGCCGATGCGCTGCTGCTGCCGCAGGACGATCTGGCGCTCGCGGTGGCCTTGAAGAGCCCGTTGTTCGGCCTCGATGACGACGATCTGTTCAAGCTGGCGTACCAGCGTCGCGGCTCGCTGCGCGAGGCACTGGCCGCGCAGGCGCCGACCGATGAGCGATTCGCGGCCGCGCTGCGCCGTCTCGAACAATGCGAGCGCCGCTTCACCCAGGAGACGCCGTTCGCGTTCTACGCCTGGTTGCTCGGCGGCGATGGCGGGCGGGCGCGCATCCTGCGCCGGCTCGGCCATGAGGCCAACGACGCGCTCGACGAATTCCTCGAGCTTGCGCTGGGCTATGAGCGCAGGGCGCCGGCCTCGCTGCAAGGCTTTGTCGCCTGGCTGCGCGCCGCCGATACCGAGGTGAAGCGCGACATGGAGATTTCGCGCGACGAGGTTCGCGTCATGACCGTGCACGGCGCCAAGGGCCTCGAGGCATCGGTGGTGTTCCTGGTCGACACCACGACCTCGCCGTCGGACACGCAGCGGCTGCGGCTGATCCATCTGCCGCAGGGCAATGCCGCGCCGAACGCGCCCGGCGTCGTGGTGTGGGCCGGCAAGAAGGCCGAGGACCCGCCCAATGTCGCCGACGCACGCAAGGCGATGCTCGGCGACACCGAGGACGAGTATCGACGCCTGCTCTATGTCGCGATGACCCGCGCCGCCGACCGGCTGATCGTCGGCGGCTGCATGCCCGGCAACATGAACACTGTGCGAAAATCGTCCTGGTACGATCTGATCACCAAGGGGCTCGCCAATTCCGGGCTCAGGCTCGAGGAGCTGGAGACGCCGGCGGGCAAGGTGATGCGCTATTCGCGGCCGGACGACGTCACCGATCTCACCGGCGCGAGTGCGTCTGCGGCCGCGGTGCCGATCGTGTTGCCGTCCTGGCTGCGTGCACCGGCCGCACCAGAAGCATCAGCGGCGGGCATGCTGCGTCCGTCCGATCCGGCTGATGACGACGGCCACCCGATCCGAACCGGCGAATCGGTGCTGCTGCGCGCCCGCGCCCTGCAACGCGGCACGCTGGTGCATCGCCTGCTGCAATCGCTGCCCGACGTGGCCCTGGAGCGGCGGCGCGCTGCCGCGCTCGGCTTCCTCGCACGCAATGCCGACGGCTGGAGCGAGCCGGAGCAGGCCGCGCTCGCGGATCAGGTGCTCGGCCTGATCGCCGATCCGCGCTTTGCCGCCGTGTTCGCGCCAGGCAGCCGCGCGGAAGTCTCGATCGTCGGGCGGCTGGAGCGGCCGGGTCAGCCGAAGGCGCTGGTCTCCGGTCAGATCGACCGCCTGGTGGTGACGCCGACCGACGTCCTGATCGTCGATTTCAAGACCAACCATGCCCCGCCCAAGGCCGCCGCCGAGGCGCCGCGGGGCTATGTCCGGCAGCTCGCGCTGTACCGCGCGGTGCTCGCCAGGCTTTATCCCCGGCTGCCCGTCCGGGCCGGCCTGCTCTGGACCGAAACGACTGAAATCATGGAGATTTCCGCCTCCGCGCTGGACGCCGCCCTGGCATAAGTTCATGTCGGCGTGAGCAAGCTTGACCCGGCAAGGGGGCGTTCATAGGTTTGACCCATGCTCCCGGGCGCGATTCTCAACCGCGCCCTTTTGTCTCAACCGAACGAGGTACTCACATGGCCGTTGGCAAGGTTTCTGACGCCGATTTCGAAGCCGAAGTGCTCAAGGCGACCGGGCCGGTGGTCGTCGACTTCTGGGCCGAGTGGTGCGGCCCCTGCCGCATGATCGCGCCCGCTCTCGATGAGATTTCCGGCGCGATGGGCGACAAGGTCAAGATCGTGAAGCTCAACGTCGACGAGAGCCCGAAGACCGCGTCGAAGTACGGCGTGATGTCGATCCCGACCCTGATGATCTTCAAGGGCGGCGAGATGGCGTCCCGTCAGGTCGGCGCCGCTCCGAAGGCCAAGCTGCAGCAGTGGATCACCGCTGCGGTCTGATCCGATTCGAATTAGCTGATTTGCGGAACGGCCGGCGAAAGCCGGCCGTCTTGTTTTGGGTGAGCCGATTCTGGCTCGTCATGGCCGGGCTTGACCCGGCCATCCATCCGCTTTGGAAAGAGGTGCTTGCGAAGATTGATGGACACGCGGGTCAAGCCCGCGTGTGACGAAGGTTGCGCGCGTGCAGGCTACCTGATCCAACCCGTCGCCAGCGCTGACGCCAGCTCGGCCTGGCCGTGCTGGCGCGCCAGCGCCGCCATCGCCGCGTGGTCGTAGGGGATGTGGCGGAAGGTAACGTCCCAGCCGCCATCGACCTGCTCGAGGATCGCGTAGCGCGCATCGGGCGAACCGGCCTCCACGACATGCGGATGCGGCTTGCCGGCGCGATAGCCGGGCGAGCCGACGCTGCCGGGATTGACGATCAGCCGGCCGTCGCGAAGCCGCACGGCGCGCGCAGTATGCGTATGTGCGCAGAGGATCAGGGACTGCGGCACGCCGGCGGCTCTCGCCTCGATCGCTTCCAGCGAGGACATGCAGACTTCGCCGCCCGGCAGCACCGTCTCGAGCCAGTAGGTCTCGTCGTCCTGGGGCGTTGCATGACAGAGGAAAACCTCGTCGCGATAGACCGAATTCGCCGGCAGCGTGCGCAGCCAGTCGAGATGCCGCGGTTCGAGCTGGGTATAGGTCAGCCGCTCCCAGGAGCCCATTTTCTCGTGCGGACGGTCGATCAGATAGCGGTCGTGATTGCCGAGCAGATGGACCGCATCGAGCGCCATCAGCATGTCGATCGTCGGCCGGGCGTCGAGCGGACCGCTCACCATGTCGCCGAGGTCGACGATGTCGGAAATGCCCTGCGCACGGATGTCCGACAGCACGGCTTCGAGCGCAAGATGATTGCCGTGGATGTCGGCGATCGCAGCAAAACGCATGGTGTGTTGTCCTCCCGTAGCCCGGATGCAGCAAAGCGTAATCCGGGAGGGCTTCCGTGACGGATTGAAAGGCCCCGGATTTCGCTTCGCTCCATCCGGGCTACGACACCGACATCATGCAGGAGGCGTGCCGTTGGCCGCAAGCACGGGACCGGCCAGATACAGCGAGCCGGTGATCAGGATGCGCGGCGGCACCTCATAGGCCAGCGCGGCAAGCCGCCGCAAGGCGGCGGCGACGCCATCAGCAATCTCGACCCGCATGCCGAGCGCCCGCGCGGCGTCAGCCAGTCTGTCCGGCGCCATGCCGTTGTCGCGGCCGGGCACTGGGACCGCGATGATGTGGCGAGTCAGTCCGGCGAAATTGGCGAGGAAAGCGTTGGCGTCCTTGTTGGCCATCATCCCTGTTATCACGACCAGCGGCCGCGACACGCGCTCCTCGAGATCGCCGAGCGCCGCGGCCGCGACGCGGCCGCCCTCGGCATTGTGTCCGCCGTCGAGCCAGACCTCGGAGCCCTGCGGCCCCAAACCGACGAGCGCGCCGGAAACCAGCCGCTGCATTCGCGCCGGCCATTCCGCATTGACGATGCCGGCCTCGTAGGCCGCGATGTTGAGCTTGAATGCGTCGATCGCGCGCAGCGTCGCAATCGCGAGGCCCGCATTGTCGAACTGGTGCCGGCCGAACAGTTTCGGCGCGGCGAGATCCAGCAAGCCGCGCTCGTCCTGATACACCAGCCGGCCGCGCTCGACGCCGACATGCCATTGCTGGCCGGCCGCATGCAGCGGCGCGCGCATGCGGTTCGCCTGCGCCTCGATCACGGCCATCGCATCAGGCGCCTGCTCGGCCGAGATCACCGGCACCTTGCGCTTGATGATCGCGGCCTTTTCACCGGCGATCGCCGTCAAATTGTCGCCGAGGAATTCCATGTGGTCCATGCTGACCGGCGCGATCACCGAGGCGAGCGGCGTCTCGACCACATTGGTCGAATCGAGCCGGCCGCCGAGCCCGACCTCGAGCAATGCGACATCGGCCGGATGCCTGGCGAACAGGCAGAACGCCACCGCCGTTTCCATCTCGAAGATGGTGATGGGATTGCCGGCGTTGATGCGCTCGCAATGCTCGAACGTCTCGCGCAGCTCATCGTCACCGACGAGCTTGCCGCCGCCGACGGCGCCCAGCCGGTAGCATTCGTTGATCCGCACCAGATAGGGCGAGGTGAAGACGTGCACGCGCAGGCCCGAGGCTTCCAGGATCGCGCGCAGATAGGCGATGGTCGAGCCCTTGCCGTTGGTGCCGGCGACATGGATCACCGGCGGCAGCTTGCGCTCGGGATGATCGAGCCGCTCCATCAGACCGCGCATGCGATCGAGGCTGAGATCGATGCGCTTGGGATGCAGCGCCGATATCCGCGCGATCAACGCCTCAAACGAGGGTTGCGATGGGGCGGCGCTTGCGGTCACGCGTGCGGCGCGGCCGGCACCGTCTCCGGCGCCGTGACGATCTGGGCCGGCTCGGTGACCGCGGCCGTGGGCTTCGATGCGGATTCGAGCGCCGGCGCCTTGGTCAGCAGGCGACACAGCCGCGCCAGCGTGGCCTTCATCTCGTGGCGGTGCACCACCATGTCGACCATGCCGTGCTCGCGCAGATATTCGGCGCGCTGAAAGCCGTCCGGCAACTTTTCGCGGATGGTCTGCTCGATCACGCGCGCGCCGGCAAAGCCGATCAGCGCACCGGGCTCGGCGATCTGGATGTCGCCGAGCATCGCATAGGACGCGGTGACGCCGCCGGTGGTCGGATTGGTCAGCACCACGATGTAGGGCTGGCGCGCCTCGCGCAGCATCTGCACGCCGACGGTGGTGCGCGGCATCTGCATCAGCGAAAGGATGCCTTCCTGCATCCGCGCGCCGCCGGATGCGGCGAACACGATGAAGGGCGACTTCTTCTCGACCGCGAGCTCGAGCCCGCGCACCATCGCTTCACCGGCGGCCATGCCGAGCGAGCCGCCCATGAAATCGAAATCCTGCACCGCGACCACGACGCCGGCGCCCTCGAGCTTGCCGTAGCCGACCTTGATCGCGTCGTTCAGCCCGGTCTTGGTGCGGGCGTCCTTGATGCGGTCGACATATTTGCGCTCGTCGCGGAATTTCAGCGGATCCGCCGTCACCTCGGGCAGCGCGACGTCGAACCAGGTCTCGTTGTCGAAGATCGACTTCAGCCGGGCCACCGCGCCCATGCGCATGTGGTAGTTCGAGCCGGGGATCACGAACTGGTTGGCCTCGACGTCCTTGTAGAACACGAGCTGCCCGGAATCCGGACACTTGATCCAGAGGTTTTCCGGCGTCTCTCGCCGCAGGATGTTGCGGATCTTCGGCCGGACGACGTTGGTGAGCCAATTCATGGTTCGCTCCGAAATGCGGATCGGTTCCGCACCAGCTGGATATATGGCCGGCCGGGCAAAGCCGGCAAGCCGCCGTACGCGGCCTTTTTGCCGCAAAATGTGGCTTATTCAGCGGCCTGCTTGGCGCCCCGGACCCCCTGCGCCAGCGCCGACACCAGGTCCGCCACCGCGCTCACGGTCTTCGGCGTCGCACGGCCCTCGGCATCGAGGTTGGCGCGCACCACATCGACGATCGCGGTGCCGACCACAGCGCCGTTGGCGCTTTCGGCGATCGCGCGCGCCGTCTCCGGGGTGCGGATGCCGAAGCCGACGCAGACCGGTAGCTTGGTGTGCCGCTTGATCCGGGCGACGGCTTCCGCGACCACCTTCGAATCCGCGGTCGCAGCGCCGGTGATGCCGGTGATCGAGACGTAATAGACAAAGCCCGAGGTGTTGGCGAGCACCGCCGGCAGACGCTTGTCGTCGGTGGTCGGCGTCGCCAGCCGGATGAAGTTCAGCCCGGCCTTCATCGCGGGGATGCAAAGCTCGGTATCTTCCTCCGGCGGCAGGTCGACGATGATCAGGCCGTCGACGCCGGCGGCCTTGGCATCGGCCAGGAAGCTGTCGACACCGTAGATGTAGATCGGATTGTAGTAGCCCATCAGCACGATCGGCGTCGTGTTGTCGTCCTTGCGGAAGTCGCGGACCATCGCCAGCGTCTGGCGCAGCGTCATGCCGCCCTTGAGCGCGCGCAGGCCGGCGGCCTGGATCGAGGGGCCGTCGGCCATCGGGTCGGTGAATGGCATGCCGATCTCGATGACGTCGGCACCGGCCTTCGGCAGCGCCTTGAGGATGTCGAGCGAGGTCTTGGCATCGGGATCGCCGGCCATCACGAAGGTGACGAAAGCGGAGCGGCCCTGCTGCTTCAGCTCGGCGAAACGTGCGTCGATACGTGTGGTCACTTCTTCCTTGCCTTCAAGATGTCGCCGACCTGCGGCACGTCCTTGTCGCCGCGGCCCGAGAGGTTGACCACCATCAGGTGATCCCTGGGCCGCTGCGGTGCGAGCTCGGACAGTTTCGCGATGGCGTGCGCCGATTCCAGCGCGGGGATGATGCCCTCGAGCCGCGACAGCAGCTGGAAGGCAGCCAGCGCCTCCTCGTCGGTCGCCGAGAGATACTTCACGCGGCCGGTCTCGTGCAGCCAGGCGTGCTCCGGGCCGATGCCGGGATAATCGAGGCCCGCCGAGATCGAATGCGCTTCCTCGATCTGGCCGTCGGCGTCCATCAAAAGATAGGTGCGGTTGCCGTGCAGCACACCGGGACGCCCGCCGGCGAGCGAGGCCGCATGCAGCTGCGTCAGCCCGTGACCGGCCGCCTCGACGCCGAAGATCTCGACCAAGGGATCGTCGAGGAACGGATGGAACAGGCCCATCGCATTGGAGCCGCCGCCGATGCAGGCGACCAGCGAATCCGGCAGGCGGCCCTCGGCCTCCTGCATCTGCTTGCGCGTCTCGTGGCCGATGATCGACTGGAAGTCGCGCACCATCATCGGATAGGGGTGTGGCCCCGCCACCGTGCCGATGCAATAGAATGTGTTGTGCACGTTGGTGACCCAATCGCGCAGCGCGTCGTTCATCGCGTCCTTCAGCGTGCGCGCGCCCGACTGCACCGGGACGACCTTGGCGCCCAGCATCTCCATGCGGATCACGTTCGGCTGCTGGCGCTCGACGTCGACCGCGCCCATATAGACCACGCATTCGAGCCCGAAGCGCGCGCACAGCGTCGCCGTCGCCACGCCATGCTGGCCGGCGCCGGTCTCGGCGATGATGCGCTTCTTGCCCATACGGCGCGCGACCATGATCTGGCCGAGCACATTGTTGACCTTGTGCGAACCGGTGTGGTTGAGCTCCTCGCGCTTCAGATAGATCTTGGCGCCGCCGAGATGCTCGGTGAGACGTTCGGCGAAATAGAGAGGCGAGGGCCGGCCGACATAGTCCTTCAGATAGACGTTCATCTCGGCCTGGAACGCCGGATCGGCCTTGGCGTCGGCATAGGCCTTTTCCAGGTCGAGGATCAGCGGCATCAGCGTCTCCGCAACGAAGCGTCCGCCGAAAATGCCGAAATGCCCGCGCTCGTCGGGGCCGCTGCGGAAGGAATTGGGCAGGTTTGGATTCATCGAACCATCAGTTCTTGGGTTGCGCGCGCGGCGCGAATGAAGGCGCGGATCAATTCGGGATCCTTGACGCCGGGCGTACCCTCGACCCCCGACGAGACATCGACGCCGCCGGCGCGCGTGACGCGGACAGCTTCAGCGACATTGTCGGCGTTGAGCCCGCCGGAGACCATGTAGGGCAGCGCGAGATCGAGATTTTCCAGCACGTGCCAATCGAACGGTGCGCCGAGGCCACCCGGCCGCGTGGCATCCTTCGGCGCGCGGGCATCGAACAGGATGCGGTCGGCGACGCCGGCATAACCCGGCAGCGAAGCGAGGTCGGCTGCCGTCTCGACCGGCAGCGCCTTCATCAGCGGCAGGCCGAACTTCGCCTTGATGTCGCGCAGCCGCGCCGTGGTCTCCTTGCCGTGCAATTGCAGGATATCCGGCCGCAGCGTCTCGACGATGTTTTCCAGGGTCGCGTCGTCGGCATCGACGGTCAGGGCGACCTTGACGGCGCGGCCCTTGGCGCGGCTGCCTAGCTCACGCGCGGTCTCGAGGCCGACGTGACGCGGCGATGGCGGAAAGAATACGAACCCCACCATGTCGGCACCGCCCTCAAGCGCGACGTCGAGCGTCTCGCGCGTGGACAGGCCGCAGATTTTGACGAGCAGGGGCATGGTCTCGAAACGGGTCTCAAAACGGGTTTTCGGGCGGCCGGAACCGGGATGGATCCCGCTCCGACGGGGCGGGTTCTACAACGTCGCGCCCTGCTTGTCTCGCCCGGCGGCCCCGTAAAAGCCCGATAGGGCCGGGGCGGGACGGCGTTGCGCCTCGTCCCGGGAGGCGGCGGTCCGGAGGTCGGCGAGCTCGGCGCGGAGGTGACGGGCGTCGGCCTCGTGCTGCCGGGCCGCGCGGCGCCAGCGCCCTTGCTTGAACCAGGTTCCGATGCCGCCCGCGATCACGCCGAGGATCGCGGAGGCGATAATGACCACGAACAGCGGCAGCGTGACCGCAACCGTGGGGGTCACCGAATTGAAGGGATCGAACGACACCGTCACCCAGTGACGGTTGGCGACCGCAAAGATGATGAAGATCAGTCCGAGCGGAATGACGACCACTGCCGTGAAGAACTTTCGCATGACCATCTCTCGCAGCGATGGAGCAAATGCGGGCGCATCGCCCGCAACACGGCAACGCCTGGCGTGGCGTTTAGGCGTCGGCCTTAAGCATCAGCCTTGGGCGCATCGACCTTGGCGGCGCCCGCCTCGGTCACGTCGCGGTTGAGACGCTCGCGCATTTCCTTGCCCGTCTTGAAGAACGGCACGCTCTTCTGGTCGACCGGCACATGCTCGCCGGTGCGTGGATTGCGGCCGGCGCGCGCCGGGCGGTGCTTCACCGAGAATGCGCCAAAACCACGCAGCTCGACACGGTCGCCACGAGCCAGCGCCGCGACGATTTCATCGAGAATCGCATTCACAATGTTCTCGACATCCCGCTGGTAGAGGTGCGGGTTGTGCTCGGCGATACGCTGAACAAGTTCGGATTTGATCATCGAAAGTGGGATCCGGGCTCTTGCGGAAACCCATTTCCGTGAAAATGCCGTGCACTGTCAAGACGCTAAATCGATTTAGAGCGTCGTGAAATTACGTGACAAATAGCCCAATTGGGGCATGCGACGATTCCCGCAAAGCGGGAATAGCCTGACGAGCACGCCTTTGGCAGCCGATCAGTTGGTTCCAGCCGGGCTCCACAGCGCCAGCATGCCGTCAAGCCCGAACCGGTCAACCGCCTCGGCCACGCCGCCCTGCTCGATCCGCCGCGCGATCGCGCCAAGACCGAACGCATCGAGCGTCACGGACGCCGCCGTGCGCAGGAAGGTCAGGTCGCCGAACCGCGGATTAAGCTTGTAATTGCGCACCGGCAGGTCGCTTTTGACCTTCTTCTCCGCAACCAGCCAGGCGATCGCGGTCTTCTCGTCTCCCAGCTGATCGACCAGCTTGAGATCGACCGCCTGCCGGCCGGTGAAGACGCGTCCGTCGGCGACCTTCTCCAGCAGGGCGTCGTCCATGCCGCGCCGTTGCTGCACCAATCCACGGAACCATGCATAGGAGTCCTTGACGAGACCGTCGATCGCGGCGCGGGCCTCCGGGCTGGTCGGCTCGAAGCCGTTGGGCGCCGCCTTCAGCGGGGAAGATTTGATCTCCTCCATTTTCACGCCGACAGTCTTGAGCAATTCCGAAACGTTCGGATACTGGAAGAGAACGCCGATCGAGCCGACCAGCGAGGTCTGCTGGGCGACGATGTGATCGGAGGCGATCGCCGTGATGTAGCCGCCCGAGGCGGCCAATCCCTCGACCACGACGACAAGCGGCTTCTTCGCCTTCAGCTGCATCAGCGAGTCGTAAAGCTGCTCGGAGCCCGCCGTGGTGCCGCCGGGCGAATTGATGTGCACGACAACAGCCGCATAGCTCGACTTGCCGAGCCGCTCCAGCGCCTCGACGCGATCCTGGTCGCTGCGGATCAGTCCGTCGATGTTGACCCGCGCGATCGTGTTCGATGTCGAAAAGGTGCCGCGTCCGCCGGCGGCGACCACGCCCACGCCGACGATGGCCGCGATCGCAATGACGGCGGCGGCGACGCGCCAGAACGTCAGTTTGCGCCTGATGCGGCGACGATCGACGATCACGTCTGAATCCAGCGACATCCGATCTCTCCAGAAATGGTCAGCGCGCAATCCGCGCGTTTTGCAGTCGCAGCGTCACTATCAGCTTAGCCAAATACATCAATTGCGACGCAATATGAAGAAAACAAGGCTCGGTCTTTGGAGGTACCTGTAGCCCGGACGCAGCGAAGCGAAATCCGGGAAGGTCTGTCGCGCGGTTAAAGCCCCGGATTTCGCTGCGCTGCATCCGGGTTACGGGGCACCAGCATTGCTTCAACAATTCATGCAAAAGGGCCCCGGCTTGCGCCGGAGCCCCGATTGTTCGCTCAAATCGCGCGAACGCTTACTTGTCGGTGCCGCGGTTCTTCAGCGCGGTGCCGAGGATGTCGCCAAGCGTCGCACCCGAGTCGGAGGAGCCGTACTGCGCGATGGCTTCCTTCTCTTCGGCGACTTCCAGCGCCTTGATCGAGACCTGCACCTTGCGGGCCTTCTTGTCGAACTGGATGACGCGGGCATCGACCTTCTCGCCGACGGCGAAGCGCTCAGCGCGCTGGTCGTTGCGGTCGCGGGCCAGTTCGGACCGCTTGATGAAGGTGGTGAACTCGGTGCCCGAAATCCGGACCTCGATGCCGCTCTCCTTCACCTCGAGCACTTCGCAAGTCACGACCGCACCCTTCTTGACGTCGCCCGGCTCGGCGAAGGGGTCGCCTTCGAGCTGCTTGACGCCGAGCGAGATGCGCTCCTTCTCGACATCGACATCGAGCACCACGGCCTTGACCATGTCGCCCTTCTTGAAGTTGTCGATGACCTGCTCGCCCGGAAGCTTCCAGTCGAGGTCGGAGAGGTGGACCATGCCGTCGACATCGCCCTCAAGACCGAGGAACAGACCGAACTCGGTCTTGTTCTTGACCTCGCCCTCGACCACCGAGCCGACCGGGAACTTCTCGACGAAGACTTCCCAGGGATTGCGCATGGTCTGCTTGAGACCGAGCGAGATGCGGCGCTTGACCGAATCCACCTCCAGCACCTGCACTTCGACTTCCTGCGAGGTCGAAACGATCTTGCCGGGGTGCATGTTCTTCTTAGTCCACGACATCTCGGAGACGTGGATCAGGCCTTCGATGCCCGGCTCGAGCTCGACGAACGCGCCGTAGTCGGTGATGTTGGTGACGCGGCCGGTGAAGCGGGCACCCAGCGGGTACTTGGCTTCGATGCCCTGCCACGGATCATCCAAGAGCTGCTTCATGCCGAGCGAGATGCGGTGCGTCTCGTGGTTGATCTTGATGATCTTGACCTTCACCGTCTGGCCGATGGTCAGCACCTCGGTCGGGTGGTTGACGCGGCGCCAGGCGATATCGGTCACGTGCAGCAGGCCGTCGATGCCGCCGAGATCAACGAACGCACCATAATCGGTGATGTTCTTGACCACGCCGTCGATCACCTGACCTTCTTCGAGGTTCTGCACCAGCTCCTGGCGCTGCTCGGCGCGGGTCTCTTCGAGAACCGTGCGGCGCGACACCACGATGTTGCCGCGGCGGCGGTCCATCTTGAGGATCTGGAACGGCTGCGAGTTGTTCATCAGCGGCGCAACGTCGCGGATCGGACGAATGTCGACCTGCGAGCGCGGCAGGAAGGCCACCGCACCGTCGAGGTCGACCGTGAAGCCGCCCTTGACCTGGTTGAAGATGACGCCGTTGACCTTTTCGTTGTTCTGGAACGCCTTCTCGAGCTTGCCCCAGCTTTCCTCGCGGCGCGCCTTGTCGCGCGACAGCACGGCTTCGCCGAGCGCATTCTCGATACGGTCGAGGAACACCTCGACTTCGTCACCGACCTTCAGATCGCTTTCACGGCCGGGCCCGGCGAATTCGCGCAGCGCAACGCGACCTTCGGTCTTCAGGCCGACGTCGATGACGGCCATGTCCTTCTCAATTGCAACCACCTTGCCCTTGATGACCGAGCTTTCCTGCAAATTGCCGCCGGCAAAGGACTCATCAAGCATCGCCGCGAAGTCGTCGCGGGTGGGAGTATAGGAAGACGCAGAATTCGAAACCATTTGTTCTCCAGATGCGGGATCTCGCCGGCCGTTCGGGTTGATGGGCGCACCGTGCGTGAAGTGTCAGGGCTCCGCAAACCCTGACGACCGCTCATTGCAGGAGGTGCAACAGCGGGCCGGCAGCAAGACTGCACGTTCGGTACGTTTGATAGATCCGGAGCCTGAAACGAAAATATCGACTGCAAAACCTGGGAGCGGGCGTTCCTCCAGATGCGGCGTTGGTTTCGTTTGAGATTGGCTCAAACCCATCGCCGGCCCGCTCAGACACGGCCTCGACATGGTCGACGGTGCTCCGAACGGCGCTGATATAGCCCCGCAGGCTGCTTTCGGCAAGCAGGAAATGCCCAATTTTGCTGGGTTTTCGGGCCAGAACCGCCCGCCATGCCTGCTGTTCTAGCGTCTGGCGCGCGCGGCCTCGACGATGGCGATGGCGGCGCGGACGCCGGCCTCGATGTCCAGATTGGAATTGTCCAGCGTGTGGGCGTCCGGAGCCGGCCGCAAGGGTGCAATCGCGCGGTTCTTGTCCCGCTCGTCGCGCTTGAGGATGTCGGCGAGCACCGCCTCTTCGTCGGCGTCCTCGCCGCGGGCGCGCGCCTCCAGCGTGCGCCGCCGTGCCCGCACGCGGGGGTCGGCGACCACGAAGATCTTCACGTCGGCATCCGGACAGATCACGGTGCCGATGTCGCGTCCATCCAGCACCGCACCGGGCGGATCGGCGGCGAACTGGCGCTGAAAATTGACCAGCACCTCGCGAACCTGCGGAATGGCCGACACCACCGAGGCGGCATCGCCGACCTTCTGGGTCTTCAGGATCGGATTGCCGAACTTTTCGGGATCGAGCTCGAGCGCCGCAGCCACCGCCAGCACCTCGTTGCTGAGCTCGGCACCGGCCTGCATCATCGCATAGGCCACCGCGCGGTAGATCACGCCGGTATCGAGATGGCGGTAGCCGTAGTGGTGGGCAAGCCGCTTGCCGAGCGTGCCTTTGCCCGAGGCGGCGGGTCCGTCGATGGCGATGATCATGCGAAATCAGCTCCGAGCGCGCGCATCATCGGGATGAAATCCGGAAAACTGGTGGCGATGAAGCCGGTGTCGTCGATCTTCACCGGCCGATCGGAGGCGCAGCCCATCACCAGCGCCGACATCGCGATGCGGTGATCCATATGGGTGGCAACGAGGCCGCCGCCTGGAACATGGCCGCGGCCCTCGACGATCAGATCGTCGCCGGAAACCTCGACCTTGACGCCGTTGACCCGCAGCATGTCGGCGGTTGCTTCAAGGCGGTCGGATTCCTTGACGCGCAGCTCCTGCAGGCCGCGCATGATCGTGGTGCCCTCGGCGAAGGCGGCCGCGACCGCCAGCACCAGATATTCGTCGATCATCGACGGCGCGCGCTCCGGCGGCACCTCGACGCCCTTCAGCTTCGAGGCCCGCACCCGCAGCTGCGCCATCGGCTCGCCGGCATCGCCGCGCACCTCGCTCTCCTCGATCGAGGCGCCCATCTCGCGCAGCGTGGTGAACAGGCCGGTGCGCAGCGGATTGGTCATGACGTCGGAGAACACGACATCGGAACCTTCGACGATCAGTGCCGCCACGATCGGGAATGACGCGGAGGACGGATCGGCGGGCACCACGACGTTGGCCCCGTACAGCTCGGGCTCGCCGTGCAGCGAGATTCGCCTGCCGTGGCTGCCTTCCTTCTCGGAGGAGATCTCGGCGCCGAAATGCTTCAGCATCAGCTCGGTGTGGTCCCGGCTCGCCTCCTGCTCGATCACTGTGGTGATGCCGGGGGCGGAGAGTCCCGCCAGCAGCACCGCGGACTTGATCTGGGCCGAGGCGACCGGCGTCTTGTAGACGATCGGCACCGGATAGCGGGCGCCGTGCAGGGTGAGCGGCAGCCGGCCGCCCTCCCGGATGTCGCTGGTTCGGGCGCCCATCAGCTCCAGCGGGTCGAGGATGCGGCGCATCGGGCGCGAACGCAGCGAGGCGTCGCCGTCGAAAATGGCGGCGATCGGGCAGCCGGCCACCGCGCCCATCACGAGCCGGCAGCCGGTGCCGGAATTGCCGAAATCGAGCGGCGCGGCTGGCTGGGCGAAGCCGCCGACGCCGACGCCTGCGACCGACCAGGTAAACGGCGCCGTCCGCTCCACCCTGGCGCCCAAGGCACGCATGGATTTGGCGGTATTGAGGACGTCCTCGCCCTCCAGGAGGCCGGAAATGCGGGTTTCGCCAACCGAAAGCGCCCCCAGGATCAGGGCACGGTGGGAAATCGATTTGTCGCCGGGAACGCGGACCGTGCCGGCCAGGGGGCCGCACGCGCGCGATTCCAGCGGGGTCGGGGTGTCAGATTGGGCCAAGATTGTGTCCTCTCGCGCCGCGGCAGGTATCACATAGGCAACACCACGTCACGCGCCCGTCACTTGCGCGCAAACCGCTATTGACAGCAGCCTCTCAACTAGCCAAGTGAAGCTCCGTTTTTCAGGAAAATTCTGGGATTACCACGTGGCCAAGTCCGAGCTCGGAACCAAGCGCATTTGCCCGACCACGGGCAAGAAGTTCTACGACCTCAACAAGAATCCGGTGATCTCGCCCTATACCGGCGAAGTCGTGCCGATCGCGCCGGTCGCCCCGGCGCGGGGCCGCGGCGCCACCGTCAGTTCGCCCGCGACCGCAGCCGACATGCCGGAGCCCGCCGAGGCCGAAGAGATGGTCTCGCTCGAGGAGGCCGATGCCGAGGAGAACACCGGGAAGGTCAAGGCCCAGGTTCCCGAATCCGAGGACGATATCGAGGTCGATGAGACCATCGACGACGATGACGACGACGATTCGACCTTCATCGCCGACGAGGAAGAGGGCGATGAGGACGTCACCGACATAATTGGTGACGTCGGCGGCGACGAAGAGACTTGAGATCGGCGCCGATCTATGATCAACGGTGCTGCCGCGCGAGTCGTCCAGGCCGCGCGGGCCGGGATCGATCCCCCAGGATCATCCCAACTGGATAAGGGGCCATAGCTCAGCTGGGAGAGCGCTTGCATGGCATGCAAGAGGTCGGCGGTTCGATCCCGCCTGGCTCCACCACGCTTCGCCCTTCGGGCTACGCGTGGCGTCCGGCGTAGCCCGAGGGGCGACGGACGGTCAGCTGCCCTGGCTATCCGTGGATGCGAATGTGGTATGTCTACATCATCCGCAGCATCAACTTCCCCGATCAGGAATATGTCGGCGCGACCGAAGATCTGAAACGGCGGCTTCCTGAGCACAACGCCCGGCAAATCCGCGCACACCTCGAAATTCATGCCGTGGGAATTGGTCTGGTACTGCGCATTTCCAGACAAGTGCAAAGCCCTGGCATTCGAGAAATATCTCAAATCCCATAGCGGCCGCGCCTTCGCCAAGAAGCGCCTCTAACCGCCCGCCTCCGCCCCCTACTCCCCCAGCACCGCATTCAGCCGGTCGCGCAGCGCGACGATCTCGTCCTTCATCGCCATCAGTTCGCCAACGGTGCAGTCCGAGGCCGCGAGGATCGACTGCGGCACGGCCTTGGCCTTTTCGCGCAGCGCATGGCCCTGCGGCGTCAGCGCGATCAGCACCACCCGCTCGTCAGCGGTGCTGCGGGTCCGCCTGATCAACTCCGCCGCCTCCAGCCGCTTCAAGAGCGGCGTCAGCGTGCCGGAATCCAGGAACAGGCGCTCGCCGAGGTCCTTCACCGCCACATCGTCGCGCTCCCACAGCGCCAGCATCACGAGATACTGCGGATAGGTCAGCCCGAGCCGGTCGAGCAGCGGCTTGTAGACACGGTTGAAGGCGTGCGCGGTCGAATAGACCGCAAAGCAGATCTGGTTATCGAGCCGCAGCGCCTGATCCGCCGCCGTCGGTTTCCTGGCCATGACTCCCATCGAATCCATCTCGTTTCCGCATCGAATCCATCTCGTTTCCGGGTCATTCTGGGCTCACGGGACCGCGAATTCAATTGCGAACAATTAAATGTGAGGCCGCATATTTTATATTGCGCACAATCTATTCGCATGCAATACATCCATCGTCGAATTCAAGCCCAACCACCAAGGGAGACCACGATGTCTGTAAACGTGCTCTACAAGACCAGCGCCAAGGCAACCGGCGGCCGCGACGGCCATGCGGCAACGCTCGACGGTGCGCTCGATGTCAAGCTCACGACCCCGAAGGAGCTCGGTGGCGGCGGCGGCGCCGGCAACAATCCGGAGCAGCTGTTCGCGGCCGGCTATGCCGCCTGCTTCATCGGCGCGATGAAGTTCGTGGCCTCGCAGGGCGGCCCCAAAGTTCCCGCAGACACCTCGGTGACCTCGACGGTCGGCATCGGCCCGCGCTCGGAAGGCGGCTTCGGCCTCGCCGTCGAGCTCGCGGTGTCGCTGCCCGGGCTCGCCCGCAGCGATGCCGAAGCGCTGGTCGAGAAGGCCCACCAGGTGTGCCCCTATTCCAACGCGACCCGCGGCAATGTCGACGTCAAGCTGAGCGTCGTCTAATTCCACATCACGCAATGGTCCGCCGCGACACGTGGCGGACCATCGCTCTTTCAGCGGCCGGTTCGCTTGGCGAACGCATGCGCCGCCTGCTGCATGGGGCTGCGCCGACGGAAGCATTGCTGCCCCGGCTGAAGACCGTTAGCTCTGGGACCCTCGTTATCTGACCCCAACTGAGCGAAGGTTGCTTCCATGAATACCCCAGCGGCTACGGGCGCGATGACCGGCCTGCGCGTGATCGATCTGACGCGCGTGCTCGGCGGTCCGTATTGCACCCAGATTCTCGCCGACCACGGCGCCGATGTGATCAAGGTCGAGCCGCCCGCCGGCGACGAGGTGCGCGACTGGGGTCCTCCCTTCCATGACGAGGATGCGGCCTATTTCGTCGGCATCAACCGCAACAAGCGGTCGATCGGCCTCGACCTCGCTTCCGAAGGCGGACGCGCGGTGCTGATGAAGATGCTCGAGACCGCCGACGTGCTGATCGAGAATTTCAAGCCGGGCACGCTCGACAAATGGGGCATCGGCAACGACGTGCTGCGCGCGAAATTTCCGCGCCTCGTGCACTGCCGGATCTCCGGCTTCGGCGCCGACGGCCCGCGCGGCGGCAATCCCGGCTATGACGCGATCATCCAGGCGATGACCGGCATGATCGCGGCGACCGGCTCGCCGGAGAGCGGTCCGATGCGGATCGGCGTGCCGCTGGTCGACATCACCACCGGGCTCTACGCCACGATCGGCATCCTGATGGCGCTGTCGGAGCGGCAGCGCTCGGGGCTCGGCCAGTTCATCGAGACGACGCTGTACGAGACCGGGCTTGCGATCATGCATCCGCACACCGCGAACTATTTCATGCATGGCAAGCCGCCGTCGCTGACCGGCAACGAGCATCCCAACCTCGTTCCTTACGCGATCTTCCCGACCAAGACCGACAACATCTTCATCGGCGTCGGCAATGACGGCACCTTCCGCAAGCTCGCCAAGGAGATCGGCAAGCCCGAGCTCGGCACCGATCCGCGCTTTGCCCGCAACAAGGACCGCATCGCCAACCGCGATGCGCTCCGCGTCGAGCTGGCCGCGGTGTTCAGCCAGCACGAGGCCGAGCCGCTGTGCAACCGGCTGCTCGCCGCCGGCCTGCCGGCCGGCCCGGTGCAGAAGATCGACCAGGCGCTGACCAACCCGCACACCATTCATCGCGGCGACGTCATCGAGAAGGATTGGTACAAGGGCGTCGCCTCGCCGATCCGCCTCGAACGCACCAAGCCGAGCCTGCGCCGCACGCCGCCGAAGTTCAGCCAGCACGCCACCGAAGTGCTCGGCGAGTTCGGCTACTCGAAGGACGAGATCAACGGCCTGGTTGAGAAGGGCGTGGTCTGCGGTCCCCAGCGCAAGCGCTAAAGGCGTTTTCAAGCCTGTCTCGCACGTGATGCGGGATGGGCACCGGTTCGCGTCAGGACAAAGCGGATGCGTCGGCCCGTATCGAACCGGCCGACGCATCAACACTGCGGTGCAGCGTCGCGGCCGGCGTTGCACCGCACGGATGCGGCTGCGGTCTTCGCCTTTTTTACCGCTTCCCTTCGCTTCGGCTTCCCCCCTACCATGACTTTCGTTTATACGGTCATTTGAACGTCATCCGGCGCTGATAACGCGCGCAACGAAAGACGACGTTCCAATTGGGAGGGGTTTTGATGTTCTTTCGACGACTAGGCGCTGCCGCGGCAACCGCTGCCGCGCTTGCATTCGCGTCGCCCGCGTTTGCGGTGACCGAGATCCAGTGGTGGCACGCGATGACCGGCGCCAACAACGACGTCATCGTCAAGCTGGCCAACGACTTCAACGCCTCGCAATCCGACTACAAGGTGATCCCGACCTACAAGGGCGGCTACGCCGACACCATGAACGCCGGCATCGCCGCGTTCCGCGCCGGTAACGCGCCGCATATCATGCAGGTGTTCGAAGTCGGCACCGCGACGATGATGGCCGCCACCGGCGCCGTCAAACCGGTCTACAAGCTGATGGCCGACGCCGGCGAGAAGTTCGATCCGAGCGTCTATCTGCCCGCGATCACCGGCTACTACTCGACCTCCAAGGGCGAGATGCTGTCGTTTCCCTTCAACTCGTCGTCGACGGTGATGTGGATCAATCTCGATGCGCTTAAGAAGGCCAACATCGCAGAGATTCCGAAGACCTGGCCGCAAGTGTTCGACGACGCCAAGAAGCTGAAGGCGGCCGGCTACGCCACCTGCGGCTTCTCCGGCTCGTGGGTCACCTGGGTCAATCTCGAACAGCTCTCGGCCTGGCACAATGTGCCGCTCGCCAGCAAGGCCAACGGCCTCGACGGCTTCGACACCGTGCTCGAATTCAACGGCCCGCTGCAGGTCAAGCATCTCGAGAACCTCGTCGAGTTGCAGAAGGACAAGACCTACGACTATGCCGGCCGCACCAACACCGGCGAAGGCCGCTTCACCTCGGGCGAATGCCCGATCTACCTGACCTCGTCGGCCTTCTTCGGCAACGTCAAGGCGCAGGCCAAGTTCAACTTCACCGCAGCGCCGATGCCGTATTATCCCGACGCCAAGGGCGCGCCGCAGAACTCGATCATCGGCGGCGCCTCGCTCTGGGTGATGGGGGGCAAGTCGGCCGAGGAATACAAGGGCGTGGCCAAGTTCCTGACTTTCCTCTCGGACACCGACCGCCAGGTCTGGATCCACAAGGCCTCGGGCTATCTGCCGATCACCAAGGCCGCTTACGCCAAGGCCAAGGAAGAGGGCTTCTACAAGGACCAGCCCTATCTCGAGACCCCGCTGCTCGAGCTCACCAACAAGGAGCCGACCGCGAACTCCCGCGGCCTGCGCCTCGGCAACATGGTGCAGCTGCGCGACATGTGGTCGGAGGAGATCGAGCAGGCGCTGGCCGGCAAGAAGACCGCCAAGCAGGCGCTGGACGCCGCCGTCGAGCGCGGCAACCAGATGCTGCGGCAGTTTGAAAAGACCGCCGTCCGCTGACATGATGCCTTCGGGCATGATCCGCAAAAGTGCGAAGCGGTTTTCCGAAAAGATCATGCCCAGACGACAAGCTAAAGCGCGATGACGATCCGACCTCATCTCATCGCGCTTTAGGGCGATCAACCGGCAGGCCGCATCCGCGGCCTGCCCTTCCTTCGAGCCCATGCAAAAGCAAGCGATTTTCCAGTCAAAGCTGTTGCCTTACGCGCTGGTTGCCCCGCAACTCGCGATCGTCCTGATCTTTTTCTACTGGCCGGCCGTGCAGGCGGTGATCCAATCCTTCCTGCTGCAGGACGCGTTCGGCCTCTCCACCAGCTTCGTCTGGTTCGAGAACTATCTCGAGCTGTTCAAGGAGCCGGCCTATTTCGCGGCGATCGTCCGAACCTTCGTGTTCTCGTTCGCGATCGCGGTCTCCTCGCTGTCCTTCGCGCTGCTGCTCGCGGTCATGGCTGACAAGCCCCTGCGCGGCTCGACGCTGTATCGCACGCTGCTGATCTGGCCCTATGCGGTGGCTCCGCCGGTGGTCGGCGTGCTCTGGGTGTTCATGCTGCACCCCTCGCTCGGCGTGCTGTCGCGCTATCTGCGCGCCATGGGCATCGACTGGAATCCGCTGCTCGACGGCGACCAGGCGGCGGCCCTGATCATCCTCGCCGCGGCCTGGAAGCAGATCTCCTACAATTTCCTGTTCTTCCTCGCCGGGCTGCAAAGTATCCCGAGGAGCGTGATCGAGGCCGCCGCGATCGACGGCGCTCGCCCGATGCGGCGGTTCTGGACCGTGATCTTCCCGTTGCTGTCGCCGACCATCTTCTTCCTCTTGGTCATCAACATCGTCTACGCCTTCTTCGACACCTTCGGCATCATCGACACCATGACCCGCGGCGGTCCCGGCAAGGCAACCGAGACGCTGGTCTACAAGGTCTATACGGATGGCCTGCTCGGCGGCAATCTCGGCTCGTCGGCGGCGCAGTCGGTCATCCTGATGGTCATCGTCGTCATGCTGACGGCGATCCAGTTCCGCTTCGTCGAGCGCAAGGTGACCTACTGATGGTCGAGGAGGAAGGCTTCCAGCGCTATCTGGCTCACGTCATCCTGTGGATCGGGATCGCGATCGTCGCCTTCCCGGTCTATCTCGCGCTGGTCGCCTCGACCCAGGACAACGCCGTGATCGCCAACGGCCAGATGTCGCTGCTGCCCGGCGGCCATTTCCTCGAGACCTACTACCAGACGCTGTTTGTCGGCACGAGCGGCTCGACCCGCGAGCCGGTGCTCCACATGATGCTGAACTCGCTGATCATGGCGCTCTTGATCGCGGTCGGCAAAATCGCGATCTCGATCATCTCGGCCTACGCGATCGTCTATTTCCGGTTTCCGTTCCGGATGGCGATCTTCTGGATCATCTTCATCACCTTGATGCTGCCGGTCGAGGTGCGCATCTATCCGACCTACAAGATCGTCGCCGATCTGCATCTGCTCGACAGCTATGCCGGCCTGTCGCTGCCGCTGATCGCGTCAGCCACCGCGACACTGCTGTTCCGCCAATTCTTCATGACCGTGCCGGATGAATTGCTGGAGGCCTCGCGGATCGACGGCGCAGGCCCGTTTCGCTTCTTCTGGGATACGCTGCTGCCGCTGTCACGCACCAACATGGCGGCGCTGTTCGTGATCCTGTTCATCCTCGGCTGGAATCAGTATCTCTGGCCGCTGTTGATCACGACGCGCGACGACATGCAGACCATCCAGGTCGGCATCCGCAAGATGATCACGACGACGGACGCGCTGACCGAATGGCCGATCGTGATGGCGACCGCGCTGCTCGCAATGCTGCCGCCGGTGTTCGTCGTCGTCGTGATGCAGAAACTGTTCGTGCGCGGATTGGTGGAGACGGAAAAATAATCCATGGCTAACGTCACGCTGCGCAGCGTCCGCAAGACCTATCCCGGCGGCTTCGAGGCCATCAAGGGCGTCGATGTCGACGTCGGCGACGGCCAGTTCTGCGTGCTGGTCGGCCCATCCGGCTGCGGCAAGTCCACGCTGCTGCGCATGGTCGCGGGGCTCGAGACCATCACCGGCGGCGAGATCGACATCGGCGGCCGCATCGTCAACCAGGTCGAGCCCGCCGATCGCGACATCGCGATGGTGTTCCAGAACTACGCGCTCTATCCGCATATGAGCGTCTACAACAACATGGCCTATGGCCTGCGCAACCGCGGCATGGCCGAGACCGAAATCAAGACCCGCGTCGAGGAGGCCGCGCGCGTCCTCGAGCTCTCGCCGATGCTGGAGCGCAAGCCGCGCCAGCTTTCCGGCGGCCAGCGCCAGCGCGTCGCGATGGGCCGTGCCATCGTGCGCCAGCCGAAAGTGTTCCTGTTCGACGAGCCGCTGTCGAACCTCGACGCCAAGCTGCGCATCGCGATGCGGGTCGAGATCCGCAAGCTGCAGCGCCGGCTCAACACCACGTCGATCTACGTCACCCACGACCAGCTCGAGGCGATGACGCTCGCCGACGTCCTCGTCGTCATGAACGGCGGACAGGTCGAGCAGATCGGCAATCCGCTGGAGATCTACCAGAAGCCGGCGACCACCTTCGTCGCCTCCTTCATCGGCGCGCCGCCGATGAACCTGATGCCCCTGCGCGCGGACGAGCTGAAGTCCCAGATCACGGGCGCAGACGGCGCCGGCATTGTCGGGATCCGGCCGGAGGATTTCGTGATCTCGCGCGAGACCGCATCCGGCGGCGTCGCGCTTGGCCTCACCGTCGAGGCGATCGAGCATGTCGGCGCCGAGACGTTCGTCTATGGCAGCCGCCAGCGCGAGGAGCAGGGCGTTGCCGCCAATCCGGGCGAGCTGTCGCCCGGCGAGGTGATCGTCCGGGTTCCCGGCGTCTCGGGTCCAGCCATCGGCGAGCGGATCCGGGCCGTCGCCCCCCGCGACAAGCTGCACCTCTTTACCGCCGACGGCCGCAAGCGCGTCGGGGAGTAACCGATCGGGAAGAATTTACCCTCATGTTGCGGGCGTTTAGGCTGGTTTCGGGGCTGCTTGAACGCTATCCAGACCACCCCATATTCCTCACTGACCGGAGGCCAGACGGCCCGCCGGTTGCATGGGGCGCCGCAAGGGCCCCTCAAAGTCGCTTCGAGAGGACTTTGTAATGTCTCGTGTTCCATCGTTGTCCAGTCCGTTCCTTCTGGGATTCGACGAGATCGAGCGGGCGCTCGACCGCGTCGTGAAGGGCGCCGACGGCTATCCTCCGTACAACATCGAGCGGTGCGACCGTACCAACGGGCAGCCTGAACGGCTACGCATCACGTTGGCGGTGGCGGGCTTCACCCGCGACCAACTCGATGTAACTATTGAGGAAAATCAGCTCGTCATCCGCGGCCGCCAGCAGGACGACAAGGCTCGGCAATACATCCATCGCGGCATCGCCGCGCGCCACTTCCAGCGCACCTTCGTGCTGGCGGAGGGGATGCAGGTGCTGGGCGCGGATCTGAAGAACGGGTTGTTGTCGATTGACCTGGCCAGGCCGGAACCTGAACGGGTCATTAAGACAATCGCTATCAATGAGCACGAATAATAGAAACAACGAGCGGACTCGACCGCTTATCTGACTGAGGAGTCGAGACCATGAGTGAACTGAGTACCACCACCATCGAATCCGAGAGCGTCACGCCGGAAGCGCTGGCCCATCTGGGCGAAGGTCATATCGCCTATGTGAAGCAGGTCCGCTCCGAGGACGTGCCAGATCTCTTTCCGCAGGCGCCGAAGATCGCGCCGGGCCTCAAGCTGTTCGCACTGCATGCCGCCGACGGCACGCCGATCATGCTGACCGACAGCCGCGAAGCCGCGATCGCGAACGCCTGGAGCAACGAACTGCAGGCCGTCAGCGTCCATTGACGCGGGGTTGAATTAGCATCCGCGAATTCAATGCGCGGGCATGCCTCGACACCGAGGCGGCCCGCGCATTTTTTATGGCGATGTGGTCGACGTGGCGAGCAGCGGGCCCATGCTGAGCTGCACCTCGCCGGGCACGTTGTAATCGCGCATCAGCATGCGGTTGTTGCGCAGCCCGCACGCCTCCCGCTGCACCACGAACATCCAGAGCGCATGGCCGGCCTCCCGCACCAGGATGCGTCGTGCCTGTTGTGTGGGCGCCGGTGCTTCAGCGCGCGGATGGGCGGCATCGAACTCGCGCAGCCTCGCGAGGGCCTGTTCCAGCGCGCGGCCCATGCGGCCGAGCGCACTCGCCCTCTCTTCGGCGAGCTCGTAAGCGAGAACGTCGACGGGAACGCGATCAAGGCGAAAATCGCGGGACATCAGTCATCCCTGGTTCGCACACGCAATGTTGCGCGCGTCCGTCTTCCGGCGTCATCGGCTGGTTGTCAATAGGTGCTCGTGTCTTCGATCATTCCAAGTGCCGATCCACTCGATTTGAGTAGTTCGTTTGCGCAGTCTTAGGCAGCGGACCGCGGCTCCATTTCACTCTGTGCAATTCCGTGCTGTAATCGGTTCCCGTGAATGGCAATGCGACAAGAGGATTTCCAGCAAGAATTATTCGCCGCCAGATCGATTGGAGATGCGACCATGCAGAAGAGCTCGCTGATCAATCTCGTTGCTTCGGTGTCGATGTCCGTCCTCGCGACAGGTGTCGCGATTTCCGCGCAGGACAAGTACAGCCTGCAAGTGCCGAACGGGCTCGCGTTCTCCGAGTTCAGGGGATACGAGGACTGGCCGGTGATCGCGATCAGCGAGAACGAAGGCGTCATCGCCGCGATCCTGGGCAATCCCGCGATGATCGGCGCCTTCCGGGAAGGCATACCCGGCAATGGCAAGCCATTCCCGGATGGCGCCAAGATGGCGAAGATCCATTGGATCCCGAAGAAGCAGGAGGCGTATCCCGGCCAGCCGACGGTGCCAGGCGCACAGCACGACGTCGACTTCATGGTCAAGGACAGCAAGAGGTTCGCGGACAGCGGCGGGTGGGGATACGGCGCGTTCGAGTATGATCCCGCCTCGGATGCGTTCAGACCTGCCACCACGGCAGACAATCCGCCCCAGGAAAACGACGCGAAATGCGGACATGCGTGCCACACCGTGGTGCAGAACCGCGACTACGTGTTCACCGAGTACGGCAAGAGGTAGACACGGGATCGCACGGGCTAGCGTTACACCAGCCGCGCGCGGATGTCCGGCTTCAGCACCTTGCCGACCTTGGAACGCGGAAGATCGTCCCAGACCTCGATCTGCTTCGGCGTCTTGATGCTGCCGATTTGCTGCTTGACGAACGCAGCCAGCGCAGCCGCATCGACCGTGTGACCGGCGCGCGGCTGCACCACGGCGACGATCCGCTCGCCCCATTTGTCGTCGGGCAGTCCAATCACCGCGCAATCCTGCACAGCCTCATGCGCACGCAACGCGTTCTCGACCTCGATCGAGTAGACGTTGAAGCCGCCGGTGATGATCATGTCCTTGGCGCGGTCGACGATATAGAGATAGCCGTCGCCGTCGATGTAGCCGATATCGCCGGTGTGGTGCCAGCCATGCACCGAAGCCTCGCGCGTAGCCTCGGGGTTCTTGTAGTAGCCTTCCATGACCAGCGATCCGCGCACCACGATCTCGCCGCGCGATCCCGCCGGCAACAGCTTGCCGTCGCCATCCATGATGCCGGCCTGCACCAGCGGGCCGATCCGCCCGGCCGACGAAAGTCGCTCCATCGCGATCGTGCCGTCCGGATTGTAGTGATCGGCTGGCGGCATCATCGAGATCATCATCGGCGCCTCGGTCTGGCCGAACAGCTGCGCCATCGGCCCGATCCGCCGCAGGGCTTCCGCGAGCCGCGTCGCCGAGATCGGTGCCGCGCCGTACCAGAAACATTGCAACGAGCTGCGATCGGCCGCGTCGAGCCCGGGATGATCGAGCAGCATGTAGATCACGGTCGGCGGCAAGAAGGTGTGGGTGACGCGATAGCGCGCGATCAGCGTCAGGAACTCGCCGATGTCAGGGTGGTGCATGATCACGATGCGACCGCCCAGCGTCATGATCGGGAAGCACAGCACGCCGGCGGCATGGGTCAGCGGCGCCAGCGCGAGATAGACCGGACGGCCCTTGAACGGGTAACCGATCAAGGTCAGCGCGGTCATCGCCTCGATGTTGCGTCCCGACAGCATCACGCCCTTCGGCTTGCCGGTGGTGCCGCCGGTGCCCGGGATCATCGCGAGATCGTCGATCGTCTCACGCTGATAGACTTCATCAGCAAGGCCGCCGAGCCAGCGCTCGAATAACGGCGCGAACGGCAGCTCGGCGTCGAGACAGACCAGCGTACGCAGCTTGGGCAGATCCTGCCTGACGGCGTCGACCATCGGCGCGAAGCTCGAATGGAACAGCAGCAGGCTGCAATCGAACTGGTCGAGAATGAACTTGTTCTCGGCCGCCTCGTTGCGCGGATTGATCGGGCACCACACGGCGGCCGCGCGCGAGATGCCGAACACGCAGGCGAAAGCGAGCGGATCGTTGCCGGACAGGATCGCGACCTTCTCGCCGGGAGCGATGCCCGACCGCTCGATGCCGCGCGCGATGCGATAGCTCAGCCGCTGCACGCCGCCGTAGCTAAGGTCGCGCTCGTCCATCGTGAGACACGGCGCGTCGGCACCGAGCGAGGCACCCTTGTCGAGATAATCGATGAAGCGCATGGCAGGTCTCGCGCAAGAGGCGGGTGACGCGCTACGCGTCACCCGCGGGAGGAGCGTTTTCGAGCAAAACGAAAACGCTTCAGGGAACGGAGTGTCGAGCCCCGATCCGAGCGGGGCTCGAGCTCAATCATGCACGGTCAGGACCGGCTTGCCGACCAGCCCAAAACTCCGCAATTGCCCGAGCAGCTCGCGATGGCCGAACGCCTGACAGCCGGAGGCGAAGCCTACGCGCTTGGGCGGCTGCTGCAGCAGGTGCGCGGCAGCATAGGCCTGCAGCATGCCGGTCTGCTTGTAGTTGCTGTTGCCATAGATGACGCAGTGCGCGCGCCCCAGCGGGCCGGAGGCATACACCGAATCCAGCGACTTGTTGACGCGCGGGTTCTCGCGCGGCGGCATGGTGTTCATCACGCCGGCAGCGGTCTGCGCCAACGCGGCGTAGCGCTCGTCGGGCTTCATGTCCTTGGTCGCCTCCAGCGCGGCGGCGACGATCTGCGGCACGCCCAGCATCAGCGCACGATTGAACACGCCGCCCAGCACCTTCACATTGGCCACGCGCGGATCTTGCTTGAACCACACCGGGTGCGAGGTGCCGCCCCACGGCAGCGCCAGCGCCAGCTCGTGCTGGCCGGGGATGGCGAGGTTGTAAAGGCCGGCATCGGGCTGATGCTCGACGTACTTGTTCTGCTCCAGATAGTACGCCTTGGCCATCGCGGCGTTGACGAGGATGGTCTGTGTCGAGGCGATGGTCGGGCTCCCGCCCCAGAACACAGCGATATCGAGCGTGTCGAGGCCGGGCGTCTCAAGGCACAGCTGCGCGGCAATCTCGCCGGTGGTGTACATCTGCGCGATGCCCGGCGCCAGCAACAGGTCGGCATTGGCGAACTTCGCACCAAACTCCTGCTCGAGCGTGATCAGCCAGTCCTGCTCGCCGGTTGTGTCGGTGTAGTGGCACCTGGCGGCCAGGCAGGCCTGCACCACCTCGCCGCCGAACTTGGCGAAGGGACCCACGGTGTTGAGCACCACCGAGGCGCCCTTGAACAATTCAGTCAGCGCGGCCACGGTGTGCGGCACCGACACCACCTCATAGTCGGCGGTCTCGATGCCGGCTACGTTCGACTTCATCGCGGCGTTGAGCTTCTCGGCGCTGCGGCCGGCGGCGATGAAGGGAATGTTGTACTCGCGCAGATATTCGCAGACCAGCCGGCCGGTGTAGCCGGAAGCGCCATAGACGATGACGGGCTTCTTCTCGCTCATTGCGATCCTCCGAAATGCTTGTTGTCAGCCTTGTCGCTACATGCCCATGCCGCCGTCGACCGGCAGGCCGATGCCGGTGATGAAGCGCGCATCGTTCGAGCACAGGAACACGGCGGCGTCGGCGATATCGGAGACCTCCGCGAGCTTGCCGAGCGGCGTCTGCTCCACCACCGAACCGACCGCGGCGTTGACGTCGGGCGCGAGACCGATCTTCACGATGTCATTGGCGAGTTGCAGGCCCATGTCGGTCGGGATCAGGCCGGGATAGATGCAGTTGACGCGCACGCCGTAGCCCAGCTTGCCTGCTTCCATCGCGCCGACGCGCGTCATGCGGTCGACCGCGGATTTGGTGCCGGAATAGACCGCGATGCTCGGAAAGGCGATCGTCGCCGCGACCGAAGCGATGTTGACGACCGCGCCGCCCTTGCCGGCGGCGCCGCCCGGCCGCATCGCACGGAAGGCGTGCTTCATGCCGAGCACGGTGCCGACGATGTTGACGTCGCACATGCGGCGCGCGTCCTCGGCCTTGATGTCGGCGACCAGCGAGGTGATCTCGATGCCGGCATTGTTGATCAGGATGTCGAAGCCGCCGAGGGTTTCGACCGTCGCTGCGGCGGCCCGTTCCCATTGCGCATCGTCAGTGACGTCGAGCTTGACGAAGCCGGTCTTCACCCCGGCCTTGGCGATCTCGGCAGCGCTGGCCTTGCCGGCATCGTCGAGAATATCGCCGATCATGACCGCGGCGCCGGACCGCGCCAGTGCCTGCGCGATCGCCGCGCCGATCCCCCGGGCGCCGCCGGTGACCAGGGCTTTCCTGCCTTCAAGGCTCTTCCCACTCATGACGTAGTCCTCCCTTTGCTTGCCGATTGATGGTGGTGCTGAGGCAGCGTGGGCCGGGCCTGCGCATTTGAAACGCATTGATGGTCGCGGCCGGCGTCGGCAGAGCGCAGCGTTGGCGCGCCCCGGCGGTGCATTTCCTCCTGGTTTGTCGATTGGTCAGCCGTCTTGACGGTTGTCCAAATTATTGTCCCAACCCTCGTCCAGGAACTTGACACTTGTCAAGTCTCAATTTGACAAGTGTCCAAGAGGGTGGTTGTGAAGAGATGGAGCGCGCCGCGGTCGCCGCGGTATAGTCGCTCGAGGGAAGAAGCAGAGGAAGGGCACGGAATGGCGCGGCAAGCGACAGGGGCGGCCCAACGCGTGGCTGTGGCGGCCGAGGCGCTGCGCGACGAGAAGTTCAACGCGCGGCGCGTCGAGCTCGCGGAGGCCGCGCTGGAAACGCTTGGCGAGCTCGGCTTCGCGCGCACCAGCCTGCGCGAGATCGCGCAGAACTCCGCATTCACGCATGGCGTGTTTCACTACTACTTCAGCGACAAGCTCGACCTGATCTGCTGCTGCGTCCGCCACTACAAGGCGAAATGCGTGACGCGCTATGACGAGGTGGTGACGACAGCACGCAGCCGCGACGAATTGACCGAAGGCTTCCTCGCCAAGCTCGCAGCCACGCTCGAGAACGAAGCGCGCATGCATCGGCTCTGGTACGATCTGCGCTCACAGGCAATGTTCGAGCCCGCGTTCCGCAAGGACGTGCTCGAGATCGACAAGAGCCTGGAAGCGATGATCTGGCGCATCGCCACGCGCTACGCCGAGCTCGGCAACAAGCGGCCGGCTTCGTCTCCGGCCGCGCTCTATGCGCTGTTCGACGGCCTGTTCCAGAGCGCGCTGCTCCGGCATCTCGCCAATGACGAGAAAGCCGTTCCAGATCTGCTCGACGAAGTCCGCCGTCTGCTGCCGACGATCTGCTGAGAGAATTGCGACTGGTCGGCCCGCACAAACGGACGATCGATTCAGCTTGATGAAGTTCGTGCGACCGTACGTACGGTTAGGCTGCGCTACTGCAGCGAAGCCTTGAGCGCCAACAGCGCGGCCTTCAGCGGTGGTAGATCATCGTTGACCGCATTCCAGATGATCGTGGCGTCAACGCGCTGGTAATCATGCCGCAAGATGTTGCCTATGCCCGCAATGTCTTTCCAGCGGACATTCTTGTGCTGAGCCTTCAACTCGCTGCCAAGATGGCGGCTCGCTTCCGAAATGACCTCGATTCAGCGTTCTATTGCGGAGCGCAGCAGCCACGAGCGCTCGTAGTCGCGGATGGACTTTCCCGTCAGTGCCCTTTCGATGCCATCGATGCTTTCGAGCATGTCGTGGATGCGAAGCAAGGGGGGAGCGCACGATCATTCAGAAAACCCGCATTGCCTCCGCCTCGATCCGCTCTCGAATTAGTGGATGAAGTCCTTTCCGGGTGGTGAGATCGACTTCGACGCCGAGACTCTCTTCGAGCAGTCGCTTGGTCGCAACCAGGTCGAGCGCATTGAACCGGCCGCGAGGATCGTAGTCGACGAAAAGATCAATATCGCTCTCGGCGTGCGCTTCGTCGCGCACCGTCGAACCAAATAGATACAGCGAAGTCGCCCCGAGTGCCTTGACGGCATCAGCCTGGTCAGGGAGCTTCCTGAGGGCTTCGGTTCGCATCATAGACGAACTATACCACGGGCAGCCAAGCGCCCGCAAAATCGTGCGGCAGGCGGCCTTACGCCGCGCTCGCCGGCGGCAGCGCGAGCACCGAGTAGATCGCCTGGGCGTCGCGCGAGGCACGCAGCTTCTTGGCGACGTCCTGGTCGCGCAGCAGTCGGGCGATCCGCGCCAGCGCCTTGAGGTGGTCGGCGCCGGCGCCCTCCGGGGCGAGCAACAGGAAGATCAGGTCGACCGGTTGGCCGTCCATCGCCTCGAAATCGATCGGGCGCTCGAGGCGGGCGAAGAAGCCGAACAGCTTCTCCAGCTTGGGCAGCTTGCCGTGCGGAATGGCGACGCCGTAGCCGACCGCCGTGGTGCCGAGCTTCTCGCGCTGCAGCAGCACCTCAAAGATGGCGCGTTCGTTCTGCCCGGTCAGAGCGGAGGCACGCGCAGCGAGTTCCTGCAGCGCCTGCTTCTTGCTGATGACTTTTAAAGCCGGGAGAATCGCCTCGGGTGCGACCAAATCGGTAATCGGCATTGGGACGTTCCGAGGTGAATGACCGTCAGGTTGCGAAATAGGCTTTACAGCGGCGGCGTCAAGAAGATGAGGTGGGATGCGGGCTTAGCCCGGGTCCGGTTGGCAGGGCTTCTACTCCAACGTATCGGCGGTGCCAACACCTGCGAACCCTGTTCCGCCCCCCTTGTTCCTGGAGGCGGCGGACCATAAGCAGGGCTGGCTTCGGACGTCAATGCCATCTGCCAACTATCCTCAAGGGCTCACCGCCGGCGGATCGACCCAGCCGACATTGCCATCCGTACGGCGGTAAATGATGTTCAACCGGCCGCTGCCGCCATGCTGGAACACCAGGCAGGAGGCGCCCGTCAGATCGAGCTCCATCACGGCTTCGCTGACCGACAGCCGCTTCAGCGCGGTGGTTGCCTCGGCAATGATCACCGGGCTGTATTCGGTGACCTCGTCCTCGTTCTCGGGCGCCTCGATGACGTAGCTCGGCGCGTCGAGCCCGACGCCGTTCAATTCGGCAAGCGCGGCAGTCGCGGCGTAGGTCTTGCGGGCGGAGCGATCCTTGAGCCGGCTCTTGTAGCGGCGCAGGCGCTTCTCGATCATCAAGAGCGCGGCGTCCGCACTGGCATAGGCGTCGGCGGCATTGGATTCGGCTTCCAGCGTGATGCCGGAATCCAGATGCAGCGCGCAATCGGTTCGGAAGCCGAAGCCATCCTTGCTCAGCGTGATGTGACCCGAATAGTTGCCATCAAAATACTTTCGCAGGACCTCGTCGGTGCGCTCGCTGACGCGCGCGCGAAGCGCCTCGCCGATGCTGATGCTCTTTCCCGAGATTCGAAGGGTCATTTGATGCCTCAATTGCTGGATGCCTCGATCACTCTTGCAGGAGCATGATGCTTGCTGGGCTTCCGGTTACCTCCCCTTCTGGACGACGCTCGACCTGGAAAGATTGAGACTATCCCGATTTGGCGCGAACGCAACGAGCGCATGGCCCAGTCCCTACCCGGACGGGGTCACGCTCAAGAAGTAACCTAAACGGAGGCTGTATCGCGCGACCGGTCGGACGAGGAGGCAGGGGCCGAAAGGGCATTACCGAGCATGCTCTGTTTGTCACGGCGTCGCTGCACCGAGGATGGTATCCGCATCGCCTCGCGGTACTTCGCGACGGTGCGGCGGGCGATATCAATGCCCGAGGCGCGCAAACGTTCCACGATCGTGTCGTCGGACAGGATCGCCGACGGCGCCTCGCCGTCGATCAATTGCTTGATGTGGTGACGCACCGCTTCGGCCGAATGCGCCTCGCCGCCGTCGGCCGACGCGATCGAGGCGGTGAAAAAATACTTCAATTCAAAACTGCCGCGATTGGTCGCCATGTATTTGTTGGCGGTGACGCGCGACACCGTCGATTCATGCATCTGGATCGCGTCCGCGACCGCCTTCAGATTGAGCGGCCGCAAATGCGCGACGCCATAAGTGAAGAAGCCATCCTGCTGGCGGACGATTTCGGTCGCGACCTTCAGGATGGTGCGGGCGCGCTGATCGAGCGCGCGGACCAGCCAGGTCGCATTCTGCAGGCAGTCGGTGAAGTACGACTTGTCACCGTCCTTGCGGATCGTCTTCGACAGCTCAGCGTAATAGGTCTGGTTGACCAGCACGCGCGGCAGAGTGTCGCTGTTGAGCTCGACATGCCAGCCGCCGTCGGGACCCGGACGCACGTAGACGTCAGGCACCATGGTTTGCGTCCGCGCGGTGCCGAACTTCAGTCCGGGCTTCGGGTCGAGCCGGCGGATCTCGGCGATCATGTCGGTGATGTCTTCGTCGTCGACGCCGCAGAGCTTTCGCAAGGCCGCGATGTCGCGCTTGGCGAGCAGGTCGAGATGCTCGACCAGCGCCTGCATCGCCGGATCGTAGCGATCGAGCTCGCGCAGCTGGATCGCGAGGCATTCGCTCAGGTTTCGCGCGCATACGCCGGGCGGGTCGAATTTCTGCAGCACCGCGACGACCTCGTCGACCGCTTGCTGCGACGCACCGAGCCGCTCGGCGGCCTGGCCGAGATCGGCCGGCAGGTAGCCGGCGTCGTCAACCAGGTCAATCAGATACTGCCCGATCATGCGCTGCGCCGGCGCCGAGAACGCCACCGCGAGTTGTTCGGCGAGGTGGTCCGCAAGCGTCAGCTCGGCGGCCACGAAAGCTTCGAGATTGTACTCGTCGTCGCTGGAGGCGCCGCCGCCCCATTCGGTGTAGACCGATGGCGGTGCATCCTGAGCGGCGCGCGCCGCCGCTTCCGCCGGCTCCTCGGAAAATACGTTGTCGAGGCGCGTATCGAGCGTCTGCTCGATCTCGGCGCGGCTGCCGAGATCGCGGTTCAGCCATTCCTCCTGGCCGGGCTCGAAGGCGGCCTCGCCGCCTGGGCCTGCGGCCATGTCGGAGGCGTCGCCATCGTCCCCATAGCTGCTGGAACCATCGGAATCGCCGTAGTCCGGCCGCTCCCTGGCCGGCTCGCCCGCCACCGGCGGCTCCGGTCCGTCGGCGGCCCGCTCCAGCAGCGGATTGCGCTCCAGCTCTTCCTCGACAAAGGCCGACAGATCCAGGTTCGACAGTTGCAGCAGCTTGATCGCCTGCATCAGCTGCGGCGTCATCACCAGCGACTGCGACTGGCGGAACTCTAGTCTTTGCGTCAGCGCCATGGAGACAAGATCGACCTTAAAAGTTGGCTCGATTCTTGCTTATATTAGTCCGAAGCCCTTGTACACGGCTTGACGGATCGGAAAATAGCGCTAGAGGCGGAATTCCTCGCCAAGGTAAAGCCGACGGACATCGGGATCATTAACGATCTCCTCCGGGCTGCCCTCAGTCAAGATTTCACCGGCATAGACGATATAGGCGCGGTCGGTCAGGCCGAGCGTCTCGCGGACGTTATGGTCGGTGATGAGCACGCCGATGCCGCGGTTGGTGAGATGGCGGACGAGGTCCTGGATGTCGCCGACCGCGATCGGGTCGATGCCGGCGAACGGCTCGTCGAGCAGCATGTAATTGGGGCGCGTCGCCAGCGCGCGCGCAATCTCGACGCGGCGGCGCTCGCCGCCGGACAACGCGATCGACGGGCTCTTGCGCAGCCGCGTGATGTTGAACTCGTCGAGCAGCGAGTCCAGCTCGTGCTCGCGCTTCTTCTTCGAGGGCTCGACGACCTCGAGCACGGCGCGGATGTTCTGCTCGACCGACAGGCCGCGGAAGATCGAGGCTTCCTGCGGCAGATAGCCGATGCCAAGGCGCGCGCGCTGATACATCGGCAGCTTGGTGACGTCGTGGCCATCGAGCTCGATGGCGCCGCGATCGGCCTTGATCAGCCCGGTGATCATGTAGAACACGGTGGTCTTGCCGGCGCCGTTGGGCCCCAGCAGGCCGACCGCCTCGCCACGCCGCACATAGATGCTGACGCCGCGCACGACCTGCCGGCTGCCAAAACTCTTTTCCACGCTATGCACAGCCAGATAACCCGGCCGCTTGATCAGCTGCGGCGCGGCGGGCGCGCTGCTCCTGGCCGGCCTCGCACGCGCCGGTGCGGGCGCTGCTGCCGGTTGGGATCGCGGCAGCTCGACGCCGGGAGCCGACGCGGCGCGCGCCATCGGCGGCGCATCACGCACCGGAGACGTCAGCATCTCGCCGAACTGGTCCCCGAGCGCCGTGATGTCGTCATGCGAGCGCGCAAATCCGGTACTGCGTTTCGCAGAGCGCCGCCGGAACATGCCGAGAAAATCCACCATCCCCGCTTCGCTTCAGCCTTTCACGGTGATCCCGCGACCCTGCCTGCGCATCGATCGATTCGCATGCGACGCCGCAAGCATGAGCCGGAACTCTGAATACCGGCCTTCCCGCGCGACAAAAGCGGACGCGTTTGCGCGGAGATCATGCTCGAACAACACGGCAAAGCGCGATCACCCGCGCCTTGAATGAATGGATGCCCCTGTCCCGGCCGACATAATTCCCCCTCGAGGCGCATTGTTCGGCCGGGCCGCTGCAGTAGATACAGTCTCGCCCCGCCCGCTTCAACCTCGCGGCCGCAGAATATTATCTAACTAATTGATTCTGCTTGACCTTACGTGAGCCTTACTTGGACTTGCTGCCCGGAATCAGCTGCAGCGGCGACGGGGCCGGGGCTGAGCCGGGGGCGGCCGGCGTGCCGCACTTGCCGCTTTGTCCGCCCGGCGACTGGATGAACAGGCCCTGCACCTTGCCATTGTCGGCTTCGACGCGCGAGACGCCGGTGGTCATGTCGACCAAAAGACGGTCGCCGCGCAGCACATTCTGGCACTGGGTCAGCACCACCTGGCTGCCGCCGCCGCCGAGCATCGTGATCAGATTGGTCTTGGTGTCGAAGATCGCGGTCTCGCCGGTGACGACCTGGTCCTTCTGGGTCACGACGACATTGCCCTTCGCCTCCAAGCGCTTGATCGAGGAGGCGCCGCCGGGGCCCGGGGTTGCCGACTGCATCGGCGCGGCGCCCTTGGCGGCTGCCCCCTTGGTGCCGGTCGGGGCGGGCGCCGGCGCCTGGGTCGATTTATCCTCGTAGAACACGACCAGCGTCTTCGACGTCATGGTGGTGTCGCCCTGCACGACCTTCACATTGCCGGCGAAGGTCGCCTCCTTTTTCTTGTCGCGCATTTCGAGCGAGGCGGCCTCGATCTGGATCGGCTGATCGCGGTTCTGCGAGAAGCCCTGCATGGCGTTGGGCACGCCGCTCATCGAGCCCTGCGCGAACGCAGCACTTGCGGCGAGAAGCGCGAACAGGAACGCCGCAATTGCCATGCCGTGCTGAAAACGTCTCATCATCAAAATCATTTCGTGTTGGCGGATTTGCGTGGCTTCGGTGACGGCGGCGGCGGTGGAGCGGGCTCGGCCGGCGGGGCGGCATTGTTGTCGCCGAGCTTGTCGAGATTCATCACGACATTGCCTTCGAACCGCACCAGCTCGCCGCTGTTGTAGATCCGGAGCCTGTCGGCGGTCAGCGTGCCGTCGAGCAGCTTGACGTCGACATGCTCGTCCGACGACACGTTGCCCTTGTTGATGTCGACGAAGGCCTGCGTCAGCCTGGCCTCATAGCCGGTGGACGACTGCAGGAAGATGTCCTGGCGCAAGTCGAGCAGCTGCTTCTTGTTGTCGAAGAAGCCGGTGCGCGCATCCATCGTCACCGTCGACTGATCCTGTTGCGCCACCTTGGCGCGGATCGTCTTCAGCTCGACATGGTCGGGATCGGTGACGTCCTGGATCGCCGCCTTGGCCCACATTTCGTAAGGCCGTCCGTCGTTGGAGAAGCCGGCGATATGCGGCGCTTCCATCGTGATCTTGGTGCCGGACACGACGAGGTTATCCATCTCGAGCGGCAGCTTGGGGATCAGGTCGTGGAACGGATTGAACAGCGCGATGTAGATGATCACGGCCATCGCCAGCCCGACCATCGCCGGCACCGCGACGCGCAGGATCCGCACCATGCGGCTGTGCCG
Organism: Bradyrhizobium sp. BR2003; assembly: GCF_009720285.1. NCBI lineage: Bacteria > Pseudomonadati > Pseudomonadota > Alphaproteobacteria > Hyphomicrobiales > Nitrobacteraceae > Bradyrhizobium > Bradyrhizobium sp. BR2003. The sequence goes on from NZ_SMYJ01000035.1 coordinate 212,771, forward strand.
CGCGGCGGCGGCAAAGCGCGCCTCGAGGCCCGTGACATAGGCTGGATTCTGGGCTGGATTCTGAACCGAATTCACCTGAGCTCCAGAGGCGCGAAACTGCCCCTATTCTAGCCGGAGCCGCCCAAATATGCAGCCCGGACCTCGCCTCGCGCCCCCGCACCGGACCACGCGTGAACAGTTTGGCCGAAACGGGGCGGAACTACCCCCGGCCGCGACGAATTCGGCGCGCATCATGAATGGGCGAAAATGTCCTCGGCCTCCCAGCCGTCGAGATCGAGCCTGGCGCGGGTGGGGAGGAAGTCGAAGCAGGCCTGGGCGAGATCTGTCCGTCCCTCGCGCGCGAGCATGACATTCAGCTTGTCGCGCAGCGCATGCAGATGCAGCACGTCGGAAGCGGCGTAGGCGAGTTGGGCCTCGCTGAGGCTTTGCGCACCCCAGTCGCTCGACTGCTGCTGCTTCGACAATTCCACGTTCAGCACCTCGCGCACCAGATCCTTGAGGCCGTGGCGATCGGTGTAGGTGCGCGACAGGCGCGAGGCGATCTTGGTGCAATAGACTGGCGTCGGCATCACGCCGAACGTGTTGTAGAGCACCGCGACGTCGAACCGTGCGAAATGGAAGATCTTGGTGATCTTGGGATTGGCGAGCAGCGCCTTCAGGTTCGGCGAATCGGTGTGGCCCTTCGGAATCTGGATCACGTCGGCGGTGCCGTCGCCGTTCGACATCTGCACCACGCAGAGCCGGTCACGGTGCGGATGCAATCCCATGGTCTCGGTGTCGATCGCCACCGAGTCGGTGTAGCGGGACAGATCGGGCAAGTCGCCGCGATGCAGGCGGATGGTCATGCTGTCAAAAACCTCGTCGAATCGCCGTCGGAATAAACTACCGTCCAATCCGCCGACAGGCGAGCATGCGCCAGTCTTCGGATCGCACCGGCATCGGGGCCGGTCAGGACCGGACACGGGCAGCGGGAATCCTCAATTGTTCCGGCACAGATAGTTCAGGGTGTACCGCCATTGTGCAGCGGAGACAATGGGTTGCTATCGCCGCCGCACGCCCCCGCGAGGGCGCGCCATCACTGCCAGCTGACGCGCAGGCCGAAGCGGCCGGTGATATCCTCGCGATGGAGGCTGTCCACCGAGGTCGTGTAGCCCGCGCTCGCATAGGCGCTGATCGTGCGATTGAGCTGCGCGGAGACGCCGGCACCGATCTCGACGGCGGTGCCGCGGCTTTGCACGCCGATCAGGTCCGTCGTCGCAAACGCGATGCTGCGGTCATTCGCGGCGGTGTGCCAGAGATTGGCCTCGAGATAGGGACGCAGTTCGGCCGTGCCGACGACGAAGGTTGCCGGAATGCGCACGCCGAGCCGCGCGGTCAGCGTATCGGCACTGCCGAGCGCGACGCTCGAGAACATGTCGTCGAAGCTGTCGAACGACTGCCGTTGCCAGATCAGCTGCGCCTGCGGCTCGATCGCGAGAAAGCTGTTGAGCGGGATCGGTGCGCCGGCTTCCAGCGATGCAGCGACGCCGGTGCCCGACACCCGCGCGCCGACCTGACGATCCGACTGCGGGCTTGCGCCGTAGAAGCTGCCCATCAGCACGGCGTCGACATACCAGCCCGACGGGCCGACATGGGTCCAGTAGCCGCCGATATTCTGGCTGTCGATCGAGAGCGAGCCGGTGCGGATGTCGTTCAGGCCGAGCGCGAAGCCGTTGATGTTGCCGCTGGCCCAGCCATACGCATAGAAGAAGCCGGCGCGATCATGATGCTCGGGCGCGGACTGGAAGCGCAGGATGTCGACGCCGACCTGCACGCCCGCCATGGTGCCGTCGAAGGCGGGGCTGACCGTGCCGGCCCAGCTCTGCGAGCTGTGCGAGCCATAAGCACGCGCCCACGCCGCCGGCTGTTCGCCGCCGCTGGTCAGCAAGGCCTGATCGCCCTGGCGCTGATGGAAGGTGCCGAGCGTCGCCAGCCCGAGCTTTTGCGCCACCTGCGGCAACGCCGAGTAGACCGACACCTCTTCGCGGTAGAGCTGGACCGGCGCGGCGCCTGCCGGCGGCGGCGTCAGCGACGACAGATCCTCCGCGGGCAGCCCCGGAGGCGGCGGCACCACGTTGGGCGATGAAGGCGGCGCAGGTGCAGGCGCAGCCGGCGGCGCAGGCGACGCCGTGCCGGGCAACAATGTCGAGCGCAGATACCAGTTGTTGGCGCTGCCGGCGGAAACGCCGCCGCGGAACAGCAGATATTCGTGCGCGCCCGCCACGACGGCGTTGGAGAGGCCGAATGCGCCCGCAGCCGTGGTGCCGCCGTTGACGGTCTGCACCACCATGATGCCGTCGGCGGTGGTCAATGCGCCCGCGCCGCCGGCATTGGTGACGGTCACCGCGGTCGAGCCGGACGCATTGCCGCCGGAGATGACGAGCCGATCCGACGGCGACCCGTCGCCGCCGAGCACGGTGCGCAGATAGAGACCGCCGCCATTGCCGACATAGTTGCCCGCGATCGTCAGGCTGTTCGCGGCGGTGGCGCCGGCATTGGTGACGGTGATCGGCGGGCCGCCCGGAAACGGCGTGATCGACGGATTGGCGCCGTTGCCCGCCAGCAGGCTGGTGCCGGCCGCGATCGACACACTACCGGTCAGCGACGTCTGCAGCGTCAGCGAACCGCTGTTGATGAAGGTGTTGGCGAAGGTGCCGGTACCGCGGATTGCGGGTCCCGCCTGGCTGATGATCTTGCCGCCGGCGAGGTTCTCGATGCGTGCGGTGAACGACGATCCGGCGGTGTTGGAGAACAGGCTCCGTTCAAGCTTGAAACGATTTGCAGCGACCTGTTGCGCGGTCGCCACAGACGTAACCATGAGATGCATCAACATGATTCACATCCTTGATGTGCGTAGACTTTCGAGGTTGTGAAGTACAGCATTCACCCGTTGCAGTTATTAGTCGATACAACCGGAAACAATTGCCGTTGGGTGCCGGACGTCCCGCTCTCCGCATCCCTTGCCGACCTCGGCGTGAGGCGCACCACCAGGCCATTGCCCGCGCGCTTTCGATTTCGATGGAACTGTTGCCCCCGCGCCCCATGAAATCGTCCCGCGCCCACCCTATCTGTTGCCAGCCCGAACCCGCCTCCCAATGAAATGAGCCTTATGTCCGACCAGACCATCGCCGCGCCGATCGACGACGACCAGCAGGAGCGCGGCTTTTCGCGCTATCAATCGTTCCTGATCGCGCTGCTGGCCTTCACGCAATTCACGCTGATCCTCGATTTCATCATCATGTCGCCACTCGGCGCCATCCTGATGCCGTCGCTGAGCATCACGGCCGGGCAATTCGGCGTCTCGGCCTACGCGTTCGCGGCCGGCATTTCCGGCGTCCTCGCCGCCGGCTTTGCCGATCGCTTCGACCGCAAGCGGCTGCTGCTGTTCTTCTATGTCGGCTTCATGCTCGGCACCGTGCTTTGCGCGGTGGCGCAGAATTTCCATGTGCTGCTGCTCGGCCGCATCGTGACCGGCATTTTCGGCGGGGTGATCGGCTCCGTCGTGCTTGCCATCGTCACCGACCTGTTCCCGCTGCAACAGCGCGGCCGCGCCATGGGCGTCCTGCAGACGGCGTTCGCCGCGAGCCAGGTGCTCGGCGTCCCCGCCGGGCTGTTTCTGGCCAATCACTGGAACTGGCACGTCTGCTTCGTGGCCATCGTCGGCCTGTCGATTGCGGCGATCGCGGCGATTGCGATCGCGATGCAGCCGGTCGATGCCCATCTCAAATTGCAGCACGAGAGCAATCCGTTCCGCCATCTGATCGCAACCGTGGGCCAGCCGCGCTACACGCTGGCCTTCCTGGTGACCACGCTGCTCGCGACCGGCGGCTTCATGCTGATGCCGTTCGGCAGCGCCTTCACCGTGCACAATCTCGGCATCGACATCGTCCACCTGCCGACGATCTATCTCGTCTCGGGCCTGTTCAGCATCATCATCGGGCCGCTGGTCGGCCGCGCCAGCGATGCGTTCGGCAAATATCCGACCTTCGCATTCGGCTGCGTGGTGACCGTGATCATGGTGCTGATCTACACCAATCTCGGCCACGTCTCGCTGCTGACCGCGATCGTGGTCAATGTGCTGATGTTCATCGGCATCTTCTCGCGCATGATCCCGTCCCAGGCGCTGATGTCGGCAATCCCCGACGCCAGCCAGCGCGGATCGTTCAGTGCGGTCTCGGCATCCGTGCAGCAGCTGTCGGGCGGGTTGGGCTCGGTCTTTGCGGCGGCGATCATCGCGGAGAATCCCGACGGTTCGCTGCTGCATTTCGACCGGCTGGGCTATATCGTCGTCGCAACCACCATCATTTCGATGATCGCAATGTATTTTGTGCAGAAGCCGATCGCCCGCCGCGCGGGCCGGCGGATCGTGTGAGGGCGGGCGCCAGCGTTCCCAAATTCCAAGCATCGGCCGACGTGCTCAGCCAATCGCAAACATGTCGGCACGCTCAATGATCAGATCGCGGAATAGTCTCGCGCGGTGCGACATCCAATGCGGGTCAGGATAGACGAGATGCATCGGTAGCGATGGCACCGCATAATCCGGCAGCAAATGAACAAGCCGGCCTGCGGCGATGTGTTCGACGGCGCACCAGCTTGGTAGCACCGCGACGCCGAGCCCCTCGACCGTCGCGAGCGTCATCACGTCGGCGTCGTCGCAGTTCATGGACGACGCGATCTCGACCACATGGCGGCCGGTCTCGGCTTCGAACGTCCACTGGTTCCGCGGCGACAAGCGCGAATACGTTATGCTCGGCATGCGGCGCAGATGGTCGGGGAGGAGCGGGGCCTGATGCCGTGCGAGCAGTGAAGGGGCCGCCACCAGGAGGCGCTTGATGGTGCCGACGCGCCGCGCCACCAGCGAGCTGGAGTTCAGCATTCCGATCCGAATTGCCAGCTCCGTCCCGGTCTCCACCAGGTCTACGAACTGCTCGGTGAAGCTCACATCGAGCCGCACGTCGGGATAGCGGTGAAGATATTCTGCGAAGATGCCGCGGAAAAAATAGCGACCGAACGAGGTCGGCACGGTGATCCGCAAGGTCCCCGACGGACTGCGAACCCGGCTCTGCGCCGGCGTACTGGCACTTTCCAACAGCGCGACGATATCCTTGGCGAGCTTGAGCACGCGATCGGCCTCCGGCGTCGGACGAACCTTGCGCGTGGTGCGGACAAACAGCCGGCAGCCGAACTCTGCCTCCAGCAGCGCCACGCGCTTGCTGATGGCCGGCTGTCCGAGGCCCAGATCGCTCGCGGCTTGGCTGAAGCTGCCGGCCTCCATCACCCGAATGAAGGTTTGCAGCGCATCGATCCGATCCATGCATTCCTGCCAGGAATTTGTAATATTCTTATCATTCCCTACATGAACGCAGTCGATCCGGTCTAGCCTCTCGGCAACCAGGGAGGATCACCAATGAACAAATCGATCGGGATCGTCGGCGCCGGGATCGGCGGCCTGCATCTGGCTCTTTATCTGCAACAGCATGGAATCCAGGCGACGGTGCTGACCGACCGCACTCCGGAGCAGTACGCCTCGGCACGGCTGATGAACACGGTCGCCCATCACAGCGTCACCATCGCGCGCGAGAACGAGCTAGGCGTGAACCATTGGGATGACGCGGCCACGATCTACCACCACCACGACCATTTCTTTAACTTCCCAGGCAACGGGCTGCTGTTTCGCGGCACGTTCAAGAAGCCGAGCCGGGCAGTGGATTACCGCATGTACCTGCCCGCGCTGATGAAGGATTTCGAGGATCGCGGCGGCAGCATCGAATATGCCAGCATCCAAGACGACGACATCCCGGCTCTGGTTTCACGCTTTGACCTTCTCGTCGTGTCGACCGGCAAGGGTGCGCTCGGGCGAATGTTCACCCATCGGCCGGAGTTGTCCCCCTACAGCCAGCCACAGCGCCTGCTCTGCGTGGGCCTCTATGACGGCGTCGATCACGGCAGCCCGGACGGTGACGACCCGCGCGGTGTCACGCTCTCGGTGTCGCCCGGACATGGCGAGATGATCGTCATTCCGACGCTGTCATTCGACGGCATGAAGACCGCGCTCCTGATGGAGAACATTCCCGGCGGCGACATGGCCGAGCTGGTCTCGCTGAGCTACGACGCGGACCCTGCAGCCTTCCGCCAGACAATTCTCGACAAGCTGGAAAAGCATCATCCGCACACCTACAACCGGATCGACACCCATCGCTTCGGGCTGGCCCAGCCGCTCGACCTGCTGCAAGGCGCAGTGGTGCCGACCGTGCGGCAATCGTCGGTCGCCTTCGATGGCGAGAAATTCGCCGTCGCGCTGGGCGACGTACATTCAGTGGTCGACCCGTTGATGGGCCAAGGCGCCAACATCGCCTCCTACGCCGCCTTCGAACTCGGCAAGGCGATCGTGGAAACGGTGGCCTTCGACGCTCGCTTCGTTGAGGAGGTGGATCGTGCCCGCGAAAATCGGGTGTTCGCGGCTGCGCGCTGGACGAATCTGATGCTGCGGCCGCCGTCCGAGGCGATGGGTCGGCTGATCCTCACCATGGCGCAGGACCGAGAGCTCTGCGACGAGTTCACCGATAATTTCAACTACCCGGAACGCCAGTGGGATCGTGTCGCGACCGACAAGCGCATCCACGCTTGGATCGACAGGCGCGCGCCGCTCGCCGCCTGACGCACCAATGATCGCGAGCCGGCCGTACGGTCCACTTGCGCCAGGCCGCGGCCGCCTGCCGACAAACCATCTCTCGAGCCACAGGCCGAAAGGCGCGACCACTTGCCGTTTCGCCATGGAGCGCCATCGATGAACCCGCATCCCGATCCGGCGAGCTTCCGGGCGGCCGCTGCGCGATTCTCCACAGGCGTGACGGTCGTGGCGAGCATCGACCGCGACGGCATCCCGGTCGGCATGACGGCCAACAGCTTCACAACCGTCTCCACCAAACCGCCGACCGTGCTGGTGTCGGTGATGCGAGGGCGGACCTGGCAGGCGATCATCGATTCGAAGCGTTACGCCGTGAATGTCCTTCACGCGGAAGATCTCGCACTCTGCGCGCACTTCTCCGGCAGACCGCGGGCCGAAGGCTCGCCATTGCTGGTCAAACGGGAAGCGTTTCCCGTCCTGCAGCAAGCGATCGCCCAGTTCGCTTGCGACGTGGTCCGGTCAATCGACGTCGCCGACCACACGCTGTTCATTGGCGAGGTCCGCTGGTGCCGGCAGCGAGACGGTTCCCCGCTCGCCTTTTATTCCAGCCGATTCTGCAACGGGCTCGGTACGGCGATCATGCCCGCGGAGACAATCGCCTATCCCGCCGACGGATGGGCCATCTAAGGCGAAGCGCGAAGTCTTTGCGCGACGAACCCTGGAGAACCCGAAATTTGCAGCGCACCGGAGCAGTGGCCCACGGGAGAACGATCGCGAGCGTCAACTGAGCAGGATGCCGCTAAGCTCGTCTCAAAGACCGTCCAGAGGTGCTGGAATCGGGGACAGAGTCGAAGTCGTGGCGATTCCGGATGTGCTGCCGGAAGACATGGGAACGCGAACACTCTTCACGAGGTGTCTCGGCCGCCATTTTCCGATCGTCGATCTCAAAGGAGATCTGGTCGAGCTCGAAGTCGGCGAGGTCGTCGGAGAGGCACGCTATATGCATTCCATTTGGATCGAACGGGACTACGTCCGCCTTTGCCTGATGGGGAAATGGGCAAACGGCCGCGCGCCGGAAACCGAGCCGATGCAGCGAGGCTGGGCGGCGGCATCATCACCATCTCGCCCTGCTCTTGCCGGATTACGGCTTCGCCTCGCCCGCCCTACGAACGCGAGCGATTTCAACCACTTGGGTTAGGGGTGGTGCCCAGGAAAGGACTCGAACCTTCACGGCCGTTAAGCCACTGGCACCTGAAGCCAGCGCGTCTACCAATTCCGCCACCTGGGCATGTGGAGCGGCTTAGTAAGGATCGGTTGCGCGCTTGTCAAATTCGCGATTGGAAATTCAAATACCCTGTACAGGATAAAGCCGATGGCGTATCGCCAGACGGTTAACCCACGTCAATCGCTCTCGAATCCCACAGGAATCACCCCATGGCATCGAACCTGGACACGCTCGTCACGGTCTTCGGCGGATCGGGTTTTCTGGGGCGGAACGTGGTCCGGGCGCTCTGCAAGCGTAATTACCGCGTCCGAGTCGCGGTGCGGCGGCCTGAACTGGCCGGCCATCTGCAGCCGCTCGGCCGGGTCGGGCAGATCCATGCCGTCCAGGCCAATGTGCGCTACCCGGCCTCGGTCGAGGCGGCGATGCGTGATTCGCATATCGCCATCAACCTGGTCGGCATCCTGGCCGAGGGCGGCGGGCAGAGCTTCGATGCCGTGCAGGTGAAGGGCGCCGAGACCATCGCCAAGGCGGCGGCCGCTGCCGGCGGGCGGATGGTCCATGTCTCGGCGATCGGGGCCGACGCGGATTCGCCCTCGAGCTATTTCCGGGCCAAGGCGGAGGGCGAGGCGGCGGTGCTGGCGGCCTTGCCACAGGCCACCATCATGCGGCCGTCGCTGCTGTTCGGGCCCGAGGATCAATTCACCAACCGCTTCGCGGCGCTGGCACGGATGTCGCCGGTGCTGCCGCTGGTCGGCGGCGGGGTCAACAAGGTGCAGCCGGCCTATGTCGGCGACGTCGCGGACGCAGTGGCCGATGCCGTGGACGGCAAGGCGAAGGCAGGCGCAGCTTACGAACTCGGCGGGCCGGAAGTGCTGACCATGCGCGAGGTGATAGAGATCATTCTCAGGATCACCCAGCGCGATCGCATGCTGGCGCCGCTGCCGTTCGGCCTCGCCAAGTTCCAGTCGTACTTCCTGCAGTTCGCGCCGGGGCCGTTCACGCTGACGCCGGACCAGGTCGCGATGCTGCGTTCGGACAATGTGGTGTCCGACGCCGCCAAGGCCGCCGGCCTGACCTTCGCAGGCCTCGGCATCTCGCCGGATTCGATGGAAGCGATCGCCCCGCAATATCTCTGGCGCTTCCGCGCCACCGGTCAGTTCCAGAAGAAGAGCGCGTAGGCGTTACCGCGGAAAGACTGCGCCCCCTCTCCCGCTTGCGGGGGAGGGTTGGGGTGGCGGCTTCACCGCAAAACGACTCTCTTGGTGTGGAGAGAGCCCCCACCCGGATTGCATCTGCGATGCAATCCGACCTCCCCCGCAAGCGGGAGAGGTGAAGACCGCTGACGCGGTGAGAGCTGTTCCTTACCGTCCCATCGCCAGCGCGATCAGGCCGAGCGTGCCGACGATCACGCGCCACCAGGCGAAGAAGGTGAAGCCGTGGCGGGTGACGTAGTTGAGGAACGTCTTCACCACGATCATTGCGACCACGAACGACACCACGAAGCCGACCGCGATGACGCTGAGATTATCCGTCGTGAAGTCGGCGCGGTTCTTGTAGAAATCATAGGCGAACGCGCCCACCATGGTCGGGATCGCGAGGAAGAACGAGAACTCCGCCGCCGAGCGCTTGTCGGCGCCGAGCAGCATCGCCGCCACGATGCTGGCGCCCGAGCGCGACACGCCGGGAATCATCGCCAGGCACTGCGCGACGCCGATCCAGAAATACATCAGCAGCGGGAATCGGGTCGCATCGTCCTCGTAAATTTTGAGATCGAGCTGATCGACCCACAGCAGCACGGCGCCGCCGACGATCAGCGTGAAGCAGACCACCCACGGATTGAACAGGAACTCCTTGATGTATTTGCCGGCGATTAGGCCGATCACGACGGCAGGCAAAAACGCCACCAGCACGCCGATCACGAAGCGGCGGTCGTCGGGATTGGTGAACATGCCGAGCGCGACGCGCCACAATTTGACGAAATAGAGCGCGAGGATCGCGAGGATCGCGCCGAGCTGAATCAGGATCGCAAAGCTCTTCCAGAAATCGCCTTCGCCGAGATTGAAGAAGCGCTCCGCAAGCAGCAGGTGGCCTGTCGAGGAGACGGGCAGGAACTCCGTGACGCCCTCGACGATGCCGAGAATCACCGCCCGCAGCATATCCGTCATCATGTTGTGGCCTACCCTGTGTGGAAAACGGGATTCTTCTCGCTTATTCGCACATTGGCCGCAATCGCAAAAAATCGTCAAACAATGGGTTACCCGGCCGATTTGCTGAGCTATAGCGTTTTTGTGACCCGCATCATCTGCGGGGATGGCTACCGGTTTGCGTGCTGACGCGACATAGAGACGACCGGAACTGGTCTGGCCAAAGCACAGGTCCAGGTCGCACAGGTTGATGATTTCTTAAGCGCCGAGAAACTACCAAGGGCTTCATGTATACGCTGTATCACCATCCGTTCTGTCCGCATTCGCGCTTCATTCGGCTCGTGCTCGGCGAGTATGGGCTCGATTTGCGCCTCGTGGAGGAACGGGTGTGGGAACGGCGCGAGGCGTTCCTGGCGCTCAATCCGGCGGCCACCACGCCGGTGCTGATCGCCGAGGGCTTTCCGCCGATTCCGGGTGCGCCTGTGATCGCCGAATATGTCGACGAGGCACACGGCCTCGACGCCGGCGATCGGCGGCTGTTGCCGGCATCGACGGCCGAGCGCGTCGAGGTGCGCCGGCTGATGGCGTGGTTCAACGAGAAATTCTTCGAGGAAGCCTCCAACCCGCTGGTGACCGAGCGGATCTACAAGCGCTTCATGAGCGAGGACAATGGCGGCGGTCCGCCGGCCCCCGACGTCATGCGCGCCGCCAAGGTCAATGTGCGCTATCATCTGAGCTATATCGGCTGGCTGGCGAAGACGCGGAACTATCTCGCCGGCGACCGCCTCACCTACGCGGATCTCGCCGCCGCGGCGCATCTCTCGGCGATCGACTATCTGGGCGACGTGCCATGGAGCGAGGACGACGCGGCAAAGTCGTGGTACGCGCGGGTGAAGTCCCGCCCGTCGTTCCGCCCGCTGCTCAGCGAATGGCTGGCGGGGGTGCCGGCGTCGCGCACCTATGTGGACCTCGACTTCTGAACCCGGCGGTCAGGCCCTCCCCTTCCGATCTCAAGGCGGCGCTTCAGCGCGAGGCACATGCGCTCGGCTTCGATGCCATCGGCTTCACCGCGCCTGACGCAACCAGCGAGGCCGGGAAATATTTCCTCGAATTCCTCGGCTCCGGCGGCCACGGCGATATGGATTGGCTCGCAGCCAATCCGGAGCGGCGCGCCGATCCGCGCGTGCTGTGGGGCGGCGTGCGCTCGATCATCATGCTCGGCGTCAATTACGGGCCCGACGACGACCCGCTCGACATCCTCGCGCGCCGGTCGCGTGGCGCGATCTCGGTCTATGCGCAGGGCGACGACTATCACGACGTGATCAAGAAGCGGCTGAAGATACTGGCGCGCTGGCTCGCCACGATCACCGGCGATGAGGTGAAGGTGTTCGTCGACACCGCCGCGGTCATGGAGAAGCCGCTCGCCCAGGCAGCCGGCATCGGCTGGCAGGGCAAGCACACCAATCTCGTGTCACGCGAATTCGGCTCGTGGCTGTTTCTCGGCGCGATCTATTCGGCGACCGAGCTGCCGCGCGATGATGCCGAGGCCGATCATTGCGGCAGCTGCCGCGCCTGCCAGGACATCTGCCCGACCGCGGCGTTTCCCGCGCCCTACAAGCTCGATGCGCGGCGCTGCATCTCGTATCTGACGATCGAGAACAAGGGCCCGATCCCGCACGAATTCCGCAAGAGCATCGGCAACCGCATCTATGGCTGCGACGATTGCCTCGCGGTGTGTCCGTGGAACAAGTTCGCGCAAGCGGGGCGCGAGCAGAAGCTCGCCGCGCGCGATGCGTTGCGGGCGCCCACGCTCGCCGATCTGGCACGGCTCGATGATGCCGCCTTCCGCGCGCTGTTCACGAAGTCGCCGGTCAAGCGCATCGGCCGCGACCGCTTCATCCGCAATGTGCTGATCGCGATCGGCAACTCCGGCAATGCAAGCCTTGCCGCTGAAGCGCGGCGTTTGCTCGACGATGCGAACCCGCTGGTGCGCGGCGCCGCCGTGTGGGCGCTGTCGCAACTGATCACGCGCGATGCGTTCGCGGCGCTGGCGTCGCGGGCCGGCGGCGAGCCTGACGTCACCGTACAGCAGGAGTGGCGCGCGGCTCTGTCCCCTCATCCTGAGGAGCGCGCAGCGCGTCTCGAAGGATGAGGCCACAGACCGGGCCTCATAGTTCGAGACGCCGCTACGCGGCTCCTCACCATGAGGGTGAAGAGTCTTGATTTCATCGCGCCATTCTCGTCATGGTCGCACGCCATGACAAACCAGCCCTTCTTCACCAGGCACGGCGACGGCTTCATGCCGACACCCGTTGCGAACGGACCGTGGAATCCGGAATCCCTGCACGGCCGCGTCGTGATCGGCCTGCTCGCCTTCGTCATCGAGGAGCGTCACGGCTCCGACGATTTCGTCCCTGCGCGGCTGACGGTCGATATGTTCCGGCTGCCCAACATCACGACACCGATCGAGGTGACGACCAAGCTCGTGCGCGACGGCATGCGCATCAAGATGATCGAGGCCGAGTTTGTCTCCGGCGGCACCAGCATGGCGCGCGCCTCCTGCCAATTGTTGCGCAGGACGGAAAATGCACCCGGCAATGTATGGTCGCCGCCGAACTGGAACGTTCCGGCGCCATCAGACATTCCGAAGCCGACCGATCCGAGGCTCGGCATGAACGGGAAATGGGAGACGCGGCCGATCGTCGGCCATATGGGCTCGCTCGGCGACCGACGGCTGTGGATGAGCGAAGTGCGCGAGCTCGTCGCAGGCGTGAAGATGACGCCGTTCGTCCATGTCGCGACCGGCGCGGATTTCGCCAGCCCCTTCGCCAATGCCGGCGACCAGGGGCTCGGCTACATCAACAGCGACGTCACGATCTATCTGCATCGTTTGCCGGTGACCAACTGGATCGGCTTCGAGGTCGTCAACCACCACGCCACGGACGGCATCGCGATCGGCGAATGCTGGCTCTATGACGAGCAGGGCCCGATCGGTACCTCGACCGTGGCTGCGCTCGCCCAGCGCAAGCCGATGACCAATCCGCCGCCGCCGTAGATTTCTCCGCCGTCATTCCGGGGCGCCAAAGCGCGAGCCCGGAATCCATCTCTCCGTCAGCGCAGGCGGCCCGATGGATTCCGGGCTGACGCATACCGGAACCACGGCGGAGCGCGGCCGGTTCAAGCCGCACGCCGCGGCATTTCCGGGTTGCACGGCGATCGAACATGACAGTTTTAAGAATGATCTAGCGCAAGGATCGCGCCGCCTCGGCGATGCATACAGGCGAGACAGAAATCTCATCTCGCGCATGTGTCATGAAAACCCAGATCATCAAAGAACTCGGACAGACAGACATCCTGCTGCCATCGTTGGTCGCCGCAGGTCTGTCCGCCAACGACCGCATCAAGGTGCGGCTCAGCGCGCTGCAGGCCGCTGCCGCCCATGCCCGGGAGCCGGAGCGTCCGGCCAATGAGCTCGCCATAGAGAGCCAGGCCGCCGGCATCGCGCCCGCGGCGATCGCGTCCCTGATCAACGGCGCGCATCTGAACGGCGAAAGCCGGCTGACCGCACCAAACCTGGCAAAGTTGATGAAGGAGATCCAGGACGACATCGACGCCATGATCCGCTCGGTCAGCGCCGGAGACACAAAGGAGGCCGATAAAGCGAGCGCCCGCCTGAACGCATTGCGAGCCGCCGGACTGCTCGATGCGTCGCGCGAGATCGAGCTCGGCCGGATCGCCCGTCTGACCAGCGTGGCGCAAGACGGTGGTGACACTCTGCATCGGCTGGTCATGGACCTGCACAAGGCGCTGAACAGGCTTGCCGCCGGCTGCTCGCAAGAAAGCCTGGCGGGCGCACAAGTGTTCGGCCTGCACAGCGAGGATCGCGCGCCCGTCGAAAGCTTCATGAAGGGATTGGCCGAGACGCGCGCACTCAAATTCGATCATCCGGGCCTCGCCACGATGGCGACCAGGTCGGACGGCCGGCTCCTGATACAGAACGACATCGGAACCACCGACGCACATGTGTTGGTGGTGGCAATCAGGCGCAACGCCGTGACCGTTACCTATACCGACGTGCATCTGGCTCGCGCGAAATTTTTCATCTCGCTGTTCAGCGGCTTTGATGCCGAATGGAGCGGCCTCGACCATCATGCGTCGACGGGATTCGAGGACGGCGGCTTTTTCCTCGTGACCGGCCGGCTGCAGGCCAGGACCGCGGCGGACCGCAATGAATTCCTGGCAGCCGTCGGCTCTGCGCTGGTGTTCCTGATCGACTGGAACAAGGCCCGCAAACTGCTCCGAAACTGGGTGAGCAAGGACGACGCGACGAAAATTCTCGAATGGGCCGCGCGGCAGCGCATCGGCCATCGTGGGTTCCTCGAACTTGGCGGCAACGAGCTGCTCGGCAGCGCCGTTCGCAGCGCCGCACCGGCGCGCATCGGCTTCGGCGAGCGGCTCGACGAGGTCCTCGGTCGCGCGGCGGCGATCAATTTCCTGAAGAGCGCGTTGCGCCTGTCGACCGAAGCGCTGCTTGCTGGTCAGTCCGTCAGGACCGTCCGCGATCAACTCGAGGCCGACTTGGTCAGGCGCCTTGAGCGCGTCGAAAGCGCGTTGCTCGCAGTGGTGCTGCGGCAGGTCGGACTGGCGCACGATCTCTGCACCACGATTTCTCGCTATATCGCCGACCTGCTGGCCGGTCAGATCAACGGCGGCAAGGATCTGGCTGCCCGTGCCAGCCAGATCGAGCAGAAGGCGGACCGCATTGCCCTCGCAGCGCGCAGTGAGGTCAACCGCTTCGGCGCCCGGCCAATCATTGGACAATTGGTGGACCGCGCCGAGGAGGCCGTCGACGAACTCGAGCAGGCAGCCTTCGTCGCCTCCCTGATGCCGGCGGGCCTCGACACGTCGTTGGTCTCAGCCCTGGGCAAGCTGTGCGCGGTTGCGATCATCGCCGCCGAGGCGGCGGCCAGCGGACTCGCCGCGGCCGCAGAAGTGCCGGAGGGCCGCCGCGCCGATACCGACGACGCGCTTGCTGCGGTGGTCCGCCTCGCCGACGCCGAGCACGCTGCGGACGCACAGGAACGCGCAATCACCACGCTGATCTTCACCGGCGGCCATGATGCCGCGACGTCGCTCTCGGTGCTTGAACTGGCCCGCGCCATCGAACGATCGACCGACCGCCTCGCCGGCTTCGGCCATCTGCTGCGGCAACACATCATGACGGATCTGGCCGCCTGAAGAGAGGTTCATCATGCAGATCGTATGCATCGGCGGCGAATCGACCGTCTGCCACCCTGCCAAGGAGATCGGCGCCAAGGCGGCGAATCTCGCCAGGATGGCGACGCTTGGACTTGCGGTACCGCCGGCCTTCGTGCTGCCGGTCGGCCTCTGCGCCGACATCATTGGCGGGCGCACGCTCGCGGAGCGCCATTTGCGCGAGGGGTTGAAGGAAGGCATCGCCTTCCTTGAGCGCGCCACCGGCAGGCGTTTCGGCCATCACGGACGGCCGCTGCTGGTTTCGGTGCGATCGGGCGCGGCCCGCTCGATGCCCGGCATGCTGGAAACCGTTCTCAACGTCGGTTGCACGACGCGCGCGGTGCGCGGCCTGGTCCGATCGACGGGACGCCCGCGACTCGCGTGGGATTGCCGGCGCCGATTCCTGGAGCGCTACGCCGAGACAGTGCTTGGCCTCGACCCTGCACCCTTTGGCGCGCGGATCGCCGCGCTGACCGCAGAGGAGGGCGTCGCCAGTGACCGCGCGCTCGACAGCGAAGCAATCGAGCGACTTGCCGGCGATGAACAGGCCCTGATCGAGCACGGGGACGATCGCTGGCTCGAGGATGCCGACGAGCAGCTCGAACATGCGGCGCGGGCGGTTTATCGATCCTGGATGAGCGAGCGGGCGCAGACCTATCGCCGGCTGCAGAAACTCGAGCATCTGCCGGGTACGGCAGTGACCGTGCAGGCCATGGTGTTCGGCAATGGCGGGCTCGCGTCGGGCGCGGGTGTTGCGTTTTCGCGCGACCCTTCGACCGGATCGGCGGCGCCCGTCGTCGATCTGGTGCTCGACGCGCAAGGCGAGGACGTCGTGTCGGGTCGGCGAACGGCGGATAGCGCGGAGATGATCGCCGGCGCGTTGCCGGCGCTGGCCGCCGATCTCGGCAACGTCCTCACGCGCCTCGAACGCGAGTTTGGCGACGTCCAGGACGTCGAATTCACCGTCGAGGACGGCAAGTTATGGATTCTGCAGACCCGTCCCGCAAAGCGGACCCCGCGCGCCGCGCTCAGGATCGCAATCGATCTCGTGCACGAACGGCTCATCACACCGAAACAGGCGCTCGAGCGCATAGCCGATATCGACCTTGCGTCGCTGGTGGAGATCTCGCTGGTTTCGGCGGACGATCCGGCTGTCGTGGGGATCGGTGCTTCCGGCGGCATTGCCGTCGGCCGCGCCGTCTTCGATTCCGACGCTGCGCGGCGCCTCGCTTCATCCGGCGACCCCGTTGTCCTGATGCGTCCCGACACCAGTACGGCCGACGTTGCCGGTTTTGCCGTGGCCTGCGGCATCGTAACCAGCGTTGGCGCGCGGACCGCGCATGCCGCGCTGGTGGCGCGTCAGATGGGAAGACCATGCGTGGTGGGATGCGGCGGCATGACGATCGATGCCGCAGGCGAGCATGCCGAGCTCGGCAAATCGGCGATTTCGGCAGGAGACTGGGTGACGATCGACGGCGACAGCGGCGGGATTTATCTCGGGCGACGAGAAACGCGGACAATTCGGCCCGAAGCGGAGCTTGCCGAAGTCGCGAGATGGCGCTCGGAACTGCGAGAGAGCGCTGGTCGTCGGCGCCGGACGCGCAAATCAGCCGCGGCCTGATCCACGCCGCATTGCAGCCGGGCGCGGCTTATCATGTCGCAAGATGTTGCTTCATCTCCGGCCGCCCTTTCAGCGCGGCACCCTGCTTGCCGACGATCTTGGCGATACGCTCCGGCGCGAAGTTCAGGTCGACGAAGGCGGGCGCGGTGTTGGCGACCTCGTGGTATTCCGTGATCTTGCCGTCGCGCAGCCGCATGATCGCGACGCCCTCGAACATCGCACGCGCCCCGTTGGCTTCCGGCAAGGTCGAGCGATAGCTGAACGTATAGCGCGCGTAGAGCGTCGTGCCGTCAGTGACGGGATCGTGCATCACCCAGCGGAAATCGGTCGCGGTCCGGTAGAACCAGTCGTCGATCATCTCGGCGATCTTGGCGTGGCCTGCGAACGCGCCGTAGAACACGTCGTGATAGACGCCGTCCTCAGTGAAGAGATTGGCGAAGGCCTTGCCGTTGCGCTGTTCGACAGCATCGCAGAACGCCCGCAGCATGCTTGTCGTATCCATTGGCTTCTCCCTGTGCAGGGAGCTTAGCCGATCTCCGCCACCGCGGCGATGATCCGCGCGATGTCCTGCGGACGCGACAGGCGGTGATCGCCGTCCTGGATCATGGTCAGCACGACGTCCTCGGCCGGCAGGCGGTGCACCAGCGCGAAGGCGTGCTTCCACGGCACGTCGGGATCCTGCGCGCCCTGCAGGATGCGCACCGGGCAACCGACGTCGATCTTGCTGCCGAGCAGCAGGTGGTTGCGGCCCTCCTCGATCAGGTTGCGGGTGATCGGATAGGGCGTGCCGTCGCCATATTCGGACGGACGTAGCCACATGCCCTTGGCCTCGATCTCGGCGCGGACCTCCGGCGAGAAGGCCTTCCACATCAGCTCCTCGGTGAAGTCCGGTGCCGGCGCGATCAGCACGAGGCCGGCAAGCGAAGCACCGCCGCCGCCGGCATCGGCCCGTTTGGCAATCTCGCGCGCGAGCAGCAGCGCCATCCAGCCGCCCATCGAGGAGCCGATCACGACCTGCGGCCCGCTGCAGAACTGCGAAAACACCGCAACGCTTTCCTCGAGCCAGCGGCCGATGGTGCCGTCGGCGAATTCGCCGCCGGATTCGCCATGGCCGGAATAGTCGAACCTGACGCAGGCGCGGCCGTGCTCGGCGGCCCATGCGTCGAGCGCGAGCGCCTTGGTGCCGGTCATGTCGGACTTGAAACCGCCGAGCCAGATCAAGCCCGGGCTGCCACCGGCACGGGCCCGCACCGCGATCCGGCGTGCTTCACTGCCCTCGCCGACCTCGATGAAGGCAGGTTCCTGTTCCGATGCGGCGGTTTGGCTCATGGTTCGGTCACTCGCGTGTCAGACATCTGCTTTTCAATTGTCGCACGGCAGCGGTCAACGGCTGCAAGCCCCGCCTTGCGGAGCAGACGCGCCCGCTATATGTGCCGGGCGTGGCCAAAATGCCTCGCAATTGGCGGTTTTGCCGCTTAAAGAAGCGAGTTCGCTTGCCCGTCGCAGCATCTTGCTTCAAAATATCCGCCTTCCCTTTCACAACTTTGGAGAGTTACCCATTCGCCGTCCCAATAGAGCCCCGCCCACAGTCGCCAAAGAAGGGCCGCGCACCAATGACGAGATTCGCAACGCACAGATCCAGCTGATCGATGCGGAGGGTGTCAATCAGGGCACCGTCGAAACCATGGTGGCCATCAAGATGGCCATGGAAGCCGGCATGGATCTCGTCGAGATTTCGCCGAATACCAGCCCTCCCGTCTGCAAGATCATGGACTACGGGAAGTACAAGTATTCCGCGCAGAAGAAGGCTGCCGAAGCTCGCAAGAAGCAGAAGGTCGTCGAGATCAAGGAGATCAAGCTCCGCCCGATGATCGACGATCACGACTACGACGTGAAGATGCGCGCGATGCAGCGCTTCTTCGAGGAAGGCGACAAGGTCAAGATCACCTTGCGCTACCGCGGTCGTGAGATGGCACACCAGGAGATCGGCACCAAGCTGTTGGACAAGGTGAAGGCCGACGTCGCCGAATTCGCCAAGGTCGAGCAGGACGCGAAGTTCGAGGGCCGCCAGGTCGTGATGGTGCTGGCGCCGCGCTAGTTCGAATTTGTCGCTTTGTTGAAATGAAATGGCCCGTCAGGCGATCTGGCGGGCTGTTTCGTTTCCGTAGCCCGGTTCCGACCCCGATTTCCCGCCGCAAACGTTGCAAAACCGCCGATCCTCTGTCATAAGCCGGGCCTTCGCCGCCCGGCTGATCAAGGGCTGCCGTGGCGACGGTTCGTGCAGGTTCTTTCAATTCGGAAAAAACCTTAGCACTTTCAACGCTCTAACGAGCATTTTAGCCGGCCGGACGCCTCTCGGGGCGATTTTCGTGCTGTGCGACAGGAGAGCCAAATGCCCAAGTTGAAGACCAAGTCGGGCGCTAAAAAGCGCTTCAAGGTGACTGCCACTGGCAAAGTCATGCACGCCCAGCGCGGCAAGCGCCACGGCATGATCAAGCGGACGAAGAAGCAGATCCGTCAGCTGCGCGGCACCCGCGTGCTGTTCAAGACCGACGGCGACAACGTCAAGAAGTACTTCTTGCCGAACACCTGATCGCGCTGATCCGCTTGAACCCTCGCCGCGACTGCGCGGCGCCCCGTCACCTCTTCCAGATCAAGGATTTCCGTCATGTCTCGCGTCAAACGCGGTGTGACCGCTCACGCCAAGCACAAGAAAGTCTACAAGGCCGCCAAGGGCTATTACGGCCGCCGCAAGAACACCATCCGCGTCGCCAAGCAGGCCGTCGAAAAGGCCGGCCAGTACGCCTTCCGCGACCGCAAGCGCAAGAAGCGCACCTTCCGCGCACTCTGGATCCAGCGCATCAACGCCGCGGTCCGTCCGTTCGGCATGACCTACAGCGTGTTCATCAACGGCCTCTCCAAGTCGGGCGTCGTCGTCGACCGCAAGGTGCTGTCGGATCTCGCGATCCACGAGCCGGTGGCGTTCCAGGCGATCGCCGAAAAGGCCAAGGCTGCGCTGGCCGCCTGATCCAGCGGGCGGCCCTAACGCGATTTGGGGCCCGCCTTCAGCGCCTTCTGCGAATAGCGCTGGGCGACGATCGCCCGGCAGAACGCCGTGAACGAGCGGTACATGGTGCCGCTTTCGTTGTCGTATTTGTGGTCGCAGCGCTTGAGCTGGCTGGCATAGGCCTTCTTCTGCGACGCTCCGAGGCCGGACAGGAAGTCCCCCTCGCACCTCTTCTCGACCACGGTGCCGAACTGGACGTCTCCGCTGGCGCCGTACTCGCACGCCTCGAAGATCTTCATGGCGCGGTTGCAGCTCGGCGCCTTCTCGAGCTCCGCGATGATGTCGTCCATCTGGGTCGATTTGGCGGGACATTCCTCGGTCGCGGCATGCACCGTGGTGAGCATCAACAACACCGCCGGCACGGCCAGGCAAGATCGCAGCAACATCGCGTGGGCCTCCTTGAACTCCCCCTTGGGTAGCCCGGCCTCCGCGCGGGGTTCAATGCTGCCGGCCATCGGCCCGAAATGACCGGCTTTTTGCTTGACGTTACCGCCTTCGGGCGGCGACAACCCAGCCGAATTTTGGCGCATGGTACCGGTTGGGGTAGCGGTACTTCTACCGGATCATGCTCCGCTCAAGCGCAGGAATTGACCGTGTCCGACCTCGCAACGCTCGAACAATCCATCCTCGACCAGATCGCCTCAGCCGCCGACGAGGCCGCCCTCGAGGCGGTCCGCGTCTCGGCTCTCGGCAAGAAGGGCTCGATCT
Organism: Bradyrhizobium sp. BR2003; assembly: GCF_009720285.1. NCBI lineage: Bacteria > Pseudomonadati > Pseudomonadota > Alphaproteobacteria > Hyphomicrobiales > Nitrobacteraceae > Bradyrhizobium > Bradyrhizobium sp. BR2003. Next base: position 233,459 of record NZ_SMYJ01000035.1, read on the forward strand.
CGGCCCTGCTCGCCACCCTCGGCAAGATGTCGCCGGAGGAGCGCAAGACCGAGGGCGCGAAGATCAACCTCGCAAAGGATGCGGTGACGCAGGCGCTCGCGGCCAGGCGCGACGTGCTGAAAGCGGCCGCGCTCGATGCGCGCCTCGCCGCCGAGACCATCGACGTCACGCTGCCGCTGCGCGAGACGCCGGCCGAGACCGGCCGCATCCATCCGCTGAGCCAGGTCTGGGACGAGCTCACCACAATCTTCGCCGACATGGGCTTTGCGGTCGCCGAAGGTCCCGACATCGAGACCGACGACTACAACTTCACCAAGCTGAACTTCCCCGAAGGCCATCCAGCGCGCGAGATGCACGACACCTTCTTCTTCAACCCGAAGGAGGACGGCTCGCGCATGCTGCTGCGGACCCACACCTCGCCGGTGCAGGTGCGCACCATGCTGACCCAGCAGCCGCCGATCCGCGTGATCTGCCCGGGCCGCACCTATCGCATCGATTCTGACGCGACGCACACGCCGCAATTCCATCAGGTCGAGGGCCTCGTGATCGACAAGGGTTCGCATCTCGGCCACCTCAAATGGATCCTGCACGAGTTCTGCAAGGCGTTCTTCGAGGTCGACCACATCAACATGCGGTTCCGGCCGTCGTTCTTCCCATTCACCGAGCCGTCGCTCGAGGTCGACATCCAGTGCCGACGCGACAAGGGCGAGATCCGCTTCGGAGAGGGCGAGGACTGGCTGGAGATTCTCGGCTGCGGCATGGTGCACCCCAACGTGCTGCGCGCCTGCGGCCTCGATCCCGACGTTTACCAGGGTTTTGCCTGGGGCATGGGCATCGACCGCATCGCGATGCTGAAATACGGCATCGCCGACCTGCGCCAATTGTTCGACAGCGACGTGCGCTGGCTCAGCCACTACGGCTTCAAGCCGCTCGACATCCCGTCGATCGCGGGAGGGCTGAGTACGTGAGTCTCGTTGAGTGCCCCGATGCGGCACGAGCCCCCACCCTGCCCCTCCCCCGCAAGCGGGAGAGGGAATGGATGGAGTGTGCTCACCGGTCTCGAATGGACACGAAAACCCCCTCACCGCGAGCAGTCGAACTCCCTCTCCCGCTTGCGGGGGAGGGCTGGGGTGGGGGTCTCTCAGCACCGGGCTTGCTTATGGTCGATCCTGACCATCCGGACTGGAAGGTATCCACTCGACCGCGCGCAAATGCGCGTGCGCTCAGACGTAACTTGACTGATGCGGAGCGCATCCTCTGGTCGGAGCTGCGCAGCAATCGCCCGAACGGTGCAACCATCCGTCGTCAGGTGCCGATCGACAACTACATTGCCGACTTCGTCTGCCACGCGGCAAAGCTTGTGATCAAGCTCGACGGCGGTCAGCACTTTTCGGACGAAGGCGAACGCGCCGATACCGCACGCTCAGCCGTCATTGAGACCAAAGGCTTCAAAGTCCTTCGCTTCAGCAATCTCGACGTCATGACAAATCGTGCAGGCGTCCTTGAAACAATCGCCGCTGCCATCGCGGAGAGAGCCCCCACCCTAACCCTCCCCCGCAAGCGGGAGAGGGGACAAGAGAAATCATCGTCATGAAGTTCACCCTCTCCTGGCTGAAGGAACATCTCGAGACCGACGAGCCGCTCGACAAGCTCGCCGACAAGCTCACCATGATCGGGCTCGAGGTCGAGAACATCGAGGACAAGGCGAAGGCGCTCGCGCCGTTCACCATCGCGCGCGTGATCTCGGCCGAGCAGCATCCGAATGCGGACCGGCTGCGCGTCTGCATGGTCGACACCGGCGACGGGGCTGAGCCGGTGCAGGTGGTGTGCGGTGCGCCGAATGCGCGTGCCGGGCTGATCAGCGTGTTCTCGCCGCCCGGCACCTACATCCCCGGCAAGAACATCACGCTCGGCGTCGGCACCATCCGCGGCGTCGAGAGCCGCGGCATGCTGTGCTCGGCGGCCGAGTTGCAGATCTCCGAGGACCACGACGGCATCATGGAGCTGCCGGCGGACGCGCCGCTCGGCAAGGGCTATGCCGACTGGGCCGGGCTCGGCGATCCCACCATCGAGATCAATCTGACGCCGAACCGGCAGGACTGCACCGGCGTGCACGGCATCGCGCGCGATCTGTCCGCCGCCGACATGGGCAAGTTCAAAGACCCCGGCATCAAGCCGATCAAGGGCGAATTCCCCTGCCCGGTTCAGGTCAAGGTGGAAGACGCCACGCTGTGCCCGGGCTTCGCGCTGCGGCTGGTGCGCGGCGTGAAGAACGGCCCGTCGCCGGAATGGCTGCAGAAGCGGCTGACCTTGATCGGGCTGCGCCCGATCAACGCGCTGGTCGACATCACCAACTTCATGACCTACGACCGCGCCCGCCCGCTGCACGTGTTCGACGCCAAGAAGGTGCAGGGCAACCTCACCGTCCGCCGCGCCAAAGACGGCGAGACGCTGCTCGCGCTCGACGGCCGCACCTACACGCTCGACAGCAACATCTGCGTGATTGCCGATGAGCACGGCGTCGAATCGCTCGCCGGCATCATGGGCGGCGAGGCCTCGGGCTGCGACGACAACACCACCGACGTGCTGATCGAATCGGCGCTCTGGAATGAGATCAACATCGCGCAGACCGGCCGCAAGCTCGGCATCAATTCGGACGCGCGCTATCGCTTCGAGCGCGGCGTCGATCCGGCCTTCATGGTGCCCGGGCTCGAGCTCGCGACCAAACTGGTGCTGGAGCTGTGCGGCGGCACGCCGTCCGAGAACGTAGTGGTCGGCAAGCAGTTCGGCGAGGATCGCGTCATCGACTTCCCGCTCAGTGAAGTGAAGCGTCTTGCCGGCATCGAGGTGCCGCTGGTCGAGGTGAAGCTGATCCTCACCCGGCTCGGCTTCATGCTGGCCGGCAACGGCCCCGTGGTGAAGATCGCGATCCCGTCCTGGCGCACCGACGTGCACGGCAAGGCCGACATCGTCGAGGAGATCGTGCGCATCGTCGGCGTCGACAAGGTGCCGATGACGCCGTTCGAGCGCGGCGAGGAGCCGCGCAAGCCGGTGCTGACGCCGATGCAGCTGCGCACCCGCCGCGCCAAGCGCGCGCTCGGCGTGCGTGGCATGGTGGAAGCCGTGACCTGGTCGTTCATCACCCATGACGCGGCAAAACTGTTCGGCGGCGGCCAGAGCGAGCTCGTGCTCGCCAACCCGATCGCGGCCGATCTCTCCGACATGCGGCCGAGCCTAGTGCCCGGCCTCGTCGCGGCCGTTCAGGCCAATATCAACCGCGGCTATCCTGACGTGGCGCTGTTCGAGGTCGGCCAGGTGTTCCGCGGCGACGGACCGGAGGATCAGCTGGTGTCCGCCTCCGGCGTGCGCCATGGCTTCGCCTCGTCGAAGGGGATCGGACGGCACTGGACCGGCTCGGCTGTAGCGGATGCGATGGATGCCAAGGCCGACGCCTTCGCCGTGCTGGCGGCCGCCGGCGCGCCGATGCAGGCGCTGCAGGTCGTCCCCGGCGGCCCGGCCTGGCTGCATACGGGACGCTCCGGCACCATCCAGATCGGCCCGCAGAACGTGCTCGGCACTTTCGGCGAGCTGCATCCGCGTGCGGCCGAGGCGCTCGGCGCCGACGGCCCGATGATCGTGTTCGAGGTGATCCTCGAGCGCATCCCGCAAGGCAAGCAGCGGGCGACGCGCGCCAAGCCGGTGCTGGAGCTCTCGGCATTCCAGCCGGTGTCACGCGACTTCGCCTTCATCGTCGATCGCAGCGTCAAGGCGGGCGACATCGTCCGCGCGGCGCAGAATGTCGACAAGAAGCTGATCACCGATGTGACCGTGTTCGACGTCTACGAAGGCAAGGGCATCGATCCCGACAAGAAGTCGATCGCGATCGCGGTAACGATCCAGCCGCGCGAGAAGACCATGACCGACCAGGAGATCGACGCGGTCGCGGCCAAGGTCGTCACTGAGGTGACCAAGAAGACCGGCGGCACGCTGCGCGGGTGAGGCAGGCCACAGGCGGCTTATTGCGCCGTCACCCTGAGGAGGCCGCGTAGCGGCCGTCTCGAAGGGTCGACGGCCCGACTGTGGCCGTGCATCCTTCGAGGCTCGCTCCGCTCGCACCTCAGGATGACGGTCTGACAGAAGTGCAGTTGCGTTAGAACAGTAGTGCGGGCGGGCACGCCGGACAGCAAATCGAACCTCACTTCCAGCCTCCCGCATGACATCCTTCAGCCTGATCCCCTCCGACATCTCGACCAGCATCGCGCTCGCGATCTGTTCGATCGCCTTCGTGTCGGGGACGGCGCGCGGTTTCTCCGGCTTCGGCTCGGCGCTGATCTTCATGCCGCTCGCGAGCAGCGTCGCGGCGCCGCGGCTGGTGGCGGCGCTGCTGCTCGTCATCGACTTCATCGCCGCCACGCCGTTGCTGCCGAACGCCTGGACCCACGCCGATCGCAAGGCGACCGCAGTCATGGTCGCCGGCGCGCTGGTCGGCGTTCCCATCGGCACCTATTTCCTGACCGTGCTTGAGCCTGTCACCACGCGCGGGATCATCTCGTGCTTCGTCGCGGCGCTGCTCGCACTGCTGCTGTCGGGCTGGCGCTATCACGGCAAGGAGCACGTCGCCCTCTCCGTCGGCGTCGGCGGCCTCTCCGGCTTCTGCAGCGGCCTCGCGCAGACCGGCGGCCCGCCGATCGTCGCCTACTGGCTGGGACGCCCGATCTCGTCGGTGATCTCGCGCGCCAACATCGTGCTGTTCTTCGGCGCCTCGGATTTCTTCTCGCTGGTCAGCTACTGGTTCACCGGCTTGATCACGATCGAGTCGGTCAAGTTCTCGCTGATCGTCGGCCCGATCTACGGCATCGGCGTCTGGTTCGGCGCCGCACTGTTCGGCAAGGCGAGCGAAAAGGTGTTTCGCGCGATCTGCTACGCGCTGATCGCCGCGGCCGTCATCGTCGGACTGCCGGCGCTTGATGGCATCTTGCGCGGCGGCTAGGGTCGCAGCACTCAAAAGACCAGGGAGACACCGATGATCGATCGCCGCAATGCATTGAAACTGGCGCTCGGCAGCGCCGCCGTGCTCGCAGCGCCTCACGTGCGCGCGCAAACCGACAAGGCACGGACCCGCATCGTGTTCCTCGGCACCAAGGGCGGACCGCGCGTCGGCATCGGCGCTTCGAACCCCGCCAATCTCGTCGTCGTCGACGATACCCCGTTCGTGATCGATTGCGGCATGGGCGTCAGCCGCCAGCTCGTGCGCGCGGGCGTGCCGATCCCGCAGGTCAAGTACATCTTCATCAGCCATCATCACTCCGATCACAATCTGGAATACGGCAATCTGTTCTACAACGCCTGGGCAGCCGGCCTCTCGACGCCGATCCATTCGTTCGGCCCCAAGGGCATCGAGGCGATGACCAGGGAATATTGGGAGCTGAATAAGTTCGACGTCGAGACCCGGATCGAGGACGAAGGCCGGCCCGATCCCCGCAAGCTGCTGATCGCGAAAGACATCAGCGACGACGGCGTGGTGCTGAAGACATCGGATGTCACCGTGACCGCGTTCCGCACGCCGCATCCGCCGATCACGGATAATTTCGCCTACAAGTTCGAGACCCCGGACGGCACCATCGTGTTCTCCAGCGACACCGCCTACAACCCGAAGCTCGCCGAGTTTGCCAAGGGCGCCGACGTGCTGGTGCACGAATGTCTCTACGTCCCCGCGGTCGATCGCCTGGTCGCCACGACCAAGAACGGCGCCACGCTGAAGAAGCATCTGCTCGACAGCCACACCTCGACCGAGGACGTCGGCCGCATCGCCGCCGCTGCCGGCGTGAAGACGCTGGTGCTCAGCCACTTCGTCCCCGGCGACGATCGGCAGGTCACCGACGATGACTGGACCCGGAACGTGAAGAAGAACTATTCCGGCCGCATCGTGGTGGCCAAGGATCTGATGGAGCTGAAGCTGCCGGTGTAAAGGGGCACGCGGCAAGGCAAGCACATTGTTCAGACTCCCTCCCCTTGCGGGGAAGCCTTCCGTCGGCGCCCGGCTTTCCCTGCGCCCTCTGCTAACGGAGAGGGTGGAACGAAATGCAAAACTCGGACAAATCATGTCGCGAGATGCGGATTCATGACCACCGGCCGTGCAACATCCTCGGTGTCGTCCCTGCGAAAGCAGGGATCCATAACCACGAGTGGTTATTGGTGAACGATGGTGGAACGACGAGTTCCGATCACAACATCTGCTGCGGCGTATGGGTCCCTGCTTTCGCAGGGACGACACTTATTGTGCGGCAGCACTCGCCAGCAAATCAAATCATCGCACACACGACGGTAAGGCCGGCTACGCTCAACTGTCACCTCACCTGACCGTCAATTCATCGGCCCGGCCGATCGAGGCGTACGGCGCTTGTGTTTTGCTGCGGGCGCTGCCGGCGCCGGTGTCGCTTCCTTCACCCCGCCGATCCTGCGCAGCGCGGCGTCGGCGGCGCGTTCGCCACTGTCCCAGGCGCCGTCGATCGTGCCCCACAGCGTTTCATGCGTGGCCTCACCCGCGAGATACATCGCGCCGATCGGCTCGGACAGGATCCGGCGGGAGAATTGTGCGCCGGGGGCCGCGGCCGACATCGCACCCATAATGAAGGGCTGTGCATTCCAGCGCGTCGCGCTGGTCTGCTTCACGGTGGCGCCGACCTCGCTGCCATAAAGCTTGGTCAGCCACTCCACCGCGAAAGCCGACATCGCCTGCTCGCCCTGCGCCGACAGGTCGCGGCCGAACGAGCCCGCGACGTCGATGGTGCACAGCGAGGAGCCCGCGATATTGCCGTAGAGCAGTGCCGTCTTGGTCGAGTTGCTCTGCTCGATGATGACATCATCGCGCGACAGCCCGAGCGGATTGCCGGGGATCTGCAATGCAATGCGATCGTAGCTGCCGAGGCTGAGCTTGGCGGCGGCATCGAGCGCGCGCTTCGGGAGCTCGGGCGCGAACTTGATGTTGCCGTTCGCAAGCACGTTGCTCGACACCGTGACGATGGCGGCGCGCGCGGTGATCTTGCCGGAGGGCGTCTCGACCATGACGTCGCGATTGCTCCACAGGATGCGCTGCGCCGGCGTCGACAGCGCCAGCGGCAGTCCCTCACCGAGCTTCGCGATCAGCGCGCCGAGCCCCTGCCGGCAGGCGATCGCGGTGTTCCGATCCTGCGCGCGCACCTTGTCGACCGCGGAAAGATCCTTCAGATCTTTGCCGCAGAAATTGGGCCCGAGCAGGAATTCCGCGGTGCCGGCCCAATCGCCGAGGTCCTTCGGCATCACAGCAGCGCAGGCGACATCGGCCTTGCGCGCAGCGTCGTCGATGGCGCGATTGGCGCGCACCAGCGCCGCCAAAAACTCCTCGGTCTCGCCGGGACGGGCGTAGCGCCGGCCGATCCGGATCTTCTGGCCCGCGGGGGCCGTGACGATGTCGAGGCCCGCGGCGCGAGCCAGCCGGATCATCGGATTGGTTTCGGGATTGTGCATCCAGCGCGCGCCGCGGTCGAACGGCACACCGAATGTCGACGCGTCGGTCTGGCAGCGACCGCCGACCTGGCCGGCCGCCTCCACCACGATCACCTTGCGGTTTGCGGCAACGATCCGTCGCGCCGCAGCGATGCCTGCGGCACCCGCCCCGATCACGACGACGTCGGCCTCGCGCGGCGGCGGCGCGGCAAGCACCCGGCCGCCAAGCGCGGGCACCAGCGCGAAAGCTGCGGACGCCGACAGGAAATCGCGGCGGGTCACTGTCATGACATAGCTTCTGGCATGGTTTCCGAGGACTTGCGGAGAACGGGAACGCTTCGCGAACTGTGCCGCATCTCACCGACCGCAGCAACCATCATGGTAAATCAATCATGATTGATCCGCCGCTGGCATGAACTAAATTGCAACAGCTTGCGACCATGATTAAGTGAAACACAAGCGGTCATAGAACCGCTGGGGGGAATCCATGGGCGTAATGCTCGATACCGTCGGTAAATGGATCGCGGGGTACCTGCAAAAGGAAGTCCCCGGTTACGAGCCGTTCACGCCGAGCGATCCGGACCATCTGCGGAGCATCATGCAGCCCGGCGATGTGCTGCTGGTCGAAGGCAACAACCGGATTTCCGGCATCATCAAATACCTCACGCAGTCGACCTGGTCGCACGCCGCACTGTTTGTCGGGCCGATCGACGGCGCGTTTGAGCCTGACGGCGAACAGCATGTGCTGATCGAGGCCAATATCGGCGAAGGCGTGACCTCCGCGCCGTTGTCGAAATATCTCGCCTATCACACCCGCCTCTGCCGTCCAGTCGGCCTGTCGTTCGAGGACCGCACCACGGTGTGCCGCTACGCCATCAACCGCATCGGCTTCGGCTACGACACCAAGAACATCGTCGATCTCGCGCGCTATCTGTTTCCGCTGCCGATCCCGCAGCGCTGGCGCCGCCGCATGATCGCGTTCGGCTCCGGCGATCCGACCAAGATCATCTGCTCGGCGCTGATCGCGCAGGCGTTCGACGCCGTGCGCTATCCGATCCTGCCCAAGATCACGCGCGCCGCCAGCCGCAAGGCGCGCCGCGAGATCCTGCATATCCGCGATTCCTCGCTCTACATGCCGCGCGACTTCGACATCTCGCCCTATTTCGAAGTCGTCAAACCCACCATCGTGCACGGTTTCGACTACACGGCCCTGCACTGGGCCGACAAGCAGAAGCCGCTCCAGGAGGTAGCCGGCGAATTCGGTGTGTTTCCAGAACATAAGTCGCCGCCGCTTGTTCCTGAAGCGACTGACAAAGAGAAGGCGCTTCCGGTTGCGGAAATGACCGCGGAAGGTCGCGCGCAGGTGTGACGATCAGAAAGTCGCCGCAAGCGTCAGCCGAACGGCAAGCGGCTCGGCGGGATGCACATGGCGGTCGGCGACGCCATCGATCGGTTCGCCCGGCAGCCGCGACAAATAGTAGTATTCGATCTGGTTGGTTTGCGCGTTGAAGAGATTGAGGATGTCGAGCTGTAGCCGCATGCCGTTGTCGAATTTGTAGCCGGCGCGGGCGTTGACGATGAAGGACGACAGCGACCGCACGCTGTCGTCCTCGATCAGCGGGCGCGGGCCGAAATAGCGGGCGCGCAGGCTGCCGAACCAGCCGGTGTTGCGGCCGAAGGTGACGCCGCCGCTGGCGACCCAGGCCGGTGCGCCGGGAATGAAATTGCCGGCCGGATCGACATCCGTGAAGCGCGCGTGGGTGTAGGCGAGATCGAAATCAAGACTCATCCACGGCAGCAGCCTGTACTGGTTGGTCCACTCGACGCCGACCCGCCGGCTCGGCCGGCTCGGTTCGGTGGTACCGGCATCGCCGACGAACAGCAGCTCGGAATCGAAGTCGAGCACGAACACGGCAAGCGACGAGGTAAGGCCGTCGACCGCCCTGGTGCGGATGCCGAACTCGGCGCCCTTCGAGCGCACCAGCAGCGGCACGCGATCGAGCGGCGTCATCTTGTCGTTGGGATCGACGGTGATGGTCGCGCCCCTGATGTCGTTGGAATGCAGGCCGAAGCCGGCATTGCCGTAGAACTCGGTCTTGGCCCAGGGGCCGAGCACGATGCCGGCCTTCGGGCTCGTCATCGCCGCCTGCGCGTTGCCGGAATTCTGCGGCGTGTCGCTCAGCACGTGGCCGGTGAAATAATCCTCGCGGATGCCGACCGTGGTGCGCAGCCAGTCGGTCCAGCGTGCGGTGGTATCGGCCCACAGCGCGACGCTGCCCTCCTGCACCTGGTCGTTGCGCACGGTGGACAGGATCTCGCGCTGCGCGGTCTTGAAAAGGCCGAGATTGATGTCGTCGTAGCGGGTCTGCACGCCGACCCGGGTCTGGGTCTCGACGCCGGCGAAGCGAAAGTCGAAGGCATGGCTGGCGTCGAGGCCGTAGACGGTGCGCTTGTCGGTCTGGCTGAACTGGTCGCCATTGACGGGGTCGTCGAGGAAATAGGTGAAGTCGTTATAGAGCTGCAGCGACGAGCGGATCACATAGGCGTTGAGCATGCTCTGCCCGTAGTCGCTGGACTGCGCCCAATTGCCGGACAGGCTGAAGCGGCTCGAGGTGCCGCCGCCGGTCGGATTGAGCGAACCGTAACGGTCGATCAATTCCTGGTCGATCGCGCGCTGCGCGACCTGGTCGGTCGAGTTCCAGCCATTGGAATAGGCCATCGCCGTCAGCGAGAAGCCGTCGGTCGCGGTGCCCTGGCTGTAGCGCAGCACGCCGTTGAGCTTGCGGATGTCGTCCGGCACGTCCCACGGGCCGTTGTATTTGTTGGCCTCGAAGGCCGCAAGCAGCGTTCCATCGCCGGCCCTGGCCGAGCCAGCTGCCATCGCGCGCTGATAGCCGAAGCTGCCGACGGTCAGCTCGGCGATGTTCTTCGGCAGTCCATTCAGATAATTGATGTCGACCGCGCCGGCGGAAGCGAAGTCGCCCTTGTCCGCGTAGTAGGGACCCTTGCGGACGTCCATCGACCGGATCAGTTCCGGGATCAGGAAATTGATATCGGCATAGCCTTGGCCGTGACCATGGGTCGGCATGTTGACCGGCATGCCGTCGACGGTGATGGCCAGATCAGTGCCGTGATCGAGGTTGAAGCCGCGCAGAAAATATTGATTGGCTTTGCCCTCGCCGGAATGCTGGGTGACGATCAGGCCCGGCACCGCCTCGAGCACTTCGCCGACGCGCGCGACCGGCCGCGCATTCACTTCCTCGCCGCTGATCTGCCGCGCGCTGGCGGCGGTCGGTTGCAGATCGGACGCGAACACCGCCGCCGAGCCGCCGGTGATTCCGTCGCTCGCAGTGGTGGGCTGGCTCGGTTGCGGCGCGGCGGGCTTCCGGCCGCCGGCGGTGACATGGCGCGGACGCTGCGACGGTCTGGCGTGCTTGGGTGGCGCCTGATCGGGCGACGTCACCGTCACCGGCGGCAACTGCCCCGGCGCGGGAGGAAGCGTCTGCGCTTCGGCAACCGGCGCCAATGCTGCAATGGATGCGGCGGCGGGAAATATCCGCCATGCAGTACGACGCAACGCGCATGCCCCCGCATGATACCTGTTACAGTCACGCGACGACCGCACCAGTCCAACCAACCCGGCAAAGCGACCCTAGCAAGCACAGTATGACGTTACAAGAAAAATGTCATACCGCCGGACAATCGAGCCCCCACGGATAATCCATGCAACGCATCACCATCACCATCGAGGATGACCTGCTCGCGGAGATCGACGCCGCCGCCGAGGCGCGCGGCTATCAGAACCGCTCCGAGATCATCCGCGATCTCGCACGCGCCGGCTTGCAGCAGAGCGCGGAGAACGCACCGTCAGGACAATGCGTCGCCGCGCTGGTCTATGTCTACGACCACGCCGCGCGCGATCTGTCGAAGCGGCTGGTGCAGAATTTCCACGGCCATCACGACCTGTCGCTGGCGACGCTGCACGTCCATCTCGACGACGACAGCTGCATGGAGGTGACGGCGCTGAAGGGCGCGAGCAGCGAGGTGCGGCACCTCGCCGATCACGTCATCGCCGAACGCGGCGTGCGCTACGGCCGCGTCGTGATGATCCCGACCGCCCTAGACAAGAAGCCGCGCAAGCGCGGGCATGGACATGATTGAGAGCGTGTCGTTTTCGTAGCCCGGATGGAGCGCAGCGCAATCCGGGGCCTCGCGCCCGCGGACAGAGCTTCCCGGAATTCGCTTCGCTCCATCCGGGCTACGCAATGAATACGCTACGCCGCCCTCGCCTTGGTGCCGCGCGGCAGGCCGGCGCGGGCGAGGCCGCCATAGAGCGCCTCGTTCGGCATCTCGGATTTCAGGATCGCGCGCACCGCGACCAGACGATCGAGATCGATGCCGGTTGGAAATCCCTTGCTCTCGCAGAGGAAGACGAGGTCCTCGAACACGACATTGCCGGTGGCGCCCGGCGCGAACGGGCAGCCGCCGAGGCCGCCGAGCGAGCCGTCGAGAACGCGGGCACCCTCATCGAGCGCGGCGGACGCATTCGCGATACCCATGCCGCGGGTGTCGTGCAGATGCACGCAGACCGGCTTCGATCCCGCGATCTTCACCGCGCCGCGCGTCAGCTCGCCGACCTGCTTCGGCCCGGCATAACCCACCGTGTCCGCAATCGCGACCATGTCGACGCCGACCTCGTAGAGCTTCTCGGTGAGGCGTAGCACCTCCTTCGGATCGACCGCACCCACGATCGAGCAGCCCAGCCCCATCGAGATCGCGGCATTGACCAGCGGCTTGTGTGCGCTGGCATCGCGCAGCTCGCAGAGACGCCTGACGTTCTCGATCGCCGACTCGCGCGAGCGGTTGGCATTGGCCTGGCTGTGCTCCTCGGTCGCCGACACCACCGAGGCGATCTCGGCGACGCCGGAGGCCAGCGCCTCGTTGACGCCGCGCTCATTCAGCGCCAGCGCGACACCATGCGCGCCGGGCAGCGCGGCAATGGTGGCGACAACGTCACGGACATCGACGAATTGCGGAAACGTCTTGGCCGGCAGGAACGAGCCGACCTCGAAATGCCGGACGCCCGCGGCATATTCGTCGCGCACCCAGCGCTCTTTCGCCGCGGTCGAGGGGAACGTCTTCACCAGCTGCAAGCCGTCACGCAGGCCGACTTCGCGCAGGCTCACCTTGTCGTGGGGGTAGATGTCGTGGACGCGGGTCATGTCAGCCTCACGCAGCGTTTCCGGTTGATGAAATTGTCTGTTGTGCGAGCTCGGCGCGCACCGCGTCGGTATCGGCGCCCAGCACCGGCACTTTCAGGCCTTCGCCGATGTTGCGGCCGTTCCATTCGAGCGGCAGCGCGGGGACGCGGAACGGCTTGCCGTCGGCGTTCACGTTGTTGACCAGACCGCCGGGACGCAGCACATGCGGATCCCTGAGCAGATCCTCCGGCCGGTTGATCGGTGAGAAGCAGATGTTGAGCGCGTCGAGCCTTGCCGACAAGTCGGCCACGTTCCAGTCTTTGATCACCGCGGCGACGCGCGGAATGATCCGGTCGCGCGCCATGATGCGGTCCGTGGTCGAGCGCAGCGTCGGATCGGCGGCGAACTCAGTGAGGCCGAATTCGCGGCAGAAGCTCTGCCAATGACCTTCGGTGACGACGCCGATGAAGATGCGATCGCCGCCGGCGGCATCGAAGATGTCGTAGATCGGCCAGGCATGCTCGCGTTCCGGCATCGAGCGCGGCTTGCGTCCGGTCATCTCGTACTCGACCATGTGCTGGGCGACCAGGAACAGGCAGTTCTCGAACAGGCCGATGCGGATGTCGGCGCCGCTCCTGTCGCCGCCGCGCCTCTGATAGAGCGCGGCGAGGATCGAGATCACCCCGAACATGCCGCCCATGATGTCGTTGGCGGAGGAACCGACGCGCTGCGGCTTGTCGCGCGTGCCGGTCATCGCGGCGAGCCCCGACATCATCTGCACGACCTCGTCGAGCGCCGGGCGATGATCGTAGGGGCCGGACAGAAAGCCCTTGTGGCCGGCGATGATCAGCTGCGGATATCTTTGGCGAAGCTGCTCGGCGCCAAGCCCCTGCTTTTCGAGCTGGCCGTCGCGGAAATTCTCCAGGAACACGTCGGCGCCGGCGAGCAGCCGGTGCATGGTGTCGCGGTCCTCGGGCTGGGCGAAGTCCAGCACGACGCTGCGCTTGCCGCGGTTGAACAGCGGGAAGAACGACACCCCCATGCCGCCGAGCGAACGGGTCTTGTCGCCGGCGGGCGGTTCGACCTTGATCACCTCGGCGCCGAGTTGCGCCAGGATCATGCCGCAGGTCGGCCCCATCACCATGTGGGTCATCTCGACGACCCTCACGCCTTCCAGCGGCAGTCCGCTCCCGGTCATCGGTTTCTCCGTGCTCGTTGCGCTCTTGTTCTGACGCGTTTTCTTCATGCGAACCGGTATCCTTCGCTCGAAAACGCTTTGTGATCGGCGCAGGTTAGGCTTCCGCACGCTATCTGAAAAATATAATCTGTCGAATAGTGTATTCGCGGTTCTAGAACGCTGAACCCTCATGGATTCGCGCCAGCTTCGCTATTTCATCGCGGTTTACGAGCAGCGCAACCTGTCGCGGGCAGCGGACCAGGCCAACGTCGCGCAATCCGCGCTCAGCCACCACATCGCCAATCTCGAGGCGGAATTCGCCACGCCGCTGTTCGAGCGCAAGCCGCGCGGCATGGAACCGACCGCGGCGGGCGAGCGGCTCTATGAACATGCCCGCATCATCCTGCGCGCGATGGCGGCGGCCGAGCGCGAGATCAAGGAAGGCGCCAGCGCGATCGCCGGCGATATCTCGATCGGCATGGCCAATTCCGGGATGAAGGCGATCGGCGTGCCGCTGATGCGGACCGTGCTGACGAAATATCCGAACCTGAAGCTGTCGCTGACCGAGAGTCTCTCCGGTGCGACACTGCTGCATCTGCTGAGCTCCGAGGTCGACCTCGCGCTGGTCTACAATCCGCCGTCGGAAAAGGACCTGATCGCCGAGCCGGTGCTGGAGGAACAGATGTTCTGCGTCGGCACCGAGAAGCTGATCGGCAAGAAAACGCCAATCAGCTTCGAGGAGGTGACGCGGCTGCCCCTGATCCTGTTGCGGTACGGGCTGTCGGCGCGCGCACTGCTGGATGATCCCGTGCTGCTGAAGCGGCTCGAGGCCAATGCGATCATGCACCTCAACTCGACCAGCGGCATGATCGGCGCGCTGACCGCGGGCCTGGGCTGCACGATTGCGACCACCCATTTCGTCAGCGAGCCGCTGAAGGCACGATTGCTGGTCGCGCGCGAAGTCATCGAACCAAAGCTGACCCGCACCCTCTATCTTTGCCGCTTGCGCAACCGCCCGATGACCTACGTCATGGAGGAGATGTGCCGCCTGATCCGCGCCCTGATCGCAGACCAGGTGGGCCGCGGCGCCTGGGAGGCGACGCTCCTGATCTAGAGCGCTTTCACGCGAAGTGGGCGCCGGTTCGCGTGAAGCAAGCGTGCCAGAAACAGCGCCATCGAAAATATCGAACGTTTCCTTCGATATGTTCGTCTGGATTTCTGGCTCCCGGCTGCCCAAACATGCGCGTCCGGCACGCCCTCGCAAGAGGGGCGGCCGTTGCACCATTCGGGGAGGACCATCATGAGCGCCGTCGAACTCGGCTCGGTCGCCGATCTCGCCAACACGACCAGCGGACCCGACCAGATTTCGCGACGGCTCGAGGCGCTGCCCACCTCCGGCCTTGTCTGGCGGCTGGTGATCCTGCTCTCGCTCGGCGGCTGCTTCGAAATCTACGATCTGTTCTTCACCGGCTATATCGCGCCGGGCCTTGCCCGCAGCGGCTTGATGACCACGACGACCCAGGCGTTCTTCGGCTTCTCCGGGATCGGCGCCTTCGTCGCGGCGACCTTCGCCGGCCTGTTCATCGGCACCTTCTGCCTCGGCTTCCTCGCCGATCGTTTCGGGCGCAAGGCGGTCTTCACCTATTCGCTGCTGTTCTACAGCGCGGCATCGGTGATCATGGCGTGCCAGACCACACCCGGCGGCCTGCTGCTGTGGCGCTTCATCGCCGGGATCGGGATCGGCATCGAGGTCATCACCATCGACGCCTACATCACCGAGCTGGTGCCGAGCTGGATGCGCGGTCGGGCCTTTGCGATCAACCAGGCGGTGATGCTGTCGGCGGTGCCTGTTGTCGCCGCGCTGTCGTGGTGGCTGGTGCCGCTCTCGCCTCACGGCATCGACGGCTGGCGCTGGGTGGTGCTGATCGGCGCCACGGCCAGCATGATCATCTGGGTACTGCGGCTCTACGTTCCGGAAAGCCCGCTCTGGCTGGCCCGCCATGGCCGCACCGCCGAGGCCGAGAGGATCATGCGGACGCTCGAGGCCGCATCGCACACGGCTGCGCCGCGTCCTGCCCCCGCGATCGCAACCGCACCGGCACGCGCGCCGGCCGAGACCGGCTATGCCGACCTGTTCAGGCCACCCTACGTCTCGCTGGTCGCGCTGTTCATGATCTTCAATCTCTGCCAGGCGTTCGGCGTCTACGGCTTCTCCAACTGGGTGCCGGCGCTGCTGGTGCAAAAGGGCATCAACGTCACCAAGAGCCTGCAATATTCCTTCATCATCGCCTTCGCCTATCCACTCGCGCCGCTCCTGGCCGCAACCTTCGCCGACCGTTTCGAGCGCAAATGGATCATCTGCGGCGCGGCCGCCGCGATCTCGGTGTTCGGCCTCGCCTTCTCGCAGCTGACCGGGCCGGTGCTGCTGATCGCCAGCGGCGTGCTGGTGACGGGCGCCAACATGACGCTGTCCTACGCCTATCACGCCTACCAGACCGAGGTATTCCCGACCGCGATCCGGGCGCGCGCCGCGGGCCTCGTCTATTCGATGAGCCGGCTCAGCGCGACCTTCTCCGGCTTCATCGTGGCGTTCATGCTGAAGGAGGCCGGCGTCGGCGGGGTATTCGGCCTGATCACCGCGGCGATGGTCATTGTGATCATTGCTATCGGTGTCTGGGGGCCGAACGTCCGCGGCAGGCCGCTCGACGCCTAGAGCATGATCCGGAAAAATGCGAAGCGGTTTTCCGAAAAGATCATGCGCAAACAAGGAGCTAAAGCGCGATGATGATCCAACCTAATCTCATCGCGCTTTAGAGTCTTTCGCTCGAAAACGCTCTCACCGCGGCACAAACGGCACTTGCCGAAGCCATATTGGGTGTCTACCTCTCGCGGGTCATTTGTGCAGAGGTAACCCATTCATGTTAGCCGCCGCCGTCAAGGCGCTTTCGCAAATCCTGTCGCCGCCGATGCGCTCGATCCTGTGGCGCTCGATCGGGCTTGCGCTGGTGCTGATCACCGTGCTGGCGATCGGATTGCAGCGGCTGCTGAGCTGGTTTGCCGACTATGGCGAGGTCTGGGCCGAAGGCATGCTCGGCCCCAACTTCCATTCCACGCTGCATGTGCTGTCCTGGATCGTTTCGATCTCGGCGGGCCTTGGTGTCGTGCTCGGCGGCATCTTCCTGATGCCCGCGATCACCTCGCTGGTGGCGAGCCTGTTTGTCGACGACGTCGCCGACCATGTCGAGCGCGAGCATTATCCGGCCGACCATCCCGGCGTGGCGTTGCCGGTCACGCTCGCGACGATCGAGGGCGTCAAGACTGCGCTGCTGACGATCCTGGTCTATTTGGTCGCGCTCCCGTTCGTGCTGTTCGCGGGCGCAGGCTTCATCATCTTCTTCATCGCGACGGCCTGGCTGCTCGGCCGCGAATATTTCGAGCTTGCGGCGATGCGGTTCCGCTCGCCTGATGACGCCAAGGCGATGCGCAAGGAGAACGCGGCGACAGTCTTTACCGCAGGCCTGTTCATCGCCGCTTTCGTCTCGATCCCGATCGTCAATCTGGCGACGCCGCTGTTCGGCATGGCCTTCATGGTGCACATGTACAAGCGGCTGTCGGGCCCGCGGCGCGAGCTGATCGAGCCGGCGCGGCGAACCAACGTGTCCTCGGTCTAAAGCATGATCCGGAAAAGTGCGAAGCGGCTTTCCCTCGCGACAAACGCGGGACGCGTTTGCGCGGAGATCATGCTCAAACAAGGGACTAAAGCGCGATGACGATACACCCAATCACATCGCGCTTTAGGTGGTATCCGGGAGCACCGGCAGCGATGCCGGTACCCGATCGCTTGCGAATGGCACGAGCAGCAGTCCGACGATCGCCACGCAGGTGAGCATCGCCCATGCCTCGTTGACCGTGAGTGCGAGAGACGCCCGTTCGACCAACGGCCGGATGAACGCCACCGTCGCGTCGTCCGGCAGACCCGGCGGGCGATCGATCAGCAACTTCGGATCGAGAGCGATCGCCTGCGCCGCGGTGACATCCCCCGCCAGCAGGCGCACGCGGAAATCCTCGCCATAGATCGGGCTTCGCCCATAGAGGATGGTATCGATCAGGGCGATCCCGATCGCGCCGCCCAGATTGCGCATCAGGTTGAACAGTCCGCTGGCGTCGGCAATCTCCGTCTCCGGAAGGGCGCCCAGCGCAATGCGCGTCGGCGGCAGCAGGCAGAACATGATCGCGACACCGCGCACGACCTGCGGCCAGAACATCTCGCCAAAATCCGCCGTGCGCGGCTGAATGGCGCTCCAGCCGAGGCCGAGCGCGAACAAGGCGAAGCCCGCGCCGGTCAACCGCCGCGCACCGATGCGGCTTTCGAGGATTGCCGCGAGCGGCGCCGCGACGAGCTGCGCAACTCCCGTGACCAGCATGACGGTGCCGATCTCGAAGGCGTCATGGCGGCGGACGAAACCAAGGAATACCGGCATCAGATAGGTCGATCCATACAGGCCAATGCCGAGGCAAAAGCTCAGTGCGCAACCGATCGCGAACGGACGCCGCTTGAAAAGCGTCAATTGCGCGATCGGATAGGCCGCGCGGAGCGTGCGCCGGATCAGCAGCGCCGTCCCGGCAATGCTTCCGATCAGCAGGCCGAGACAAGGCATCGCGGCCCAACCGCGTTGCGGCGCTTCCTTCAGACCAATCATCAAGCTTGCGAGCGTCGCTGCGAGCAGGACGAGCGACCATTTATCCAGCCTGAAGAACGCGCGAAGCTGCACGCCTTCCTTCGGTAGCAGCAACGGGGTGACCACGGCTGTCACCGTTCCCGGAACCAGATTGGCCAGGAACAGCCACGGCCAGGACCAGGTCTGCGTGATCCAGCCGCCGACGACGGGTCCAACGGTCGGCGCGAGCACCGCGACGACGCCGCCGATCGTGGTGGCCACCGGATGAAGCCGTGCCGGGAACAGCGTGAACACGGCGGAGAACACTGCGGGGATCAGGACGCCGCCGGAAAATCCCTGCAGCACGCGAAACGCCAGCAGCGCCGCAAAACCGCCGCTGAGGGCGCAGCCGACCGACGCGACGGTGAACAGGCTCACGGCAAGCGCGAACAGCCATCGCAACGACAGCGCATGCGTGAACAGGCCGGTCAGCGGGATCGCGATCACTTCCGCGATCAGATAGGCGGTCTGAATCCAGCTCATCGCCGCCGGCGAGATCGCAAGCGCGCGCTGGATCGTCGGCAACGAGGTTGCGACGACCTGGATGTCGAGAATAGCCATGAACATGCCGAAGCACATCAGGAGGAAGCCGGCCCAGGTTGCAGCCGATGGGCCGTCTGTTCGGTGATCCGCCCCCTTGCTCATGGCCTGCTTGCGCGTGGCCAGTCGGAAACGGAGAGCGCGCGGTTCTCGACCCGAATCCGGAGCGCAAGCACCGCGAGATTGACGAGGGTAAAGATCAGCGCCAATCGCGGCAGGTGCAGTGCGAGGGGTAGCAGCACGATTTCACCGACCACGACTACGTAGTTTGGATGCGGGAAATATCGGTACGGCCCGGATGTGACCAGCGGCGCGCCCGGCAGCACGACGATCCGCGTGGTCCATCGCGGCCCGAGCGCGGCAAGGACCCACACCCGCAAGCCCTGCAGCAGCAGAAAACCCGCCAGCGCGGCCAGATTGACGTCCTGGTCGCAGCCCCAGATCCACAGCGCGGTCAGCCAGCCGGCGTGAACCAGGACAATGAGCGGGTAGTGATTGGCGCCGACCTCGACCGCGCCTCGTGCGAGAAGCCGCTCCGTGTTGCGACGTGACAGCACGAGCTCGCCGAGACGCTGCAGCGTGACCAGCGCGAGGATGACCGACGCGAAGCTCACGCCGCGTGCCTGAGCGCAACGCAGCTGAGCGTGAAGCCCGGCCCGAGCGCCGTGAGCAGCGAGCGCGGCGGCAATCCCTCGGCGCAGGCACGCTCGAGAACAAAGAGAACCGTCGGGCCCGACATGTTGCCACAAGCCGCGATGACGTCGCGTTCGTGATCGAGCGTGCCCTGATCGAGCGCGAGTGCCCGTTCCAGCGCGGCGATGACCTTGGCGCCGCCGGGATGGCAAAGGAAGCGGTCGACGTCATCGGCCCTCAGCTGCATCCGCGCGAGGATCTCGGTAACGGCCGGCCCAACATGGTCGCGGACGAAATCCGGAATGGTTCGCTGAAAAACCACGCCGAATCCTTCCGGATCGACCGTCCAGCCCATGATGTCGAGCGTGTCCGGCCACAGCTTTTCACCCGTCGCCTCGATCCGCGTCGCACCACCGTCCCCGGCTCGCAGCACGATCGCGGCCGCACCATCGCCGAACAGGCTGGCCGCAACGATGTTTGCCTTGGTGAGCTCGTCGTGCCGGACCGCGAGCGTGCAGAGCTCGAGCGCAACCAGCAGCACGTTCGCTCCCGGCCGCGCTTCGGCCAGCCGCGCCGCGATCGACAGGCCGGACACGCCGCCCGCGCAGCCGAGGCCGAACACCGGCACGCGCGACACATCCGTCCGCAGACCGAGCTTGCCGGCGACGCGCGCCTCCAGCGACGGCGTGGCTATTCCCGTCGAACACACCGTGACCACGATATCGATGTCTCCGCCGGTCAGGTCGGCGCGCGCAATCGCCTTGCGGGCCACGTCGACATACAGCGTCTCCGCACCCTCGAGAAACGCCAGCGTTCGCTCCGGCCAGCCGCGCCGTTCGAGATACCATTCGATCGGCTTGACGCCGTAGCGATGCTGGATGCCGGTGTTGGCGAACAAGCTGGAGAGCGTCTCGAATTCGGCATAGCGGTCGGCGAGGAGATTACGCGCGGCCTGCAGGACCTGTCCCTGATGGAATAGATGCGGTGGAACCGCCGTCGCCAGGGAAACAAGCGCGGCCGTCTGCTTTATCTCGATCATCGTGGCTCCATTCCCCCCGCTCTTGGAACCGCGCGATGAGCAAAATATTTCAACACGCTTGCGACATAGCGCGAGCGCCGCATTCACTATAAATTGACCCGGCGGCGATATCCGTGCCTTCCTCGCAAATCAGGAAGCGGCGGCGCCCGGCCTGCGGATCACGTTCTTCACGAAGCCAAGCGGCGCCGGCGACAACGGGCCCTGCGGCGCGCGCGTGATCAAGGCGACCAGGACCAGCGCCAGGATCGCGAGCCAGAAGCACAGCCAGAAGCCGTCGATATAGGCGAGCGTGTTGGCCTCGCGCTGCACCAGCGCCGCCAGCGTGCCGACGGCGCGGCCTGTCGCTGTCCCGATGCCGTGGCCGGAAAATTCACCTGCCAGCCGCTCGAGCAGGTTCACGACGTCGATATCGCCGTTCTGCACATGCTGTCCGAGATAGTTGGAATGGATCTGCTCGCGGACCCGCAGCCAGGTCCCCATCAGCGCGACGCCGATCTCGGCGCCGCCAAGGCGCATGATCTGGATATAGGCCGCGAACGCCGTCGCCCGCGACGGATCGGAATTCGACAGCGCCATGATGATGATCGGCAGCAGCGTGAACGCCTGCCCGATCGACGTGAGCAGGACGACGCCGACGAAATCCTCGCGCGCCCAGACATGGCTCAGCTGCGTGCCCCAGAGATTGGCCGCCGCGAACGCCGAGAAGCCGAGCGCCACGACGATGCGCGGATCGAGGTGGCGCAGCAGCAAAATCGAGATCGGCACCAGCGCGAACATCGGCAGCGCGCCGTAGGTGAACAGCAGCACGCCCGACTGCTCCGGCCGCAGCGCGCCGACGGTGCCAAGGAAGTTCGGCACCAGCGACGAATTCGACAGGCTGGTCAGCGTGTACAGCAGGATGACGATCAACGAGAGCCCGATATTGCGCGAGAACAGCACGTTGAAATGCGCCCAGGGCCGGCGCGCGACCATTTCGTTGATCATGAAGGCGATGATCAACAGCCCGCCACCGATCAGGAGCGCCATCACGGTGCCGGACGAGAGCCAGTCCAGCCGGTTGCCCTGATCCAGTCCGGCATAGACCATCGACACCCCGGCGCCGAGCAGCAGCATGCCGCCCCAATCGGCATGGTGCAGCAGGTCGCGATTGACGGGCTCGTTCGGCGTGCCGAGATACACCATCAGCCCCATCAGCGGCGCGATCACCACGCCCTGCCAATACAGCCACTGCCAGCCGAGATGCTCGACATAGAGACCAACCAGCGAGCTCGACGAATCGAGCGCGAAGCCGACGCGGATCGAGTACATCGCGATCGCCGGCAGCCACCATCGGATCGGCAAATTGCGCAGGATGATCATCAGCGTCGCAGGCACGAAAGTGCCGAGCAGCATGCCGTGGGCGATGCTGAGCGCGATCAACATGGTGTAGTCGCGCACGAACGGGATGGTCAGCGAGACCACGGCATAGACCAGGCTCGGAATGCCGAGCACGCGGCGCAGGCCGAACACGGTGGCAAGCCAGGCCACCGCAGGCGCGACGAAGATCTGCGAGCCGATGGCGGCCGTCGAAAGCCAGGCGCCCTCGTCGAAGCTGAGCGAGAACGCACCGCGCAAATCGGGCAGGCCGACCGAGGTCAGGCGGCTGTCGAAATTCGCCAGGAACGCGCCGAGCAGCACGGCGACGACCGCGAACAGCGGATAGCGCGCGACGTCGCCGCGCGAGACCGGACCGCTGTGTCCGTCGTCACTTTCCGCCATTGGCGACCGCCTCGCCGGTGTCGATCCGCGTGACCACCGACATGCCCGGCAGCAGGCGCTCGAGCAATGGCTGGCCGTTGTCGAACTGGATACGCACCGGGATGCGCTGCACCACCTTGGTGAAATTGCCGGTGGCGTTATCGGGCGGCAGCAACGCGAATTGCGATCCGCTCGCCGGCGCGATGCGCTCGACGACGCCGCGCAGCTTCTGGCCGGAGAATGTATCCACGGTGACCTCGACCGGCTGGCCCGGCTTGACGTTGGTCAGCTGGGTCTCCTTGTAGTTGGCGATCACATAGACGTTCGGCAGCGGCACGACGTTGATCAGATTGGCGCCGATGTTGACGTAGTCGCCCGGCTGCACCTGGCGCTCGCCGGTGACGCCGTCGAACGGCGCGACGATCTTGGTGTAGCCGAGCTTGAGCTTGGCCGATGCCAGCAGCGCCTTGGCGGCGTCGAGGTCGGCGGCACGCTGCTTCTTGGTACCCTGCAAGACCTCGAGCTGATGGCGCTGCGCCGCGATGACCGCGCGGCTGGCGCGCACGTCGGCCTCCGCCTTGGCGTAGGATGCGGTCGCCTGCTCGAGCCGCTGCCGCGTGCCGGCGTCGGTTTGCGACAACGACTGCTGACGCTCTTCCTCCTGGCGCGCCAGGGTTTGCTGCGCCTCTGCGGACAGCCGCGCAGCCTCAGCCTGCGCGATGGTCGCATATTGCAGCTCGACCTGGTTGTTGAGGTTGTCGAGCGCGGCCTGCGCACCGACCACGCCGGCCTCGGCCTGCGCCACCTGCGCCTGGTAATCGGCCGGATCGATCTGCACCAAGAGATCGCCGGCCTTGACGCGCTGGAAATCGGAGACGGCGACGGTGAGCACCTCGCCCGATACGCGGCTGGAGAGCTGGGTCAATTCGGCGCGCACATAGGCATCATTGGTGGTCTGGATCGTGGCGCTGCCGACCCAGGCATCCCAGCGACTGGTCGCCACCGCGACGAACACCAGCGCAATGAGCACGGCAAACAGCGGAATCGCGAAACGGCTCCAGAAGCCGTTTGCTACTGATTGCGGCTTGGCTGGTGCTGCCGCTACGGCAGGCGCGGTCGGGCTGGCGGGTGACGGACCATCTTCAACCTGCTCTGCCACACCGCACTCCCTCAATCACGCACCGGAACAGCCGACAAACCTATCACGCGAACCGGTATCCACTTCGCTCGAAAACGCTCTGATAGCACATGATGACAATCATGCCTCAGACGGTCTTCTCCGGCCACCGGCAGAGATCATTGATCAGGCATACGTCGCAACGTGGACCACGGGCGAGGCAGGTGTAGCGGCCATGCAGGATCAGCCAGTGATGGGCGTGCAGCATGAACTCGGTCGGGATCACCCTTTCCAATCCCAGCTCGACCTCGAGCGGCGTCTTGCCGGGCGCGAGGCCGGTGCGGTTGCCGACGCGAAACACATGGGTGTCGACCGCCATCGTGTGCTCGCCGAATGCCATGTTGAGCACGACATTCGCGGTCTTGCGGCCGGCGCCGGGTAGCGACTCGATCTCGGCGCGCGTGCGCGGCACCTCGCCGCCGAACTCGGCGATCAGCTTCTGCGAGAGCGCGATGACGTTCCTGGCCTTGTTGCGATAGAGCCCGATGGTCTTGATGTAGTCGCGCACCTTGTCTTCGCCGAGCTCGAGCATCTTCTTCGGCGTGTCGGCGATTGCAAACAGCGCCCGCGTCGCCTTGTTGACGCCGGCGTCGGTCGCCTGTGCCGACAGCACCACCGCGACCAGCAGCGTGTAGGGGTTGAGGTGCTCGAGTTCGCCCTTTGGCTCGGGATTGGCTTTGCGGAACCGGTCGAAAGCCTCGTAGACCTCCTCCGATGTCCATGGCTTCGGCTTTGTGATCCGCTTGGCGACCTTCTTGGCCGCCTTCTTTGCCCCGGGTTTGGGCAGCAGCGTTGCCGCTTTCGCGGCTTTCTTCTTCGGTGCGGAGCGAACGCTTGACGTGCTGGCGCGTTGAGAGCGGATGATTTTGGCCATGAACCGGATATACTGATACGTCATGACCGCAGGCAACGACTTTGATCCGGGCGAAGACCTCAGGGCCGATGACCTCGCGGCTGAGGCGGAGCCCAAACTGTTCTCGGCACTGCTGACGCCGCACCGCTCGCTGAACCGCACCGGCTTTATCGTGCTGATGTCGTTCGTCACCGCGGTCAGCTTCATCGCCGGCGCAGTGTTCTGGTGGCTCGGCGCCTGGCCGATCTTCGGCTTCTTCGGCCTCGACGCGCTGGTGATCTATTGGGCGTTCAGGGTCAATTTCCGCACCGCTAAGGCGAGCGAGGAGATCACCGTCACGCCGTCGGAACTGCGGGTGCGCAGGATCAGCCATCGCGGTCATGTGGCGGAATGGGTGCTCAATCCGCTCTGGGTGCGGTTCGAACAGATCTCGCACGAGGAGTTCGGCATCGAGCGACTCTATCTGGTCTCCAGGGGCCGCCGGGTGAGCGTCGGCAGCTTCCTGGGTCCAGACGAAAAGGCGAGTTTTTCCAAGGCCTTGAGTGCCGCGCTCAACGCCGCGAAACGCGGCCCGACTTACAATCCCATTGCTTGATCGAGCTTGTCGGAAATCGGGTGGTTTGGACGAGCCATGACTCCTAAATCAGACACCATGATGACACTCGCCATACACGACCAGCGTCTGGCCAAGCCGGGCCTCCAGAGCGCCGCGCTGCGCGACTATGACTCGGTTCGGCGCGCCATCGCGTTCATCTCGGAGCACTGGCGCACGCAGCCGACCATCGAAGCGATGGCCGATGCCGCCGCCGTCACGCCGGATGAACTGCACCATCTGTTCCGGCGCTGGGCCGGGCTGACGCCGAAGGCTTTCATGCAGGCGCTGACCCTGGACCACGCCAAGAACCTGCTGCGCGATTCCGCCAGCGTACTCGATGCGGCACTCGACTCCGGCCTGTCAGGGCCGGGACGGCTGCACGATTTGTTCGTCACGCATGAGGCGATGTCGCCGGGCGAATGGAAGACCGGCGGCGGCGGCATGACGCTGCGCTACGGCTTCCACCCCTCGCCGTTTGGGACCGCGATCGTGATCGCAACGGATCGCGGGCTTGCAGGGCTTGCCTTCGCCGATCACGGCGACGAGCAGACCGCGTTCGCCGACATGAAGCGGCGCTGGCCGAACGCGACCTATGTCGAGGACACCGACGGCACCACCGCATTGGCGCAGCGCGTGTTCGATACGAGGTTGTGGCGGGCAGATCAGCCGCTGCGCGTCGTCTTGATCGGCACCGACTTCGAGGTGCGGGTGTGGGAGACGCTGCTCAAGGTCCCGATGGGCCGCGCGGTCAGCTATTCCGACATCGCCTGCAAGATCAACAGCCCGAAGGCCTCGCGCGCGGTCGGCGCCGCGGTCGGCCGCAATCCGGTGTCGTTCGTGGTGCCCTGCCATCGCGCACTCGGCAAGAGCGGCGCGCTGACCGGCTATCACTGGGGCATCACCCGCAAGCAGGCGATGCTGGGCTGGGAAGCCGGCCAGGTCGGATTGCACTAGCCTCTATCTCGTCATTCCGGGATGGTCCGAAGGACCAGACCTCGGATGCGCAATTGCGCATCGGGGAATCTCGAGATTCCGGGTTCGATGCTGCGCATCGCCCCGGAATGACAACATCAAACCTTACCCCGCGAGATCGACCTTTGACGCGACGGTGGAATCGGCATTGAGCCGATAGACCACCGGCGCGCCGGTTGCGAGCTCGCGCTTGAGGATCTGCTCCGGCGTCAGCTTCTCCAGCACCATGATCAGCGCGCGTAGCGAATTGCCGTGCGCGGCGATCAGCGTGCGCTCGCCGCGCAGCACGCCGGGCAGGATCTCCTGCACGTAGTAGGGCAGCGTACGCGCCAGCGTGTCCTTCAGGCTTTCGCCGCCGGGCGGCGGCACGTCGTAGGAACGGCGCCAGATCAGGACCTGGTCCTCGCCCCACTTTTTGCGGGCCTCGTCCTTGTTGAGGCCGGAGAGATCGCCGTAGTCGCGTTCGTTGAGCGCGAGATTCTTCGTGGTCGGCAATCCGGTCTGGCCGATCTGCTCCAGCATCAGCTTCAGCGTGTGCTGCGCACGGGTGAGATCGGAGGTGAACGCGACATCAAACGACAAGCCCTGCGCCTTCAGCTTGCGGCCGGCCTCCTTGGCTTCGTTGACACCTTGCTCGGTGAGATCAGGGTCCTTCCACCCGGTGAACAGGTTCTTCAGATTCCATTCGCTTTGGCCGTGACGAACGAGCACAAGAAGACGATCACTCATTTCAGATTCCGTTTTCGCTTAGCTGGATTTCATTCCGTCGAGCGGCGTCAGTCGCTCAACCCGAGGACGTCGGCCATCGAATACATGCCGGGCTTCTTGCCATGGGCCCACAGCGCCGCCTTCAGCGCGCCCTGCGCGAACAGCGCGCGATCTTCTGCATGGTGCGAGAGCGTGATGCGCTCGGAGGGGCCGGCAAAGATCACGCTGTGATCGCCGGCCGCAGTGCCGCCGCGCAATGAGGCAAAGCCGATATCGCCCGCGCGCCGCGCGCCGGTGAGACCGTCGCGACCGCGCGCCGAATGCTGGTCGAGCGCGATTCCGCGTCCCGCGGCCGCGGCTTCACCGAGCATCAAGGCGGTGCCCGACGGCGCATCGATCTTGGACTTGTGGTGCATCTCGAGAATTTCGATATCAAAGCTCTGGTCGAGCGATTGCGCGACGCGCTTGACGAGCGCGGCGAGCAGATTGACACCGAGGCTCATATTGCCTGATTTCACCACGATGGCGCGGTTGGTCACGCTGCGGATCACCGCATCGTCGGACGGCGACATCCCGGTGGTGCCGATGACGTGAACGAGGCCGCGCTCGGCCGCGATCGCGACATTGGCGATGGTCGCGGCCGGCACGGTGAAATCCAGGATGCCGTCGGCGCCGGCCGACATCGACCACAGATCGGCCGACAGCTTGACGTCATTGGCGGGGAGGCCGGCGAGCACGCCGGCGTCCTTGCCGAGCAGCTCCGAGCCCGGCGCTTCCAGCGCACCGACCAGCACCGCCCCCGGGGTCTCGGAAATCACCCGCGTCAGCGTGCGGCCCATCCGGCCGCCGGCTCCCGCAACAATCAGACGCATGTCAGCCATGGCTCACCTCTCCACGCGATATAGCGAGCCAAGGCTGTTCCGGCAACCGAACCGGCCACCCGCGATCAGGGCTACGGGCTGTCGTGCCCCTCAATGATGATGAGGTCGGCAATCGAATGCGGCTGCCGCACCTTGACGTTGGCCTGGTATTCCGGCGACTGGTAGCAAGCGAGCGCGGTCGCGTAATCGGGGAATTCGATCACGACGTTGCGCGAGCGGCTCTGGCCCTCCACGCCGGTGAACTTGCCACCGCGCACAATGAACTTGCCGCCGAATTTCTGGAAGATGGCAGGGTTGGCCGCCATGTAGGGCTTGTAGCCCTCCTCATTGTGAACGTCGACGCGTCCAATCCAGTATCCCTTCGCCATCTCTGTTCTCCCTCTTGTTGTTCAGGCAAGCGCCTGGGCGATCTCGGTGTGAATGGCTTCGGCTGCGGCCTTCGGATCGGCGGCTTCCAGCACCGGACGTCCGACCACAAGATAGTCGGCGCCGGCGGCAATGGCACGGGCCGGCGTCATGATACGCTTCTGGTCGCCGGTCGCCGAGCCTGCCGGGCGAATGCCCGGCGTCACCAGGTTCATCTGATCGCCGACGATCTTGCGCAAGGCGGCGGCCTCCTCAGGCGAGCTGACGAGGCCGTCGACACCAAGCGCCTGCGCCTGTTTGGCGCGCGCTTCGACGAGATCGGAGACGTTGAGGCGATAGCCCGCCGCATGCAGATCAGTGTCGTCGTAGGAGGTCAGCACCGTCACCGCGAGGATTTTCAGGCCGGAGCCGGCGCGGGCCTCGACCGCTGCCTTCATGGTCTGCGGGTAGGCATGCACGGTGAGAAAGGTCGCGCCGAGCCCGGCGACGCTTTCGACCCCGCGCGCGACGGTGTTGCCGATGTCGTGCAGCTTCAGATCGAGGAATACCTTCTTGCCGCTGCCTGCAAGCTGTTTCGCCAGGATGAGGCCGCCGGCATAACCGAGCTGATAGCCGATCTTGTAGAAGGTGACGGCATCGCCGAGCCGGTCGATCATCGCCTCGGCGCTGGCGACGGACGGCAGATCGAGCGCCACGATCAACCGGTCTCTTGGAGCGATCCTGGCTGGCTGCATGTCACCTCACATCATGCGTTGGGAATGGTCGATCAGCTGCCGCACCACCGCGTGCATCGCGTCGATGTCGGCCTGGTGCTTCAGATGATCCATATCGTCGTAGGCCTGCTCGGCGAATGACAGCGCGAGCTGGTTCGGGATCACGGTGGCGTGGCACGCCGTCAGGATCAGGCGCAGCGCAGCCAGCGCGCGCGTGCCGCCGAGTCGGTTGCCGGATGCGGCTGAAATCGCGAACGCGCGGCCGTGGAACACCTGGCCTCGCACCTCATGCGGATCCTGCACGCGGCTTACCCAGTCGATCGTGTTCTTCACCAGCGCCGGCACCGAGGAATTGTATTCCGGCGTCACGATCAGCACGCCATGATGGGCGCCGATCATCCGCTTCAGATTCACGGCATGCTGCGGCACGCCGGATTTCGCCTGCAGGTCGCCGTCATAGATCGGCAGCGGAAAATCGCCGAGCGAGATGCGGGTGACGCCGGCGCCGGATTGCGCCAGTTCGTACGCCAGGACGGCGGCCAGCTTCGCATTGAGCGAGCCTGACCGAAGCGATCCGGGGATCACGAGGATTTTCAGCGCGGACATTTTGAAATCGCAGGTATTCGTCGCACGCCCGGCGCGACGGGCGCTGGGTGGTTAGCCCTTGCGATACACCCAGACCCGCGCGGGCGGAAGGTTCATCCAGATCCGCTCGGAGGCCTCTGTGGACACGCCCGGCAGCGACTTCGGAATCGGAGGCACCACCGAATAGGTGAACTGAATGAACGGCGCGCCGGGTGCGAGCGCCAGGAAGGCGTCACGGACCAGCCTCAGGCGGGTCAGCATCGGCTTGGTGACGAGCGGCAGGCCGGAGACCACGGCCGAGGCGGGCGATTTCAGCACCTCCCACACAGTATCGCGCAGCGTGTAGGCGTCCCCCTGGACGACCCTGGCCTGCGGATAGCGTTCGCGCAGCAAGGCGCAGAAGCCGGGATTGTATTCGACCAGGACGAGACGCTTTTGATCGACGCCGTGCTCGATCAGCGCGTTGGTGATCGCCCCGGTGCCGGGTCCAAGTTCGATGACCGGCCCCTCGGCGTCGCGATCGACATATTGCGCCATGGTGCGGGCGAGCAGCCGTCCGGACGGCATCACCGCGCCCATATGCAGCGGCTTCTCAATCCATGAACGGAGAAATCGAACCTCGTCGTCGAGACGGAGGGGCTTCTTCGACGCACGCACGGACGATTGCAAAGGCATGTCGCTACCAGGCGGGGACCGCACAATCGAGCGGTTGTCAGAAAACAGTCATAAAGACGTATAGGTCGAAGTCGTTACGGTCAAGCATAACGACTGCGGCTAGACGGAGCGATTGCCAAAGAAGTCCTTGACCTTAGAGAAGAAACCCGCGGCCTCCGGCTGGGTTGCGCCGGACGACAGTTTTTCGAACTCCATCAGCAGTTCTTGCTGCTTCTTGGTCAGATTCTGCGGCGTTTCGACCACGACCTGGACATACATGTCGCCGGTCTGGCGCGAACGGAGCACCGGCATGCCCTTTGATGCGATGCGGAATCGGCGGCTGGACTGGGTGCCGGCCGGCACCTTCACCTTGGTCTTGCCCTTGTCGATGGTCGGCACCTCGAATTCGCCGCCGAGCGCTGCGGTCACCATCGAGATCGGCACGCGGCAGTGCAGGTCGGCGCCGTCGCGCTGGAAGAACTGGTGCGTGGTCAGCGACAGGAAGATGTAGAGGTCACCCGGCGGTCCGCCGCGGACACCGGCCTCGCCTTCGCCGGCGAGACGAATCCGGGTGCCGTCCTCGACGCCCGGGGGAATGTTGACCGACAGCGTGCGCTCGCGCGTCACCCGGCCGGAACCGGCGCAGGAGGTGCAGGCATCCTCGATCATCTGGCCGCGGCCCTGACAGCCGGGACAGGTCCGCTCGAGCGTGAAGAAGCCCTGGGCCTGCCGGACACGGCCGGCGCCGCCGCAATGCGAGCAGGTCTTGGGCTTGGTGCCGGCCTTGGCGCCGGTGCCCGAGCAGGATTCGCAGGTGACCGAGACCGGGATCTCGATCTGCGCGGTCTTGCCCTGGAAGGCCTCCTCGAGCGTGATCTCCATGTTGTAGCGCAGGTCGGCGCCGCGCTCGCGGCCGCCGCCGCGGCGCTGCCCGGCCATGCCGAACAGGTCCTCGAAGATGTCGGAGAAGGATGAGGCGAAGCCGGCGCCGAAGCCGGGGCCGCCACCGCCCATGCCCTGCTCGAACGCGGCATGGCCGAAGCGGTCATAGGCGGCGCGCTTGTCGCCGTCCTTCAGCACCTCATAGGCTTCGTTGATTTCCTTGAACCGGATTTCGCTGTTGGCGTCGCCCGGATTCTTGTCCGGATGCCACTTCATTGCGAGCTTGCGGAAAGCCGATTTGAGCTTGGTCTCGTCCGCGTTCCGCTCAACCTCGAGGGTCTCGTAATAGCAGCGCTTGGTGGACATCCTTCAATTCCGTCCGAAGTTCATCGCGATCGCCAAAGATTGCGCTGAGGATCGCGTCAAGGATTGCGCCTGTCTGGAAGATGCAGCGATCGCCTTAAAGAAAAATGACCCCCACTCCTCCGAGACGCGGCGCGTGCTCATTGGTGTGAGGGTCATGATCGCAAATCCGCTTAAGCAGACTTCTTGCTGTTCTTGTCGTCGTCGACCTCGGTGAATTCCGCGTCGACAACGTCATCCTTAGCAGCGTCCTTGGCCGCATCGGCCTCGGCCTGCTGCTTGTACATGGCTTCGCCGAGCTTCATCGAAGCCTGCGCCAGCGTGTTGGTCTTGGCCTTGATCGCCTCGGCGTCGTCGCCCTTCAGCGCTTCCTTGAGGTCGCTGACGGCGTCTTCGATCGCGCGGCGCTCGGTGTCGGCGATCTTCGAACCGTGTTCGGCCAGAGCCTTCTCGGTCGAGTGAACCAGACCGTCGGCATGGTTCTTGGCGTCGACAGCCTCGCGGCGCTTCTTGTCCTCGGCCGCGTTGACCTCGGCGTCCTTGACCATCTTGTCGATGTCGGCCTCGGACAGACCGCCGGATGCCTGGATCCGGATCTGCTGTTCCTTGCCGGTCGCCTTGTCCTTGGCCGAGACGTTGACGATGCCGTTGGCGTCGATGTCGAAGGTCACCTCGATCTGCGGCATGCCGCGCGGAGCCGGCGGAATGCCCATCAGGTCGAACTGGCCAAGCATCTTGTTGTCGGCCGCCATTTCACGCTCACCCTGGAAGACGCGGATGGTGACGGCGCCCTGATTGTCTTCGGCGGTCGAGAACACCTGGCTCTTCTTGGTCGGGATCGTGGTGTTGCGGTCGATGATGCGGGTGAACACGCCGCCCAGCGTCTCGATGCCCAGCGACAGCGGGGTCACGTCGAGCAGCAGCACGTCCTTGACATCGCCCTGCAGCACGCCGGCCTGGATCGCAGCGCCGATCGCGACGACCTCGTCGGGATTGACGCCCTTGTGCGGCTCCTTGCCGAAGAACTGCTTCACGACTTCCTGGATCTTCGGCATGCGGGTCATGCCGCCGACCAGCACCACTTCGCCGATCTCGCCGGCGGTCAGGCCGGCATCCTTCAGCGCCTTGCGGCACGGCTCGATGGTCTTCTCGACGAGGTCGGCCACCAGCGCCTCGAACTTGGCGCGGGTCAGCTTCATCGTCAGATGCTTCGGACCGGTCTGGTCAGCCGTGATGAACGGCAGGTTGATTTCGGTCTGCGTGGTCGACGACAGCTCGATCTTGGCCTTTTCCGCAGCCTCCTTCAGGCGCTGCAAGGCAAGCTTGTCGTTGCGCAGGTTGATGCCCTGTTCCTTCTGGAATTCATCGGCGAGATAGCCGACCAGGCGCATGTCGAAATCCTCGCCGCCGAGGAAGGTGTCGCCATTGGTCGACTTCACCTCGAACACGCCGTCGCCGATCTCGAGGATCGAGACGTCGAAGGTGCCGCCGCCGAGGTCGTACACGGCGATCGTGCCCGACTTCGACTTGTCGAGACCGTAGGCGAGCGCGGCAGCCGTCGGCTCGTTGATGATGCGCAGCACTTCGAGGCCGGCGATCTTGCCGGCGTCCTTGGTGGCCTGACGCTGCGCGTCGTTGAAATAGGCGGGAACCGTGATGACAGCCTGCTCGACCTTCTGGCCAAGATGCGCCTCAGCGGTCTCCTTCATCTTCTGCAGGATGAAGGCCGAGACCTGCGAGGGCGAATAAGTCTTGCCATCGGCTTCGACCCAGGCGTCGCCGTTCGATGCCTTGACGATCTTGTAGGGAACGAGCTTCTTGTCCTTTTCGACCATCGGGTCGTCGTAGCGGCGGCCAATGAGGCGCTTCACCGCAAAGAACGTACGCTCGGGATTGGTCACCGCCTGGCGCTTCGCCGGCTGGCCAACGAGGCGCTCGCCATCGTCAGTGAAGGCAACGATCGACGGCGTCGTCCGCATACCCTCGGCATTCTCGATCACCTTGGCGTTCTTGCCATCCATTACGGCGACGCACGAATTCGTGGTGCCGAGGTCGATCCCAATGACCTTACCCATGGTTTTGATATCCTCTTTGCTACGGCAGGTTGGTTGGGCCCTAACGGCGCTCCGTACCGAACCCCCAGACGTTCACATACTCGCGATATTGCGACGGTGAGCCTGATATAGGAGAGAGGGTCCTGCCCGCAAGGACTGGACGCAACGTTGAGGCCTGAAAAGACTGACGTTTGAAAGATTGTGTCAGCCCGGCTGCAGCGCCGGTTCAAGCCCGATCCAAGTTAACAAATCGGCAATGATGCCGCGCGCCGTCGACCGCGAACATCCGCTACACGACGTCCGTGCTGTTGAGTGAACACTCACAAACGTCGTATGCGAGGGCGGCGCACAGGCTGAGGGCGCGCTGTTTGGCCGCTGGCAGCCGATCATCGGAAACGTCGGAAAACTGGAAAGTGCCAGCCAATCGGGGCGAAAAGCCCATGGAATCGGGCCTGCAGGCCCGGAGCGGAGCTTTGGCGGCCTGTTGCAGGGTCATTAAAACCGCTAAAAGCGGTCCGACTGAAAGAGGCCATCCAGCCCTGCACCGGCCCCGTTGCGCGGCCACCAAGCAAAACCGGTAGATCCCCCATGACGCCTTTTCGACTTCTCGTTGCGGTTGTCTTGCTGCTTGCTGTCACCTGTCGTGGCTTTGCCGCCGACGTGGTGTTTCCGCCGGGCGCGCATGTCGGGATGAAGCCGCTGGTGGGCCTCAACCGCGCCAAGTCGTTCATCGGCTTCGAGACCGAGGACCAGGGCGTGAAGGTCTTGATCGCCGATCTGCCCGCGGACGCCTACAACGAGGTCGTAAGCGCCTTCAAGGCCAACCCGGCCGGTAGCGGAAACATCAAGCCGGAGAGCCTCGAGACGCCGGCCGGCCTTGCCTATTACACCGTGGAGAGCGCGCGTGACGGCACCACCAATGTGCGGCGCTATTCGATGATCCTGCCGGGACCGACCTTCTCCGGCTATGTCGCGGTGCAGGTGCCGGAGAACGCGAGCAAGATCTACACCGACGACGCCGTGCGGCAGATGTTCGCCACCGCCCAGATCCGCAACGAGGTGCCGGTCGACGAACAGCTCGGCATGATGCCGTTCAAGGTCACCGAGCTCAGCAGCTTCAAGAATGTCCGCATGCTGGCGCCGGGCGCGGCGCTGCTGATTGCCGACGGCGACGACAGGGGCCTTGAGACCAAACCCTTCATGCTGCTTGGCATCATTGGCTCGGCCCCGGCCACACCGGATGATCGCGGCCGCTTCGCCCAGCAAATCGCCACCACCATCCCCGGCGTGCGCGACGGGCGGATCACCATGTCCGAACCGATCCGGATCGACGGCCAGCCCGGCTTCGAGACGCGCATCGACGCCGTCAGCGGCAAGGACAACACCCCGGTGACCATCGTGCAGTGGCTGCGGTTCGGCGCGCAAACATCGATGCGCATCATCGGCAGCTCCCCGCGCACCGATTGGGAGAAGGCCTTCCCGCGCTTCCGCGCGGTGCGCGACGGCA
The DNA here is from genome assembly GCF_009720285.1 of Bradyrhizobium sp. BR2003. Taxonomy (NCBI): domain Bacteria; kingdom Pseudomonadati; phylum Pseudomonadota; class Alphaproteobacteria; order Hyphomicrobiales; family Nitrobacteraceae; genus Bradyrhizobium; species Bradyrhizobium sp. BR2003. The sequence goes on from NZ_SMYJ01000035.1 coordinate 268,299, forward strand.
TCCAGCCGCGCGGCTGACGGGCTCGCCGAAAAATCGGACTTTCGCAGCTCCACGAACGGAACTAGCCTCCTCGCACGGCTATCAGAGCGAGGAGGGGCGCGATGTTGGATCGACGACAGGTCGTTGCAGGGCTCGGTACGCTGGCGCTTGCCGCGCTGGTTCCAAAACATCTCTGGGCGGCTGCGATCAAGCCCGACGACGGCTCCGCGCTGCTCGTGATCGACGTCCAGAACTGCTTCCTGCCCGGCGGCAGCCTCGCGGTGAAGGACGGCGAGCAGGTGGTGCCGGTGATCAACCGGATCGCCAAGAGCTTTGCCAATGTGGTGATGACGCAGGACTGGCACACGCCCGGACATATCTCCTTTGCCTCGACCCATTCAGGCAAGAAGCCGTTCGAGACCGTCGACCTCGCCTATGGCAAGCAGGTGCTGTGGCCCGACCACTGCGTCCAGGGCACCGACGGCGCTTCGCTGTCGAAGGATCTCGCGATCCCGCAGGCCGAGCTGATCATCCGCAAGGGTTTTCACAAGGACGTCGACAGCTACTCCGCCTTCACCGAGGCCGACGGCAAGACCACCACGGGGCTCGCCGCCTATCTGAAGGCGCGCAACGTCGAGCGGGTTTTCGTGGCCGGGCTCGCCACCGACTTCTGCGTGGCATGGACCGCGCTCGATGCGCGCAAGGCCGGCTTCGAGACCTATGTGGTGGAAGATGCCTGTCGCGGCATCGACACCCAGGGATCGCTCGCCAAGGCCTGGGACGACATGGCCAAGGCCGGCGTCAAGCGCATCCAGTCCTCGGATATCGCGTAAGACGCAGCCTCGCGAGATCCGCATGGCCGCGTCTGCGTCACCCCTGGCATTCGATCTCGCGCAGCGCCTGCCATCGCCGCCCCTGGCGGGCCTGATCGTCCGGATCACCGGTTATCGCGAAACCGCGACGGGCCGGTTCGCACAACGGCAGACCGCGCCGCTGATCGTCCCGCTGATCATCAGTTTCGGCTCGCCGTTCCTGATCGCGCTGTCGCGCGAGCCCGGCGCGGCCGATCGTCAGCTCAGCTTCGCCGCCGGCCTGCATGCCGGGCCGGTTTACATCGAGTCCGACGGCCACGCTGCCTGCGTGCAGGTGGATTTCACCCCGCTCGGCGCCTACGGCTTCTTCGGCGGCGCCGTGACCGACCTGGTCGGGCGCATGGTCGATATCGACGATGTGCTCGGCCATGATGGCCATCGTCTGCGCGAGCAGCTCGGCGCCGTGACGTGCTGGCAGCGCCGCTTCGACCTGATCGAGGCGTTCGTGCAGCGTCGCGCCGGCCGCATGCCATCTCCCGAAGTCGCGTTCGCCTATCGAAAGCTGGCGCGTTCGGCCGGCGCTGTCAGCATCACGGCATTGGCCGACGAGATCGGCTGGAGCCGCAAGCATCTGGCCAGCCGGTTTCGGTCCGAGCTCGGCCTCGCCCCCAAATCGCTGGCGCGCATGATGCGGTTTCACCGGGCGAGCCGGCTGGCACAAAGCCAAGCCGCGCTTGGCTGGGCGGGGATCGCGGCGGAAAGCGGCTATGCCGACCAGGCCCATCTCGCCCGCGAGTTCGTCGAATTCGCGGGCGAACCGCCAACCGCCTGGGCGCGCCGCCAAGCGCTGACCGATCGCCGGCTGGTTCACGCCGGCGATGGGCTGGCGGACTGGTAACAAACCTTCAAGCCGACGCCGCGTTGCCTCGTGCAGGATGGCGCCGTCAACCAAGGAGGTGAGCGACCATGACGCACGACATCGAACCGCCCCGCATCTACCCGACCCTGCGCTGCAAGGACGCCGAGGCGATGACCAATTGGCTTACGACGGTGCTTGGGTTCACCGAACACGTCGTCTACCGCGATGGCGGCGTGATCCATCACGCCGAGCTCGCCTATGGTTCCTCGATGCTGATGCTGGGCCAGGGCCGTGACGACGCATATGGCAGCCTGGTCGGCGACCTCGACAACCGCCGCACGGACTCGATCTATATCGCCGTCGACGATCCCGACGCGCTGCACGCGAAGGTCAAGGCTGCCGGCGCAAAGATCGAGATGGAACTGCGCGACACCGACTATGGCAGCCGCGACTTCGCCTGCCGCGATCCGGAAGGAAATCTCTGGAGCTTCGGCACCTATTGGCCGAAGGCACACGAAAAGCCGTGACCGTGAGCCCGCGCAATCCGCGAGCTCACAAACAGGCAGCCGGGATCGGACGGATCAGGCGGTGATGTCGGCGGTCGGGGCGGCCTTGGCGCCGCCCTTGGAGACGCCGACCAGTGCCGGACGCAGGATGCGCTCGCCGATCATGTAACCGGCCTGCACGACCTGCACCACGGTGCCCGACGGCACCGAAGGATCAGGCACCTCGAACATCGCCTGCTGGAAGTTCGGATCGAACTTCTCGCCGATCGGGTCGAACTTCTTGACGCCGTTCTTTTCCAGCGCGTTGAGCAGCGAACGTTCGGTCAGCTCGACGCCTTCGATCAGCGCCTTCAGGCCGGGATCGGCGGCTTCCTTGGTCTCGGCCGGCACCGCATCGAGCGCGCGCTGCAGGTTGTCGGCGATATCGAGCACGTCGCGGGCAAAGCCGGTGATGCCGTAGGTCTTGGCGTCGGCGACCTCGCGGCGAGTGCGCTGGCGGAGATTCTCCATCTCGGCCAGCGTGCGCAGCGTCCGGTCCTTCGCCTCGGCGAGTTCCTTGGTCAGCGCCTCTGCCGATCCGGCCTCGGGCTCGTCAGGCATGATGTAGGGCTTCGAGACCACGGGCTCACCCGTCGGCGCCGAATTCTCGGTGTTGTCATTGGCCCGGTTCGGATCGGTCATGGCTTGCCTTCTCGAAAACTCGCGTCGGTTCAAATCTTGGGGATTGCTTGCCGGGATATCGTGCTTTGGGCGGCGAAAATCAAGCGCAACATACCGGTTTCGGGAACTGGGATCTCCGGCTTGGGTGAAGAAAGCCCGTCAAATGAAAGCGAAATCGCCTCCGGTCAGCCGCCCAGCATCTTGCTGACGATGCGCGCGGCATAATCGACGGTCGGGATCACCCGCGCATAGTTCAGCCGCGTCGGTCCGATCACGCCGAGGACGCCCACGATCCGGCCCTGGGCGTCGCCGTAGGGCGCGATGATGGTCGAGGAACCCGACAACGAGAACAGCTTGTTCTCCGAGCCGATGAAGATCCGCACGCCCTCGCCGCGTTCGGCGCGGCCGAGCAGATCGATCACGCCGCGCTTGGTTTCGAGATCGTCGAACAGCGATTTGATGCGCTCGAGATCGTCGAGCGCATGCAGGTCCTCGAGCAGATTGGCGTGACCGCGCACGATCAGCTGGCGGTCCTCGTTCTCGCCGCCGGACCAGCTCGCGATACCCGCCGCGACCACCTTTTGCGTGAGCTGATCGAGCTCGGCGCGGTTTTGCGTCAATGCCGTCTCGAGCTCGAGCCGCGCTTCAGCCAGCGTCCGGCCGCGGATCCGCGCATTGAGGAAGTTGGTCGCCTCGGTCAGGGCCGAGGATGGAACACCCGGCGGCAGCGCCAGCACGCGGTTTTCGACCTGGCCGTCTTCGCCGACCAGCACGACCAGCGCCTTCTCCGGCTCCAGCCGCACGAACTCGATGTGCTTCAGCCGCGCATTCGACTTTTGCGTCAGCACCACCGCCGCGGCACGGGTCAGCCCCGACAGCCGCGTCAAGGCTTCGCCAAGCGCGGCCTCGACGGATTGCGCGCGGCCGACGGCCGCAAGCTGGGTCTGGATCGATTGGCGCTCGGCCTCGGTGAGGTCGCCGACCTGCATCAGCGCATCGACGAAGAAGCGCAGCCCGAGTTCGGTCGGTAACCGGCCGGCGGAGGTATGCGGCGCATAGATCAGGCCGAGCTGCTCGAGATCCGACATCACGTTGCGGACCGAAGCGGGCGACAGCGGTAATGCGATCAGGCGCGAAATGTTGCGCGAGCCGACCGGCTCGCCGGTCGCGAGATAGCTTTCGACGATTTGACGAAAAATGTCGCGCGAACGCTCGTTGAGCTGGGCGAGCCCGGCATGCGGCGCGATCAGGCCGATCGGATCGTGGTGAGTCACACTCCAGTCCCTCACAATTACTGCATAATTTGTCGATCCGGGAGGCCGATGACAAGCATGCATTCGGCCCCGTGGTACCGGACCATACCGGGGCCGAAAACCCTCGCCAAAACCCTTGCCGCTGCCCCTTCCCCCTCCTACAAGCACGGCCAGCCAATTTTCTCGGATTTCTGGAGGATTTCATGCGGCCAAGCCGCCGTGCACCCGATGAACTGCGTCCCGTGTCGCTGGAACGCGGCGTCGTCAAATATGCCGAGGGTTCCTGCATGGTGAAGTTCGGCGACACCCATGTGCTGGTGACCGCCACGCTGGAAGAGCGGTTGCCGCCGTGGCTGAAGGGCCAGGGCCGCGGCTGGGTCACCGCCGAATACGGTATGCTGCCGCGTGCCACCTTGGAACGCACCCGTCGCGAGGCCTCGGCCGGCAAGCAGGGCGGCCGGACGGTCGAGATCCAGCGGCTGATCGGCCGCTCGCTGCGCGCGGCCATCGATCTCGAGGCGCTCGGCGAGCGCCAGATCACGGTCGATTGCGACGTCATCCAGGCCGACGGCGGCACCCGCACCGCCTCGATCACCGGTGCCTGGGTGGCGCTGGCCGACTGCATCAACTGGATGAAGACCCGCAACATGCTGAAGACCAATGTGTTGCGCGACAATGTGGCGGCGATCTCCTGCGGCATCTACCAGGGCACGCCGGTGCTCGATCTCGACTATGCCGAGGATTCCGAAGCCGACACCGACGCCAATTTCGTCATGACCGGCGACGGCCGGATCATCGAGGTGCAGGGCACCGCCGAGAAGACGCCGTTCTCGGAAGGTGAATTCCTGGCGCTGATGGCGCTGGCGCGCAAAGGTGTCGCGCGTCTGGTCGACTTGCAAAAGATCGCGGTGGCGTAGTCAGATTGGTCATGCATCGCCGAATCACCGGAAGGCTCGTCATCGCCACCCATAATCCCGGCAAGCTTGCCGAGATGCGGGAACTGCTGGCGCCGCACGGCGTGGAGGTGGTGTCGGCCGGCGAGCTTGACCTCACCGAGCCCGAGGAGACCGGCGACAGTTTTCGCGCCAACGCGGCGATCAAGGCGATCGCGGCAGCGAAGGCGACCGGACTGCCCGCCTTCGCCGACGATTCCGGCATCGTGGTCGACGCGCTCGACGGCGCGCCCGGGATCTACTCGGCGCGCTGGGCCGGCGAGGGCAAGGATTTCATGGCGGCGATGACGCGGATCGAGCGGCTGCTGCAGGAACGCGGCGCCACCGCACCGGACCGGCGCAAGGCACACTTCGTGTCGGCGTTGTGCGTGGCCTGGCCCGACGATCATCTCGAAGAGGTCGAGGCCCGCGTCGATGGAACACTGGTCTGGCCGCCGCGTGGCACTGCCGGCTTTGGCTACGATCCGGCCTTCCTGCCCGACGGCTACACGCGGACCTTCGGTGAGATGACGAGCATCGAGAAGCACGGCCTGCCACCGCTCGGGCTCGGCCTGTCGCACCGCGCCCGCGCCTTCGTGAAGCTCGCGGAGATCTGCCTTGAGCCACGCTGACCGAGAAGCCTTCGGCGTCTACGTGCACTGGCCGTTCTGCCTGTCGAAATGCCCGTATTGTGATTTCAACAGCCACGTGCGGCATGCGCCCGTCGACGAGGAGCGTTTCGTGCGCGCGTTCGCCCGCGAGATCGAGACGACGGCCGCGCGCGTGCCGGGGCGCGAGGTCTCTTCGATCTTCCTCGGCGGCGGCACCCCGTCGCTGATGCAGCCGCAGACCGTCGGCGCCGTGCTCGATGCGATCGGCAAGCACTGGCAGGTCTCGCGCGATGTCGAGGTCACGCTCGAGGCCAATCCGACCAGCGTCGAGGCGACGCGCTTTCGCGGCTATCGCGCAGCCGGCGTCAATCGCGTCTCGCTCGGCGTGCAGGCGCTCGATGACGCCTCGCTGAAGGCACTGGGCCGCCTGCACACCGCGCGCGAGGCGCTCGACGCTGTCGCGATCGCGCGCTCTGCATTCGACCGTTATTCGTTCGATCTGATCTATGCCCGCCCCGACCAGACACCGCGGATGTGGGCCGATGAACTGAAGCAGGCGATCTCGGAAGCGGCCGAGCATCTGTCGCTCTACCAGCTCACGATCGAGGAAGGCACGCCGTTCTTCGGGCTGCATGCCGCCGGCAAATTGCAGACGCCGGATGAAGCGACCGCGCGCGCGCTCTACGACGTGACGCAGGAGGTCTGCGCCCGCGAGGGATTGCCGGCCTATGAGATCTCCAATCACGCCCGCGCCGGCGCGGAGTGCAAGCACAACCTCGTCTACTGGCGCGGTGAGGAATATGCCGGCATCGGCCCCGGCGCACATGGCAGGCTCGACATCGATGGCGTCAGGCACGCGACCGCAACCGAGCGGCGCCCCGAGGCCTGGCTACTAAACGTCGAGGAGCGCGGTCACGGCGTCGTCAGCGATGACAGCCTCAACAGCGAAGAGCGCGCCGACGAATTTCTGCTGATGGGGCTGCGGCTCGCCGAGGGCATCGATCCCAAGCGCTATGCGAAGCTCTCCGGCCGCCAGCTCGATCCGAACCGGATCGCGATGCTGCGCGAGGAAGGCGCGATCGCCGTCGACGCCGACGGACGGCTGCGGGTGACCAAGTCGGGATTCCCGGTGCTTGACGCCGTCGTTGCGGATCTCGCCGCCTAGATGCACGCCGCCAAAATATCGAAAACAACCCCATGCAAAGTAGCTGGCGGGTGTTTTAAAGCGATTTCAGGCCAGCGCCTGACGAAAATCAAGCGCCAAAACTCTTCGGCGAGCCTGCGACCGGCGTGCTGCCGCCTGAGGCCACCTTCATGACCGCAAGGCCGCGCTCATTGGTGCCGTCGGAGCGGAAGCGGAACAAACCGTCGATGCCGGCAAAGCCGGACGGATTGGTCAGCGTCTCCGGCGCAAAGCGCTGCGCGCCTTGCGTGCGCGCGAGCGCCGCCATCAGCGCCACGGCATCATAGGCAAGCGTCGCGGTGCGCACCGGCTCGCCGCCATATTTGCTGCGGTAGCGGCCGGCGAAGCTGCGGAAGCCGGACGGATCGGGCGCGGCGTAGAGGCCGCCCTGCAAGACGGGGCTCGCGAACACCCGCGGATTGTCCCACAGCCCGGTGCCGAGCAGCTGGATGTTGCGCAGATTGGCGCCGGCTGCGGTCAAGGCATCGGCGGTCGCGACCACCGAATCGCCGTCGTCGGCGATCAGCAGCGCATCGGCCTGGCCGAGCGCCTGCGCCACGGTTCGCGCCGGCGTCGCACGATCGGCGCCATATTTCTCGAATGCGACCACGCGGCCGTTCTTGCGGCCGACCGCCTGCTTGAACGCGGCCTCGACCACGTTGCCATAGGCATTGTCCGGCACCATCGCGGCGAACGAGCGCTTTCCGATCCCGGCGGAATAGTCGACGATGCGATTGATGTCGGACTCCGGCAGGAAGCTCAGCAGATAGACGCCGCGCCCGGCCACGCTCGAATCGGTGGAGAACGCGATCACCGAGGTTCCGCGCGGCCGCGTCAGTTGCGCGACGGCCGGCACCGAGCCTGCGAACAGCGGCCCCAGAATGATTTCGGCGCCTTCGGACAGGGCCTGCTGGGCACCCTGCGATGCGCCCTGCGGGCTGCCGCCATCGTCCTTGATCAGGAGCTGGATGTTCGGGTTCTGAAATTCCGCCAGCGCCATTTCGGCTGCGTTCCGCATCGACTGGGCGGCAAGCCCGGCATTGCCGGACGCCGACAGCGGCAGGATCAGCCCGATCTTGACCTGCCCGGTGCCGACCGCCTGCGGCTGCTGCTGCGGGCCGGCGGGACCGCCTTCCTGGTTACCGCCGAACGGGCTGGAAAACTGGCTCAAGCTCTGCTGCACGCCGGAACAGGCCGTCAGCAGCGGCGCGCCCACGATGAGGCCGAGCGCGGTCCGCCGGGTGGCGCCCGACGGCGGGGACTTGCGGTGATGCGGGCCTTCCATCGTCTCTCTTCTCTTGGCCGACCGTGATCGGCCAGGACTCCATCCAGCTCTGATGAGGCGGGTGGATTCAGGCATATTGTCGGCGAATAGTTAACTAAAACAAAAGGATTATGGCCCCGCGGCGCCCTTGCCGCGGCCTCCATACCCCCCTCAGGCAGCGTTCCGTCACCGCCCTTTGCGGATGTGGCGCTAGCGCCGCCATCCCTCTAGAGCTTATCCCGTTCCGATTGAATCGGAACGGGGCTCTAGATTCTCGGTTTGACGCGTTTTCTTCACGCGAACCGGTACCCACTTCGCTCGAAAACGCTCTAGATTGGCATTATGCGCGCAAAAGCCAGTTCCCTCCACCATTCGGATGCCACGACGGGCGCTGCCACCAAAACCTTTTCGATCGGCGGCCAGCAGCTGGCCGCGCCAAAGGCCAAGCCTGGACTGCATCTGGTCGCGACCCCGATCGGAAATCTCGCCGACATCACCCTGCGCGCGCTGGAAACGCTGGCCGGTGTCGACGTCATCGCCTGCGAGGACACAAGGATCACGCGCCGGCTGACCGAGCGTTATGCGATCACCGCCGAGCTCGCGCTCTATCACGAGCACAACGCGGCCCAGGCCCGCCCCAAAATCCTGGAGCGCCTGGCGCAGGGCGCCGCGATCGCGCTGGTTTCCGACGCCGGCACGCCGCTGATCTCCGATCCCGGCTTCAAGCTGGTGCGCGACGTCTGCGCCGCCGGACATGCCGTCATCGCGGTGCCGGGGCCATCGTCGGTGCTGACGGCCCTGTCGGTCGCGGCATTGCCGACCGACCGGTTTTTCTTCGAGGGATTTTTGCCCGCGAAGGAGCACGCGCGCCGGGCGCGGCTCAACGAGCTGGCGAGGGTCGATTCGACGCTCGTGATGCTCGAATCGGGCAACCGCGTACAGGACACGCTGCGCGATCTCGCCGCGATCATGGCCGGCCGCGATGCCGCGATCTGCCGCGAGCTGACCAAGCTGCACGAGGAGGTCACGCGTGCGCCGGTCGCCGAGCTGGCGGCAAGCGCGGACGCGCTGGAAACACGCGGCGAGTTCGTGCTCGTCATCGGACCTCCGGCCGGTGATGCCGGGGTGATGGATCAGGATAAACTCGACGATCTGCTGCGGGCGCAGCTCGCCCGCGGCAGCGTCAAGGACGCGGTCGCCCATGCGGTCGAACTGTCGGGCCGGCCGCGCCGCGAGGTCTATGCCCGCGCCCTCGAGCTTGCGAAGATCATCGGGGACGGCAATGGCGAAGAGTGACAGCGCCTCGCCGGAGCGCGTCGCGGCGTTCCGGGCCGGCATCTCGGCCGAGAGCCGCGCCGCAGCGCTTCTGATCGCCAAGGGTTATCGCATCCTGGCACGACGCTTTCGCACCCCCTTCGGCGAGATCGACCTGGTGGTGCGCCGGCGCAATTTGCTGGCCTTCGTCGAGGTCAAGGCCCGTGCCAGCCTCGACGACGCCGCCTATGCGGTGACGCCGCGGCAGCAGCTGCGCATCATCAATGCCGCCCAGGCCTGGCTGATGGCGCATCCCGAACATGCCGAATTCGATCTCAGATTCGACGCCGTGCTGATTGCGCCGAAGAGCCTGCCGCGCCATCTGTTAGCGGCATTCGACGCCAGCCCTAATTAACCTCAAGACCTCGCGGGACACGCTTATGAAATTGAAGATCGCCGTCCAGATGGATCCCATCGCGCGCATCAATATCCGCGGCGATTCGACGTTCGCGTTGCTGCTCGAGGCGCAAAAGCGCGGCCACGGCATTTCCTACTACACGCCCGACAAGCTGTCGCTGCGCGGCGAGGAGCTGGTGGCGCCGGTGCAGCCTCTCACCGTGCGCGACGAGGCCGGCGATCACTTCACGCTGGGCGAGGCGAAGCGCGAGCCGCTCAACGGCTTCGACGTCGTGCTGCTGCGCCAGGATCCGCCGTTCGACCTCGCCTACATCACCTCGACCCATTTGCTCGAGCGCATCCATCCGAAGACGCTGGTCGTCAACAACCCGGCCAGCGTACGCAACGCGCCGGAAAAGCTGTTCGTGATGAATTTCCCGCAGCTGATGCCGCCGACCCTGATCTCGCGCGATCTCGACGAGATCAACGCATTCCGCGACCAGCATGGCGCCGTCGTCATGAAGCCGTTGCACGGCCATGGCGGCGCCGCCGTCTTCCGCGTGATGCCGCAGGACATGAATTTCGGCTCGCTGTTCGACATGTTCTCGGTCACCTTCAAGGAGCCCTGGGTGATCCAGCGCTTCCTCCCCGAGGTGAAGCATGGCGACAAGCGCATCATCCTGGTGGATGGCGAGTTCGCCGGCGCCGTCAATCGCGTGCCGGCAGCGGACGATCTGCGCTCCAACATGGTGCGCGGCGGCGCGGCCAAGGCGACCGAGCTCTCGGATCGCGAGCGCGAAATCTGCGCCACCGTTGGGCCCTCGTTGCGCGAACTTGGTCTGATGTTCGTCGGCCTCGACGTGATCGACGGCAATCTGACCGAGATCAACGTCACCTCGCCGACCGGCATCCGCGCAATCCAGCGGCTCAATGGCCCCGACGTCGCGGCGATGATCTGGGATACCATCGAGAAGAAGCGCGCCGCCAGATAACCCTTGTGCGCCGCACAGCCGGCTGAAATCCAGCCGGCGTTCGATCGCGCATGCGTTCTCCTTATTCTTCTTGCCAGCTTGCGCGGGCGAGGGCAGCATCCTCTTGCCTGCGTCAGGTCAAGCAGCGGGTCAACGCGCGGGCAACAACGCGAAAATATCATAAAAATTGTGGAGGAAGACGTTATGACGCTCAATGTCTCACGACGATCCTTGCTCGCGCTCGGCGCCGGTCTCGGCGCCAGTACCCTGCTCGGGGGCACCGCACAGGCACGCGCGCCGAAGCTCGGCACGCAGACACCCTACTGGCACCGCTTCATGCTCGGCGAAGCCGAAGTGACCGTCGTATCCGACGGGCCGCTTCCGCTCGGCGACCCCTCCGGCACCTTCACCGGTGTGCCGAAGGAGGAGGTGAAGAAGATGCTCTCCGACAACTTCCTCTCGCCCGACAATGTCGTGCTCGAGCAGAACTCGCCGATCGTCAACACCGGCGACAAGCTGATCCTGTTCGATACCGGCATGGGCACCTCGAAGGCCTTCGGTCCGACCACGGGCCGGCAGCAGAAGAGCATGAAGGAAGCCGGCATCAAGCCGGAAGACATCGACGCCGTCGTGCTGTCGCACGCGCATATCGATCATATCGGCGGCATTGTCGGCACCGACGACAAGCCGCTATTCCCGAACGCGCAGTACTACATCGCGCAGAGCGATCTCGAGTTCTGGACCGACGAAGGCAAGATGGGCAGCCCGTTGAAGGATTTCATCGTGCACGCCCGCAAGAACCTGCTGCCGGTGCGCGACCGCATCGTGTTCTTCAAGGACGGCCAGGAATTCCTGCCCGGCGTGACGGCAATCGCAGCGCCCGGCCACACCGTGGGCCACACCATCTTCATGGTGAGCTCGGGCGGCAAATCCTTCGCCTTCCTCGGCGACCTCTCGCATCACGCGGTGCTGCTGCTCGAGCGTCCGCGGATGGAGTTCTCCTACGACACCGATCCGAAGCAGGCGGCGAACTCGCGGGTCAAGCTGCTGGAGATGCTGGCCGCGAACAAGACCGCCGTGATGTCCTATCACTTCGCCTGGCCGGGCTACGGCCACGTCGCCAAGGCCGGCGAGGGCTTCCACTACTATCCGGAGCCGATGCAGATGAACCTGTGACGGCGGCGCAGCCGGGGGCGATGCGCTTGCCCCCGGATGTTCTCCTAATGCTCTTGCGCTGGAGCCGGGAATTGTGAGCTTTGCACACCCCTCCCGTGGATAAGCCTTAATTTCCAGTGGGTTGAGTCAGATTCAATTTTGAGAATTTCCGGTCACGGATCATGAGTCCTACAGGTTGCTACAACCGAATCGGCTCAACCGGAGATTCTGCATGCCTGAGGTCACCGAGGCGGACTACGAACATCTGCAGGGGCGCGTTCAAGCCCAGAACCTACTGCTGCGCGCCCTCTACACTAACTGGGCCGAGCGACAACCCGACCCCATCGGGAATATGCGCAAATCTATCGGCCTTCTGATTGATTCCGTCCGAGACACGAATCCGCCACAGGACGATTTTGAACATCGGGTTTGGGATCACATAGACGCCGAACTCGATCAGTTCGCAGAGGCCGTTGCAACTCGCCTAAAGGCTTTGGGCCATAGCTAAACGGCTCGCCGGGCACGACGACAAGGCAGCGCACCATTTCATTCATCGCTTGGCTGACTTCTTTGTGGGCTTCTGCTTGGCGATCTTGCCCAGCCTCTCGCTGAACCGCTTTTCGCTGTCGTCCGCTTCGAGGTCGCGGGCGGCTTGTTTGAACTTCTCGATTTGAGACTTTTTGACAGCCATGCCTAAAGTTTCCTACGTGGCGTACATTGACGAATCCGGTGACGATGGAGTCGCCAGCGTTCGCCCGATCGATCCTAGCGGCGCGAGCGAATGGTTCGTTCTCTCTGCCTTGGTTGTCCGCGCGAGGCTCAGCGCGAGACTGTTTGGGTGCGCGATATCCTAAAGCAGATTCGCCTAGAACAGCGCCGGACCCTGCATTTTCAGCCCCTAGACGATTGGCGGCGCGCAATGGTTTGCGCCGGCATAGCGAAATTACCAGTGCGCTGCTTCGCGGTCATCTCGAACAAAGCCAATATGCACGGCTACCGGAACAAGAGGGCGGAAGCTGCATCGGTACTCGCCGGCAGAACCTGGTTCTATTGGTGGATCACCCGCCTCTTGCTGGAGCGCGTGACCGACTTCTGCGAGCAGCGATCCTACCGCGACTATGGAGAGCCGCGGATTGTCCGCCTTGAGTTCGCGCGCCGCAAAGGCCTGCGATACGGGCATCTACAAGCGTACCTGTGTTGGCTAAGAATGCAGAGCCGGGCTAACGCATTATTTTTGCGGCGAGGCGATCTCAAATGGTCCGTGGTAGATCCAATCCACCAGATCGCCGCCATCGATAACTCCGAACGCGCGGGCCTTCAATTGAGCGATTCAATCGCCTCATCGTTCTATCAGTCGGTCACAAGCGCGGACGTTTCTCCGGCCATCGCACTTGAGCCCCGAATGGCGCGAGGTCGCGACGGTCAGGTCTTCGAGTACGGCCTCAAGCTGATGCCCGACAACTTTCTTAGCCGCGCGACGCCTGAGCAGAGACGCATTTTCGATCACTACAAGGCGGGAACGAAATGAATAGACCAATTTGGGGCCGTTTAATCGCCTTGGCTGTGGTTGAATTGGTAATAGGCGGTATGTGGCTGTTCGGCACTATGAACCCGGCGGTTTTCGCTGTGCTGATGCTAGGTGTGCCCTTTGTCGCTCTGACGGTTGCTATGCCAATGATGTATTTGATCAGGTCCAATCGTTCTTTAAACAAGCCGCCTGCAAATTTGAAAAAGTGAGGCAGGCCCCCGGACCCTGAGGACACCGCTGGTTTGTAGTCCCACCCTCACGGTGAGGCATCCATACGGCTGTCATGCAAAGCATGACTCGGGTTTTTTCCGGCGTTGCCTGCCTTGTGATTCTGTACCAGATTCCTGTTGTCGAATCAAGTGGTTAGCTAACCAACTGACGACGAATCACTTTTCGCGTCGCAGGAAATCGAACTCCAACTGCACGCCCTTGGTGCGCATTCGAGCCGCGCCGCTCTAGCTTACCGGGACGGTGAGCGATCAGCGGCACGATAAGTGAGTCGCTTGCTTAATGGCCTTCTCGGCCCGATCCTGATCGTCCACGCCAAGCGCAACGCGGTTGCTTGTAGCGGAAATCGACATGTTCCTTTTATCATCGGCCGCCACTGTGCCGACGGCCGTCGCGCAGTTATCTACGATAAGCAACAGAGCCGGGGGCCGGCGCCGCCGCCCCCAATGTTCTCTTAATGTTCTTGCGCCGGAAGGCCCGCTCCGCTACCTTGGGTGGCGGAAGATAGGGGCAGCATGGTTCAGCGCGTTTCCACCGTCGCATTCGAGGGGATCGAGGCCCGCGCGGTCGACGTGCAGGTGCAGGTCGCGCCGGGATTGCCGGCATTCGCGATCGTCGGCCTGCCCGACAAGGCGGTGTCGGAAGCCCGCGAACGCGTGCGTTCGGCGCTGATCGCGTCCGGCCTCGCGCTTCCCGCCCGCCGCATCACCGTCAACCTCGCACCCGCCGACCTGCCCAAGGAGGGCAGCCATTACGACCTGCCGATCGCGCTCGGCCTGATGGCGGCGATCGGCGCGATTCCGCCGGATGCGCTGAACGGCTTCACCGTGCTCGGCGAGCTCGGGCTCGACGGCTCGCTCGCGCCGGTGGCCGGCGTGCTGCCCGCGGCAATCGGCGCCAATTCGCGCGACGAGGGATTGATCTGCCCGGCGGCCTGCGGCTCGGAAGCCGCCTGGGCCAGTCCGGACATCCAGATCATCGCGGCACACTCGCTGATCCAGATCGCCAACCACTTCAAGGGCACGCAGGTGCTGTCGCGCCCGCAGCCGAAGGTGCAGGACCAAAACGAGGCGCGCGAGGAAACGCTTTTGGACCTGCGCGACATCAAGGGCCAGGAGAGCGCGAAACGCGCGCTCGAGATCGCCGCCGCCGGCGGCCATCATCTCTTGATGATCGGCTCGCCCGGCGCCGGCAAATCGATGCTGGCGGCGCGACTGCCCTCGATCCTGCCGCCGCTGTCGCCATCGGAGCTGCTCGAAGTCTCGATGATCGCCTCGGTTGCCGGCGAGATCCGCGACGGCGCGTTGACCGCGCGGCGCCCGTTCCGCAGCCCGCATCATTCCGCCAGCATGGCCGCGCTGACCGGCGGCGGCATGCGCGCCAAGCCGGGCGAGATCTCGCTCGCGCATCAGGGCGTGCTGTTCCTCGACGAATTGCCGGAGTTCGATCCGCGCGTGCTGGATTCGCTGCGCCAGCCGCTGGAGAACGGCGAGGTATCGGTGAGCAGGGCCAACCACCGCGTCACCTATCCGGCGCGCTTCATGCTGGTCGCGGCGATGAACCCGTGCCGTTGCGGCCATGCCTATGAGCCCGGCTATTCCTGCAAGCGCGGCCGGCTCGACCGCTGCACCGCCGACTACCAGATGCGAATCTCCGGCCCGCTGATGGATCGCATCGATCTCAGGATCGAGGTGCCCGCCGTGACCGCGGCCGATCTGATCCTGCCGCCGCCGGCGGAGGGATCGGCCGAGGTTGCCGCCCGCGTCGCGGCCGCGCGCGACATCCAGCTCGCGCGCTATGCGGCTGCCGGCA
Organism: Bradyrhizobium sp. BR2003; assembly: GCF_009720285.1. Taxonomy (NCBI): domain Bacteria; kingdom Pseudomonadati; phylum Pseudomonadota; class Alphaproteobacteria; order Hyphomicrobiales; family Nitrobacteraceae; genus Bradyrhizobium; species Bradyrhizobium sp. BR2003. The sequence goes on from NZ_SMYJ01000035.1 coordinate 283,702, forward strand.
TGCCGCATGTCCGCACCAATGCGGAAGCGCCGAGCTCGCTGCTCGAGACCATCGCGCAGCCCGACGCGCATGGACAGAAGCTGCTGCGCGAGGCCGCCGACAACATGCACCTCACCGCGCGCGGCTATCACCGGGTGCTGCGGGTGGCGCGCACGCTTGCCGATCTCGACGGCGCCGAGACGATCGGCCGGCTGCACCTCGCCGAAGCGCTGTCCTATCGTGCATTGGCCGACGATTTGCGCCGCGCCGCGTGATCCAAACCGAAGCCCTGTCCCGATTCGTGCCGCAATGCCCCGCGTCAACGCCGCGGTAACGAGTTTTGTTTACGCTGCGCAAACCATAAGCACCGCGATCCGCGGCAAGCTTGGGTCGAGCGAGTTGTGTCATGTTGCGTTTGAAGATTTTGACGTCTGTGGTCCCCCTTGCCGTGGCCGCGGTCCTTGCCCGCGCCGAGTTCCTGCCGGGCCCGCGGCCCTGCATCGAGGTGGGTGGCGCCACGATGCAGATCGCATCGATCCCCTGGCTGGCGCAGCTTCACGTCAGCTTCACTGACGACCCCAGCCAGGCCACCGTCCGGGTCCAGATCGCCGACAGCGCCGATGCCGCCGACTTCACCGTGATCGACGACATCGACGATGCCGAGGCCGGCGCCTGCGAGCGCAGCGCGGCCGCGCAACTGATCGGGATTTCCAGCGATGCCTCGGCGACCGGCCCCGTCATCTATCTGACGCATGATGACGGCCCATCCGACTACCGTGTCTTCGTGCAGTCGAAGACGTTCTCGGCGCGCGATGCCGCGGCCCTGATCGTCAGCGCGCGCGGCGGACACCGCCGCCTTGAAGCCGCATCGCCCGAACCTGACACGCGCGTCCCGAACCGGGTCATGGCGGAGTTAACCCCCCGCTAACCTTGTTATCAGGGCAGCGCGAAATGGCCACCAACTTCAAGCACTTTGCAAGCTGGCCGACGCATCGTCACCGCCAGATCAAGCTGTCTCAGGGTCACCATTGATGGGGCGTTTCTTCCGGATCAAGTTGCGCCTTCGCCGCTTCGTCCGGCGCCATTCCTGGGTCGCGACGATCGTCCGTTCGTTCACGATCTTCTCCGTCGCATTCGGCAGCGCTTTCGGATTCATTTCGGGCGCGCTCTCGCAACAGAGCGGCTACGATCCCAATGCATTCGCGATCGGGGTCAGCTTCCTGTTCGCGCTCGCCTGCCTTTGGATCGTGACGCTCGGCATCCGCCTGCGGCTGATGCGCAAGCGGCTCCGCACCATCGCCATGCACAATGAAGCGATGGCCGACCGCAACTGGGAACTGCAGGAGGCCGAGCAGCGCGCCTCGACCCTGTTCGAGGCGCAGGACGATTTGATCGTGCTGCGCGACCTCGACGGGCTCATCACCTATGCCAACGACGCCTATTGCGAGCTGGCGCAGATTTCCCGCAGCGAATTGATCGGCAGCACCGCAACGCTGAAGGTGCTCGAACAAGGCGACACCGCGCTCGAATCCAACGGTACGCGGGTCTACGACCAGAAGATCGAGGGACCGCTCGGGCCGCGCTGGATCGCCTGGCGGGAAGGCCTCGTGCGCAATGATGCCGGCGCGCCGGCGGAGATGCAGAGCGTCGGCCGCGATGTCACCGACCGCACCGAGAGCGAGCACGCGCTCGCCGAAGCGCGCGATCAGGCCGACGCCGCCAACCGCGCCAAGTCGCGCTTCCTTGCGATGGCGAGCCACGAGATCCGCACCCCGCTGAACGGCATCATCGGCATGAGCGGATTGCTGATGGATACGCAGCTGACGCCGGAGCAGATGACCTACGTCAAGGCGGTCAAGACATCGGGCGACGCGCTGCTCGCGCTGATCGAGGAACTGCTCGACTATTCCAAGATCGAAGCCGGCAAGATCGATCTCGAGCACCGCGCGTTCGCGCTGTCCGGCCTGATCGAGGACATCACCGAGCTGCTGGCGCCGCGCGCGCAGACCAAGGGCATCGAGATCGCCGCCTATGTCGACGAGCGGCTGCCGACGCAGGTGACCGGCGACGCCGCGCGGCTGCGTCAGGTGCTGCTCAATCTCGCCGGCAACGCCATCAAGTTCACCGCGACCGGTGGCGTGGCGCTGATCGTCGAGCCCGGCATCTGGCCGAACGAGATCAGCTTCCTGGTCCGCGACACCGGGATCGGCATCGCGCCGGAAGCGCAGCAGCGTATCTTCCGGGAGTTCGAGCAGGCCGACGAACGGATCGCGCGCAGCTATGGCGGCACCGGCCTCGGCCTCTCGATCAGCGACCGCATCGTCAAGCGGATGGGCGGCCGCATCACGCTCGCAAGCACGCCTGGCGCAGGCTCGACCTTCGAGGTTTCGATCCCGCTCGTCGCCGCCGATACCGGCGAGGCCAGCGGCTTCGCCGCGCCCGACTTGACGGGACAGTCGATCATGCTGGTGGCGCCGCACAGCATCGAGGTCTCGCTGATCTCGCGGCGGTTGCAGCGCTGGGGCGCGCAGACCTGCATCGTGTCGGATGCCAATGTCGCCGAGGCGTTGCTGCCGGAGCGGAGCTGGCACGCGGTGCTGATCGACCACACGCTCGGCACCCCGGCGATGGAGGCGTTTGCCGAAGCCGCCCGCCTCCACGCGACCCATCGCATCGTGATGTTCACGCCGGCGACGCGGCAGGATCTTTCGGCCTCCGAGTCAGCCATGTTCACCGGTTACCTGGTGAAGCCATTGCGCGCGTCGTCGCTCGCCGCACGCCTGACCGCATCGCCGGAAATCGCTGCGCCGAGCCTCGCGATCGAGGCGGCCGCCGGGTCTGCGCCCGCTTCCGCGCTGCCGGACAAGGGCCTCTCGATCCTGGTCGCCGAGGACAATGAGATCAACGCGCTGTTGATGCGCTCGCTGCTCACCCGGCTCGGCCACAACGTGGTCATCACCACCAATGGCGAGCAGGCGATGGAGTCCTGGCTGTCGGCGACCTCAGCCGGCACGCCCTACGATCTCGTGCTGATGGACATCCAGATGCCGCGCCTCAACGGCATCGAGACCACCAAGCAGATCCGCGCCCATGAAGCGGCGCAATCCGTCCGCCGGACCCCGATCCTGGCACTGACGGCAAATACGCTGGTGGAAGACCGCTACGCCTGCTTCGAAGCCGGCATGGACGGTTTCCTGATCAAGCCGCTCGACCGCGAGAAGCTGGAAGAAGCGCTCGCGGGCCTCGCCGCCGCGCGGCATATCGCGGCGTAGTCGACCGATTCTCTATCGTCGTTCCTGCGCAAGCAGGGACCCATAGCCACGAATGCCAATTGGTGAACGACCGTCTTGCCGCGTACCTTTTGCAAGGGCCGCGGAGTATGGGTCCCAGCTTTTCGCCGGGACGACACCGTTGATGTGGTCAGCTCTAACGGGTCAAAACTTACAGCCGGCGCAGCGCGACCGACTGCACCACGTGATCGGCGCCCTTCTTCAGGATCAGCGTCGCGCGCGGGCGGGTCGGCAGGATGTTGTCCTCGAGATTGGCGAGGTTGGTGCGCTCCCAGATCGCGATCGCGGTCGCGGTCGCTTCCTCGTCCGAGAGCGGCGCATAGCGGTGGAAGTAGGACCGTGGATCGGTGAACGCGGTGTCGCGCAGCGCCAGGAAGCGCTTGATGTACCACTCCCGCAGCACGGCCTCGTCGGCGTCGATATAGACCGAGAAATCGAAGAAGTCGGAAACGAACGGCACCGCCTTGCCGTCGCGCGGCAGCCGCCCGGTCTGCAGCACGTTGACGCCCTCGACGATCAGGATGTCCGGCTGGTCGATCTCGACCCATTTGTTCGGCACGATGTCGTAGGTCAGATGAGAATAGACCGGCGCGCGCACGCGGCGCCGCCCCGCCTTGATGTCGCTGAGGAACGACAGCAGCGTCGGCAGGTCGTAGCTTTCCGGGAAGCCCTTCTTCTGCATGATGCCCTGCCGCTCGAGCACCGCGTTCGGAAACAGGAAACCGTCGGTCGTGATCAGATCGACCTTCGGCCGCGGCGACCAGCGCGCCAGCAGCGCCTGCAGCACGCGTGCCGTGGTCGACTTGCCGACCGCGACGGATCCGGCGACGCCGACGATGTAGGGCATCTTGCGGTCGCGGATGTTGAGGAACTGACGCTGCGAGTAATACAGCCGCTGGGTCGCATCGACATAGATCGAGAGCAGCCGCGACAGCGGCAGGTAAATGTCCTCGACCTCCTGCAAATCGAGGCGGTCGTGCATCGAACGCAGGCGGTCGAACTCGCCCGGCTCGAGCGTCATCGGCGTATCGTCACGCAGATGCGACCATTGCTGGCGCGTGAAGATGCGGTAGGGGTTGTACTGTTGATCTGGTGCCCGGATGTCCATGAGGCTGCCCCTCTCGATGCGCTCGATCATTTGCGCTAGTCGCGCTTGCGCGACGCCTTCTCTTCCAGTCCCGACATCGAGGTGCGCTTCTCGAGCGCGGCCTCGACATCCTCCAGCCTCACGCCGCGTGATTTCAACAGAACCAGCAGGTGAAACACGAGATCGGCACTTTCCGCGATGAGGTGATCGCGGTCATTCTCGACCGCGGCGATCACGGTCTCGACCGCTTCCTCGCCCAATTTCTTGGCGCAATGCTCCGCGCCCTTGTCGAGCAGCTTGCGGGTGTACGACGCCTCGCCGCCCGTCGCAGCGCGGGCGTCGATGGTGGCGGCCAGATCGTGGACCGTGAAACGCGACATCAACTCAACTCAAGCATGCACAGCGACACCCATGGGTGCCATCCCTTATGTGGGGACTTAGCATTTTTGTGACAAGGAGTCCTCAACCACTCCGTTTGAGCGTGGTCTTTTCGGAAAACCTGTTTCCACTTTTCCGGACCACGCTCACGCTAGGGATCGAGCCGCATCGGCAGGCCGGCGCGCACCATGTGATCCTTGGCCTGACGGATGGTAAATTCCCCGAAGTGGAAGATCGACGCGGCCAGCACGCCGGTGGCGTGACCCTCGCGGACGCCGTCGACCAGGTGATCAAGATTGCCGACACCACCGGACGCGATGACCGGTACGGGGACACTGTCCGCGATCGCCCTGGTCAGCGGCAGGTCAAAGCCTTGCCTGGTGCCGTCCCGGTCCATCGAGGTCAGCAGGATTTCGCCGGCGCCGAGCGCGACGACTTCCTGGGCATATTCGATGGCGTCGATCCCGGTGGCATTGCGCCCACCATGGGTGAAAATCTCCCAGCGGTCCGAGCCGCCGGCGCGCTTGACCCGCTTGGCGTCGATCGCGACCACGATGCATTGCTCGCCGTATTTCTCGGCCGCTTCCTTGACGAATTCGCGCCGGCTGACGGCCGCCGAATTGATCGAGACCTTGTCGGCGCCGGACCGCAGCAGGGTCTTGATGTCGTCGACGGTGCGGACGCCGCCGCCCACGGTCAGCGGCATGAAGCAGGCTTCCGCCGTCCGCCGCACCACGTCCAGCATGATGCCGCGGTTTTCATGGGTGGCTGTGATGTCGAGGAAGGTGAGCTCGTCGGCGCCGGCGGCGTCATAGGCGATCGCGGCCTCGACCGGGTCGCCGGCGTCGCGCAGATCGACAAAGTTGACGCCCTTGACCACGCGGCCGTCCTTGACGTCGAGGCAGGGGATCACGCGAACCTTGAACATGATCTCCTCCTACGCGCCGCGGATCAGCTGAAGGGCAGCGGCCGGATCGAGCCGTCCGTCATAGAGCGCACGGCCGACGATCGCGCCGGCGAGCTTTTTGGCACGCGGCTGCAGCAGCGCCTTGACGTCGTCGATCGAGGCGAAGCCGCCGGAGGCGATCACCGGAATCGAGATGCGGTCGGCAAGCGCAATGGTCGCGTCGAGGTTGAGGCCCTTGAGCAGGCCGTCGCGGGCGATGTCGGTGAAGATGATCGCGGCGACGCCGGCGTCCTCGAAGCGCTGTGCGATCTCGAGCGCGGTCACATGCGAGGTCTCGGCCCAGCCTTCGACCGCGACCTTGCCGTCGCGTGCATCGAGGCCCACGGCCACGCGACCTGGGAATGCCTTCGCCGCGCTCTTCACCAGCTCGGGATCGCGCACCGCGGCGGTGCCGATGATGACGCGCGTGACGCCCTTGTCGAGCCAGGCTTCGATGGTCTTGAGGTCGCGGATGCCGCCGCCGAGCTGCATCGGCATGGTGACGGCCTTCAGCATCGCCTCCACCGCATGGGCATTCATCGGCTTGCCGGCGAAGGCGCCGTCGAGATCGACGACGTGGAGATATTCGAAGCCCTGCGCGGCGAAGCTCGCCGCCTGCGCCGCCGGATCGAGATTGAACACGGTGGCGCGCGCCATGTCGCCCTGCTCCAGGCGCACGCACTGGCCGTTCTTCAGATCAATCGCTGGAAAGAGAATCACGGCTTCCACTTCAAAAAATTGGCGATCAAAGCGAGGCCGAAGCGCTGGCTCTTCTCGGGGTGAAACTGGGTGCCGATCGCGGTGTCCTTGCCGACGATCGCGGTCACTGGCCCGCCATAATCGGCGCGCGCGAGCACGTCCGCCTCATTGGCGGCGTTGAGGTGATAGGAGTGCACGAAATAGGCGTGACGACCCTTCGGTCCGAGCGGCAGCCGCTCCAGCACCGGGTGCTCGCGCACCAGGTCGAGCGTGTTCCAGCCCATATGGGGGACCTTCAGGCTCTCGTCGCGCGGCTCGATCTTCTCGACATCGCCGCCGATCCAGTTGAAGCCCTGGGTGATCACGTGCTCCTTGCCGCGCGTCGCCATCAGCTGCATGCCGACACAGATGCCGAAGAACGGCCGCGCCTTGACCCGCACCGCCTCGGTGAGCGCTTCCAGCATGCCGTCGACTGCATCGACGCCGCGGCGGCAATCGGCAAACGCGCCGACTCCGGGCAGCACGATCCGATCGGCGCGATACACCGCATCGGGATCGCGTGTCACCTTGATGGCTTGCGGATCCTCCATGCTGTGCGCGGCGCGCTCGAAGGCCTTGGCCGCCGAATGCAGATTGCCGGAGCCGTAATCGATGATTGCAACGGTCATCGCGATCCTCCTGGCTCTGGAAACAATCCGATAATGCCGCCCTGCGGCACCATTGGGGGTTTTGAGAATGATTGACCCGGAACGTCGCGGGTCGGAGGCGGACCGCCGCGATCGACCGAGCGCTGATCGTTGACGGCGCCGCGATGCCGCGCGGTCCAGCGCGCGAAGAAGCGGCGCTCGGCGGCCTCTGCATCGTCGCCCACGACGATGTCGATCTGGCGCCATCTGCGCCGCGACAGCGTCCAGCGTTGCAAGCTCGCCGCTTCGAGCCCGAGCAACACCATCAGCACCAGGTCGACGAAGAAGATCGCGCTGCGGCCGACGCCAAGCTTGGTCAGCGCGTAATCGATCACGAAAGTGAGAACGAGCCAGCCGATCAGCGCCAGCCAAAGCCGATGCCAGGCCAGCCAGATCACGCCCGCAACCGCGGCCCAGAAATGGAAGCCGTCGCGCACGAAGACGAACTTGTCGGTCGCCGCGAGATCGGCGCCGTTGGCCACGGGGGCATGCACTGTATAGACCGGCATCGAACGCTCCGCCGAGGATGGACCCTTGTTTAAAGCACGATCTTTCGGAAAACCGGCATCATGCTCTTCCGGATCATGCTCCAGAGATCAGCCGCCGAGCTGACCCTTGGTCGAGGGCACTTCGCCCTGGGCGCGCGGATCGATCGCAATTGCCGTCCGTAGCGCCCTCGCCAGACCCTTGAAACAGGATTCGGCGATATGATGGCTGTTCTCGCCATATAGGGTCTCGACGTGCAGAGTCACGCCGGCGTTCATCGCGAAGGCGTTAAACCACTCGCGCACCAGCTCGGTGTCGAACTCGCCGATCTTGTCGCGCGGGAATTCGGCCTTGAACACCAGCACGGGGCGGCCGGAAATGTCGATCACGACGCGCGACAGCGTCTCGTCCATCGGCATGTGGATCGAGGCGTAGCGGGTGATGCCGGCCATGTTGCCGAGCGCCTGCTTCACGGCCTGTCCGAGCGCGATCCCGACGTCTTCGGTGGTGTGGTGGTAATCGACATGGAGATCGCCATCCGCCTTCACCGTGATGTCGATGCGCGAATGCCGGGCCAGGAGGTCGAGCATATGATCGAAGAAGCCGATCCCGGTCGAAACCGTGGATACGCCTGCTCCGTCGAGGTTGACCGTCACCTCGATGTCGGTCTCCTTGGTCTTGCGCTTGATGGTTGCGGTGCGCATGAAAATTGAGCTTTCCCGTGCCGAAAACGCCGGTCTTTTAACAGGCTGATGTCACCTTCGCTACTGCGGGATGACCCCTAAACGCCCTAACTTCGGGCCATGGTGACCCAAATTCCTTGCCAAATCGCCCGATTGTAACCCCCTGCCCGACCGCCTAAATCTGCCCGGAAGAGAGGTAACCTATGCAAGCATCCCCAAATGAGCTGCCGGTCTGGCATGGCACCACGATCTGTACGGTCCGCAAGGGCGGCAAGGTGGTGATCGGCGGCGACGGGCAGGTCTCGATCGGACAGACCGTGATCAAGGCCAATGCCAGGAAGGTCCGCCGGATCGGCAAAGGCGACGTGATCGGCGGCTTTGCCGGCGCCACCGCCGACGCCTTCACCCTCTTCGAGCGGCTGGAAAGCAAGCTGGAGCAATATCCGGGGCAGCTGACCCGGGCAGCCGTCGAGCTCGCCAAGGACTGGCGCACCGACCGTTACCTGCGCCGGCTGGAGGCCATGATGATCGTGGCCGACAAGGACGTTTCCCTGGTGCTGACTGGCACCGGCGACGTGCTGGAGCCGGAATCCGGGGTCATGGCGATCGGTTCCGGCGGCAATTACGCCCTCGCCGCGGCCCGCGCGCTGGTCGATACCGACAAGGACGCCGAGACCATCGTCCGCCGTGCACTGGATATCGCCGCCGACATCTGCGTCTACACCAACCGGAACGTGACGATCGAGACGATCGGCGGCTGAGCATGGCCAGCCCCTATCATTTCCGCCCGATGACGCCGGCCGACCTGCCGCTGGTCAAGGAGTGGCTGGCGTTGCCGCATGTCCGGGAATGGTGGGGCGATCCGGCCGAGCAATATGCGCTGGTCAGCGGCGACCTCGATGAGCCGGCCATGGACCAGTTCATCGTCGCGGCCGATGGCGGCGACCTCGGCTATATCCAGTGCTACGACCTGACGGCGTGGAATTCCGGCTTCGGGGCCCAGCCGGAGGGTACGCGCGGGATCGACCTCTTCATCGGCGAGCCCAGCATGATGGCAGGTGGCCACGGCTCGGCGCTGATCCGCGCCTTTGTCGACGACCGGCTGGCGCAGGGCGCGCCACGTATCGTCACCGATCCCGATCCGGCCAATGCGCGTGCGATCCGCGCCTATGAGAAGGCGGGTTTTCGGAAGATCGGTATGGTCGATACGCCGGACGGGCCGGCGCTGCTGATGGCGCGCGACGCATGACGATCGCGCGAAAGCCCATCACCGGCATTTCAGCGTGGCATTGGCTGGCGATCGCGGCAGCGCTGCTCGTGCTGCAGGCGGCGCTGCTTTATGCGATGGGCCGTTTGCCGATCTGTGCCTGCGGCTATGTCAAGCTCTGGCATGGCTCGGTTCAGAGCTCGGAAAACTCGCAGCACATCGCCGATTGGTACACGCTGTCGCATGTGCTGCATGGCCTGCTGTTCTACGGTCTGACCTTCCTCGCGCTGCCGCGCCTCGCCTGGCCCGGGCGGCTGATTGTCGCGATTCTGATCGAAGGCAGCTGGGAGCTCGTCGAAAACTCCAACTGGATCATCGAGCGCTACCGCGCCGGCACAGTCTCGCTCGATTATTACGGCGACACCATCGTCAATTCGGTGTCGGACACGCTTGCGATGGTTATCGGTTTCCTGCTGGCGCGCAGGCTGCCGATCGCCGCGACCGTCGCGCTCGGCGTTTTGTTCGAGACCGTGTTGCTGCTTCACATTCGCGACAATCTGACACTGAACATCATCATGCTGATCCACCCGTTCGAGGCGATCCGGCAGTGGCAGGCCGGGCCGCCGATTCTTTAGGGGACCATGCCCCGGAGAACTGCCGCTTGCCGAGACCGCGATTCCAACCTAGCTAGAGCCAATGACTCACTTCTCTCCCCGTGAAATCGTTTCTGAACTCGACCGCTTCATCGTCGGCCAGACCGACGCCAAGCGCGCCGTCTCGATCGCGCTGCGCAACCGCTGGCGGCGGCTGCAGCTCGCCGGTTCCCTGCGCGAGGAGGTTCTGCCCAAGAACATCCTGATGATCGGGCCGACCGGCGTCGGCAAGACCGAGATCGCGCGGCGACTGGCCAAGCTCGCCGGCGCGCCGTTCCTCAAGGTCGAGGCCACCAAGTTCACCGAGGTCGGCTATGTCGGCCGCGACGTCGAGCAGATCGTCCGCGACCTCGTCGAGGTCGCGATCGCGCAGACCCGCGAGCGCAAGCGCAAGGACGTTCAGGCCCGCGCCCAGCTTGCCGCCGAGGAACGCGTGCTGGACGCGCTGGTCGGCCCGGGATCGAGCCCGGCGACGCGCGAGTCGTTCCGCAAGAAGCTGCGCGCCGGCGAGCTCAACGACAAGGAAATCGAGATCGAGACGCAGTCGGGCGGCAGCGGCATGCCGATGTTCGAAATCCCCGGCATGCCCGGCGCCCAGATGGGCGCGATCTCGCTCGGCGACATCTTCGGCAAGATGGGTGGGCGCAGCAAGACCCGCCGCCTGACGGTGGAGGGCTCGCACGAAATCCTCGTCAACGAGGAATCCGACAAGCTGCTCGACACCGATCAGCTGGTGCAGGAGGCGATCAACGCGGTCGAGAACAACGGCATCGTATTCCTCGACGAGATCGACAAGATCTGCGTGCGCGAGAACCGCGCCGGCGGCGACGTCTCCCGCGAGGGCGTGCAGCGCGACCTGCTGCCGCTGATCGAGGGCACCACGGTCTCGACCAAGCACGGCGCCGTCAAGACCGACCACATCCTGTTCATCGCCTCGGGTGCGTTCCATATCGCCAAGCCGTCGGACCTTTTGCCGGAGCTGCAGGGCCGCCTGCCGATCCGCGTCGAGCTGCAGGCGCTGACCCGCGACGACATGCGCCGGATCCTGACCGAGCCGGAGGCGTCGCTGATCAAGCAATATGTTGCGCTGATGAAGACCGAGGGCGTCACACTCGACATCACCGACAACGCCATCGACGCGCTGGCCGATGTCGCCGTGGCGGTGAATTCCACGGTCGAGAACATCGGCGCAAGGCGGCTGCAGACCGTGATGGAGCGGGTGCTGGACGAGATCTCCTTCACCGCGCCCGATCGCCACGGCGAGACCATCCAGGTCGACGCCGACTACGTCACCAAGCATGTCGGCGACCTCGCCAAGAACGCCGATCTGAGCCGGTTTATTTTGTAGGCGGTGTAGCTAAAATCGTCGTCCCTGCGAAAGCAGGGACCCATAACCTCCGGCGCCCATTGTTGAAGCAAGCTGCAGCACCAGTCTTGGTCAAACGCAGACCTGTGGTTATGGGTCCCGGCTCGCGCTTCGCTTGGCCGGGACGACAATGACTTTGAACTCGCGATGGTGGCAAAACCCCTGGCGCCTGATGCTGGTCGTCAATGCGGCCGTGCTGGTCGGCGTGTTCCTGCACAAGATCGCGCTGCCGCCCTTCGTTCCCTACATCCATTTGCTGGTCGACTATCATTACGGCTTCACCAAGCGCGCGCTGGTCGGGGCGATCGTGTCGCTGGTCACCGACAAGGTGCCCGTATGGCTGGTGTTCGCGCTGGCCGGCGCGATCTGGCTGGTGACGCTCGGACTGTTCATCAAACTGTTCCACCGCACATTCGGCTTCAACGACGCGCATGGGCCGTTGTTCGTCTTCATCGCGGGTTCGCCGTTCTTCCTGAAGAACTTCATGCACACGCTCGGCCATTTCGACATCTATGGCTGTGCGCTGACGATCGTGCTGCTGCTGATCCCGGCGCGTTTGGTGGTGTATGTGCTGATTGCCGCGCTGTTCTCGATCCTGCTGATCCTGGTCCATCACATCTTCGTCCTGATGTATGTGCCGACCATCGCGGCGATCGTGGTGCTGCGCTTCTACCTGGTGCGGGGCGTGACGCCACGCAGCGCCGTCTTCGGCCTCGCGGCGCTCGCGGGGGTCGGCATCCTGTTCCTGGTCGCGCAATTCGCCGGCACGGTCGACGTGCCCTATGACGAATTCATCCGTCATCTGCAGAGCCGGATGGCCGATCCGTCGCGCACCGACCTGCTTCAGTTCGGCTACATCTGGTACCAGCCGCTGTCCAAGGAGTTCGCCGACACCTGGGCGCGCATGCCCTCGAACATCCTGGGCGTTCCGGTGTTCGCGCTGCTGATCTGGCTGCACACGCCGCTATGGCGCTATTTCGCGCGACTGATTGGTGCGCTCGCGAGTGAACTGCATCGCCGGATCGTGATCGGCGCGCTCGTCATGATCAGCGCCGGCTATTTCGTGATGTTCGTGACCGTGTTCGACTATTCGCGCTGGATCTCGAACTGGGCGGTCTGCATGTTCCTGATGCTGCATGCCACCAGGATGCTGCCGGCGTCGAAGGACGTGCCGGTGATCCCGGCGGACGATAGCAAGACCACAATCGTCGGCTGGATCGTGACGCTGATCCCGCGCGTCGGGATCGTCAGGCCGTTCTAGCATTTTCGTTGAGCATGCTCAGCGCGCGCGCCGGACACGCACGTAAAGCGCGCCCTCGCCGCCATGGCCGATATGCGCTTCCTCAAAGCCGACCACCAGCGAGCGGAATTCCGGCAGGCTAAGCCATTCCGGCACCTGGCGGCGCAGCACGCCGCGTTCAGAATCGAGCCCGCCGACCTTGCCCTTGCCGGTGATGACGAGCACGAAAGTGAGCCCGTCGCTGTGCGCGCGCTGCAGGAAAGTGAACAGCACGCGATGCGCGCGCATCTGCGTCATGCCGTGCAGATCAAGCCGCGCATCGATCTCCTGCCGGCCGCGCGAGAGCTTTGCACGTTCGCGGCGGCCGATCGGCGCCAGCGGCGGCACGTGCGGGCGTTGCGCCGGCGCAGCCTTGACCGTTGTCGCCGGCTTGACAGGGATGGGTTTGGCAATCGCGTGATGGGTGGCCGGATCGGAGGCGACGGCGTGGGCCTTCGCGGCGACCGGCCGCTTGCGCAGTGGCTTGACCTGCTTTGCCACGCTTTCCCAGAGCGCACGCTCCTCTTCGCTCAACGCGCGCTTGCGCCGCGACGGAGCGGACAGATCGGGGATCGGCGCGGGACGTTTCATTGATCGCGGTGATGGCGATAGCGCCGGAAGCGCCGCTTCTCCGGTTGCGGAATATCTGGCCGGGCAACCGGCAACGGCACCGGTTCTGCCACAGGCGCGGCCTGCGCGACAGGGGTCGTTGCTTCGGGCGCTGCCGGCGCGGCATCCTTCGCGGCCGGGTTCTTGGCGGCACTATTGCCTGTGTCTTTTGCCGCGCTCTTGGCGATGCCGGCGGTCGGCATATCGGCGGCCTTCGCCGCCGGCTTGTCCTTCGGCGGCTCGGTCTGCGGAAACAGCTTTGCGATCTTGGCCGAGGGCCGCTCATCCGGAACGGGCAGCTTGTGGCCGCGCGCGACGGGATCGAGGCCCTTCGGCACCAGCATGATGAACTGCATGTTGTGCCGCAGCCGGCCCGAGACCTTCCCGGCATCCGCGCCGGCGCCGAAATAGAGATCGGCGCGCGCCGGGCCGACGATCGCCGAGCCAGTGTCCTGCGCGATCATCAGCCGGTGGAACGGCGTCTTCGACTGCTCGGATTCGATCGGCAGCTCGCCGGCGATGAAGAACGGCGTGCCGTAGACATGGAGTGCCTTGTCGACCGCGATCGAGCGGCCCGGCGTCAGCGGCACGCCCTGCGCGCCGACGGCCTCGTCCTTGTCGGACAGCGGGACCTCGCGGAAAAAGACGTAGGAGCGGTTCTGCCGCCGCAGGTCCTTGGCGCCGTCAGGGTTCTGCTCCATCCACTCCCTGATCTTCTGCATCGACATCTGATCCTTCGGGATGATGCCGCGGTCGATCAGGACGCGTCCGACCGGCGTATAGGGATAACCATTATGCGCGTCGTAATTGATGCGCAGCGTGCTGCCGTCCTCGAGCTTGATCCGCGCCGAGCCCTGGATCTGCGCGAACAGGAGATCGGTCTGGCTCTTCAGCCAGCAGATCTCGAGCCCGCGGCCGGCGATCGCGCCGTCCTCGATCTGGCCGCGGTCGTAATAGGGCACGAGCTTGCGCCGGCCGATCTTGCGATACACCGCGCCGCCATTGGGCAGGCCGACCGAATTCTGCGTCTTGCCGCGCACGAACAGGTTGGACGGACGGCGATAGACCGGCACGTTGTAGACGTCGGTCTGGGTCCGCGATCCATCGAGCACCGGCTCGTAGTAACCGGTGACGAAGCCGGCGTCCTCGCCGAGCCGCGAGATGCGCAGCGGCACAAAATTCTGCTCGAAGAAGTCCTTCGCCCTGACGCCGTCACTCAACGCGAGTCCCTTGGCGATCCGGCAGGGATCGCGCAGCGAGCTCCCGAGCGCTTTCGAATCCGCGGGCGCACCCTGCTGGGCCGCGATCGGCTTGCAGCTGGTGCGGAACGCCTTGTAGGCCGCCAGATGATCGTCGGCGCTCCAGCCGGCGACGCTGGACCAGGCAAGCGGCTCATACTGGCTGCCGCTGACCTGCAGCGGCATTTCCAGATTGGGATAGGGAATCGGGTGGCTACGCTCGTGTCGCGGCGGAGGGTGCCGGCTTGATCTGCAGCGCGCCGCGATCGCTGCGGTGGAGCACAGCACCGCGAGCGCGCAGCACGCGACCGCGAGCCGCCCGTAGCTGAGATGCTTAGTGAGCGCTTCCAGTGCCAACCAGCTTCCAATTCGGATCGCGGGAAGTCGAGTCGCGGGCGAATGTCCAGATATCGGTGATGTCGGCGACCTTGTCCGGGCTGCCGTCGACGATGGTGCCGGCCTTGTCGCGCGTGACCGAGATCATCTGCGACACGAAGCGGACGGTGAGCTGGGTCGAGCGGTCGCGCGTCTCCGCGCTGACGATCTCGGCCTTGTCGATCGAGACGAACCGCGTCTCGGTCTTCTGCTCGTGCTTCTCGCGATCCTTGATCGCGGCCTCGAAGCTTTCATAGACCTCGGTCGACAGCAGGTCGCGCAGCGCGCGGCGATCGCCATTGGCGAAGGCCAGTACGATCATTTCATAAGCCGAGCGGGCGCCTGAGAGGAAATGCCGCGGATCGAATGAGGAATCCTGGGCGGCCACCGCGTCGAGACCCTGCGCCAGCGCCGTGCCGGGCTCGGCGATGCCCTTCCAGCGTTCCGTGGGCTCGACCGGCTCGGCAGGCGCGGCCGAGGCCGGCTGGTCGATCACCGATCCCGGGATCGGAACGACGTTGTTATCCTGACCGCGCTGCACGACGTTGGGCGCGGCGCGATCATAAGGCGGCCGCTCGCTTCCCGTGCGCTGTCCGAGAACGCTGCGCAGGCGCAGGAAGATAAACACGGCCAGCGCCAGGAAGATGATGGTGTAGATATCCACGTCGAATTCGCTTTCTGGTCTCTGCCGGCAACGGGCCGGCCGTCAAAGCGTTCCCGGTCGGGAACAGCAGAGATTACATCACCGATAGAGTCCGCAGATGTAGGCACGAAACTATGCCCGGCCAATGGCGCTTTTTGGCACGGGCAAGTGTAGCGCGTTTTGACCCCCGGGGGAAACCGTTCCTTTCAGGAAATCGCGTATCTTCAATAATTTAGGAAGCTGTTAAGAGATCGGCAGGCTCGCGCGCGCTGCTCTTTGCCGGCAGAACTTGCCGCAGGCCCGCCGGAACGCGCCCGTTCGTCGTCCTTGTGGACCGAGCCGGGCCTATGATAGCCACTCGCCCGGCATCGGCATTCTCAACACCTTAACGCGTGCCGTCGGACATTCTGTCCATCGAGCGCTGCTCCAGGAGACATTTTCATGACCAATGGCAACGGCGCCCCCGTCGAACAACAGCCCGCTCCCCAGCTCAACGTATTGGCGCAATACACCAAGGACCTGTCGTTCGAGAACCCGAATGCGCCGGCCTCGCTCGGCCAGCAGCAACAGCAGCCGGCGATCAACATCCAGATCAACGTCTCCGCCAACAATCTGTCGGAGAACGAGTACGAGGTGATCCTCTCGATCGAGGGCAAGGCCGAGACCGGAGGCAAGGTGATGTTCAGCTTCGACCTCGCCTATGCCGGCGTCTTCCGGATCGTGAATGTGCCGAAGGAGAACCTGCACCCGCTGGTCATGATCGAGTGCCCGCGACTGCTGTTCCCGTTCGCACGCGAGATCGTCGCGACCTCGGTCCGCGACGGCGGCTTCCCGCCTTTGTTGCTCGATCCCGTCGATTTCCTCGGTCTCTACCGCCAGAACATGGAGCGGCAGGCGGCCGCCCAGGCTGCTCCCGGCGTCAAGCCGAGCTGATTTAAGTCAGAGAATACCGGAGCCTAATCCGTCATCCCGAGGAGGCCGCGACGCGGCCGTCTCGAAGGATCGACGGTCCGACTGTGGCGGCGCATCCTTCGAGGCTCGCTCCGCTCGCACCTCCCGCGCAAAGGCGAACCCCTTTGCGCGGGGATGACGGGGATAGAATGCAATAAAGGGCTCAAGCCGCCGGTGCTGCAGCAGGCGCTGGCGGCGGCAGGTAATCGTTCCAGATCGGCTTGTCGCCGAGCGTGGCAATGAAGGCCCGGTGGGCCTCCCGATCGGCGTCACTGACCAGCGCGAGCAGCGGGGTCTCGCGCTGCCGCCGCGGCGTATCACCACTATGGCCGCCCGCGCGCGCATCCGATGTTTCCGACGCCAGGATCAGCTGCGACTGCCGCGCTCCGATCAAGTCGATATAGACCTCGGCCAGCAGCTCGGCGTCGAGCAAGGCGCCGTGCTTGGTGCGGCGGGAATTGTCGATCTGATAACGCGAGCAGAGATCGTCGAGCCGGTTCGACACGCCGGGATGCTTGCGCCGTGCCAGCAGCAGCGTATCGACCAGCCGGTCTTTCGGGATCGCCTGCCGCTTGATGCGGTCGAGCTCGGCGTTGATGAAGCTGATGTCGAACGACGCGTTGTGGATCACCAGCGGCGTATCGCCGATGAAGGCCAGGAACTCGTCGACTACCTCGTTGAACAGCGGCTTGGAGGCCAGGAACTCGGTCGACAGCCCGTGCACGGCGAACGCTTCCGCCGGCATGTCGCGCTCGGGATTGATGTAGACGTGGTAGGTCTGTCCGGTCGGCATGCGGTTGTAAATCTCGACGCAGCCGATTTCCACCAGCCGGTCGCCGCGCAGCGGATCGAGTCCAGTGGTTTCGGTATCGAGAACGATTTCGCGCATGACGTGAAGGAATCCGAAAAGGCGGGCGAATCAGGCGCGCCGCTTCGGCATCTTAACAACCTCGGCCAGAATGTCGCGGATACGCGCCCGCACCGGATCGAGTCCGTGCGAGGTATCCACTATGAAATCCGCGCGCTTGCGCTTCTCGGCGTCCGGCATCTGCTTGGCGATGATGGCGTCGAGCTTGGTCGCATCCATCGTGCCGCGGGCCAGCACCCGCTCGCGCTGCAGTTCCGGCGAGGTGGTGACGACAATGACGGCATCGACACGCTTCTCGCCGCCGGTCTCGAACAACAGCGGCACGTCGACAACCACGATCGGGCTACCTGCGGCTTCCGCATCGGCGAAGAATTTCTGGCGCGATGCACCGAGCATCGGATGCACGATCTGCTCGAGCTGCTTCATCGCAGCAGGATCGTGCACCACGCGCGCCGACAGTTTCGCGCGGTCGACCTTGCCGCCGGCGGTGGTGCCGGGAAAGGCAGCCTCGATCGCCGGCGCGGCTTCGCCTTCGTAGAGTTGATGCACGGCCGCATCGGCGTCATAGACCGGCACGCCGGCCTCCATGAACAATTTAGCCGTGGTGGATTTCCCCATCCCGATCGAACCGGTCAGTCCAACTATCAACATCGGTTCAGCATCTCTCCCGTCGCCACGCCTCACACCGCGAGCAGTTTCTCAGCACGCAGGAACGCCAGCAGCGACAATAGCGGCAGGCCGAGGATGGTGAAATGATCACCTTCGATCCGCTCGAACAGATGCACGCCGAGGCCCTCGAGCTGGTAGGCACCGACGCTGGTCGTCACCGCCTCCCCAGCATGGTCCAGATAGCTCTCGACCTCGCCCGCAGCGAGCTGCCGCATCGTCATGCGGGCCACGCTCACATCACCGAACAGGACCTTTCCATCGCGTGCGACCGAGACGGCGGAATGCAGCTCATGAGTCCGTCCGGCGAGGAGGCCGAGTTGCTCGGCAGCCTGCGTGCGGCCGGCGGGCTTGCTGAACATCCGCTGCCCCAGCGCCAACGTCTGGTCGGCGCCGACGACATATTGACCGGGCCTCTGCCTGGACACGAACAACGCCTTCTCGCGCGCGAGGAGCAACGCGATCTCGCCCGGCGCCGAAAGGCCGGAGTTCTTCTGCACTGCGCGTTCGTCGATGTCGGCCGGCAGCGCCTCGAAATCGAGGCCGGCATTTTCGAGCAGCATCCTTCGCGCGCGGCTCTGCGACGCGAGGATCAGCTTCTGCGGGCCGCGCCAGATGCTCATGATTTGGCGGTCACTCCGACGGCCGCGCGCGCTGGCGGTCGTTGAACAGTTTCATCACTGCCGCCGCCGTCTCCTCGATCGAACGCCGTGTGACGTCGAGCAGCGCCCAGTTGAATTTCGCGCTGAGGCGCCGGGCAAAGGCGACCTCGTCGGCTACCGACTGCTTGTCGATGTAGGTGTCATTGTCGCGGTCGCCCATGGTGAGCAGGCGGTTCTGCCGGACCTGGATCAGGCGCTCGGGCGTGGCATGCAGGCTGACCACCAGCGGCTTCTTCAAGGTCTCGAGCTGGTGCGGCAGCGGGATGCCCGGCACCAGCGGCACATTCGCCGTTCTGATGCCGCGGTTGGCGAGATAGATCGACGTCGGTGTCTTCGAGGTGCGCGATACCCCGACCAGCACGACATCGGCCTCCTCAAGGCCTTCGACATGCTGACCATCGTCATGCATCATCGTGTAGTTCAGCGCATCGATGCGGCGGAAATATTCCGCGTTCAGCACGTGCTGCGCGCCGACGCGCCCGGTCGTCGCGGCACCCAGATACGCCTCGAACAACTGCATCACAGGCCCGATGATCGACAGGCTTGGAACGTTGATCTCCTTGCACTTGCCCTCGAGCCGGCCGACCAGATCCTTTTCCAGCAGCGTGAACAGGACGATGCCGGGCGATTCCTCGATCTCGTCGAGCACGCGATCGAGCTGCTTCTGGCTGCGCACCAGGGGATAGACATGCTCGACCGCGGTCACATTGGCGTATTGCGCGGCGACCGCGCGCGCCACGGTAATCAGCGTCTCGCCGGTCGAGTCCGACACCAGATGCAGGTGGAAATAATTGGAAGTCGTCGGCACCAGAGCCCCTGTCTAACCTGTGAATCCCTGTGGAGGTCGAGGAGAAGAATCCGGGTCCGCCGCCCGGGCTCTGTATATCCCGTCCCTTTCTTCACAGCACCCCGCAATAGGATAAGTCGACGTCACAGGCAGGATGATAGTGAACCCGTGTGGATTTGTCTCTTCATAAGCTGGCCACAGACGCGCGCAACCGATTGAGTCCTGCGAGAGATTCCGGATATCCGCTGCCATCGAGCGGAATGTTGAGGGATGTGAACAAGCCCGCAAGAACCGCTGGACCGGATTGCATGAGTCAAATTCACTGCCATTAAGACTCAAACCTTAGATTCTAAAATTAATTAGGTTTAGGAGAGCCGTGTGTGCGGATATGTATCCGTCCCTCGCTGGCGAAGCCTTGCGCGCAACGCTGAGTCCTCCCGAACTGTTCCCCCGAAAGGCGTCACTGCGATGTTCGACTGGATCAACGCCCTGCCGATCTATGCCTGGGTCAAGGCCCTGCACATCGTCGCCGTGATCTCCTGGATGGCCGGCATGCTCTATCTGCCGCGGCTGTTCGTCTATCATTGCGAGGCCGAGGCCGGCTCCAGGCAGTCCGAGACATTCAAGGTCATGGAGCGGCGGCTTTTGAAGGGGATCATCAACCCCGCGATGATCGTGACCTGGCTGGCCGGGCTTTTCCTGGTCTGGGCCGGACACTGGTACCTATCTGGCTGGTTTCACGTCAAATTTGCGCTGGTGCTCGCCATGTCGGGTATCCACGGCTTTTTGTCCCGCTGCGTGAAGGATTTCGCCGCCGACCGGAATCAGCGCAGCCAGAAATTCTATCGTATTATCAACGAGGTGCCGACGGTCCTGATGATCCTGATCGCGATCATGGTGGTGGTGAAGCCGTTCTAGACATCACGATGCTCAAGACGCATGCTTCAGTCCTTCTTGCGAAGGACGAATCGATTTTCTATATAGGATTTATCCCACCCCACGCAGGCGGATGTGGTCGCGTTCCGGTTCTTTTCGGACCGGCGCCGCATCAGGTTTGAAAGCCCAAACGGCACTTTCCTGGCTGAGACCTGCGGACCTTCCTTTGGCGTCCGCTTTTTCCAAAGCCACCTCGCACCCCTTCCCTAGTTACTTCCTCACAGGACGACCCCAATGCGGGAAATCAAACTCCAGGACCTCAAATCGAAAACGCCGGCCGAGCTCGTCTCGTTTGCGGAAGAGAATGGGGTCGAGAATGCCAGCACCATGCGCAAGCAGGAGCTGATGTTCGCAATTCTCAAAAACCTCGCCGCCGCCGAGACCGACATTGTCGGCGAGGGCGTCGTGGAGGTGCTGTCCGACGGCTTCGGCTTCCTTCGTTCGCCCGACGCGAACTACTTGCCCGGCCCCGACGACATCTACGTTTCGCCGTCGCAGATCCGCCGTTTCGGCTTGCGCACCGGCGATACGATCGAAGGCCATATCCGCAGCCCGAAGGAAGGCGAACGCTATTTCGCGCTGTTGAAGGTCAACACGCTCAATTTCGAAGATCCGGAAAAGTCGAAGCACAAGGTAAATTTCGACAACCTCACGCCGCTGTTTCCCAATCAGCGGTTCCGCATGGAGCTCGAGGATTCCACCAAGAAGGACCTTTCCGCCCGCGTGATCGATATCGTCGCGCCGATCGGCAAGGGCCAGCGCGCGCTGATCGTGGCGCCGCCGCGCACCGGCAAGACGGTGCTGATGCAGAACATCGCACACTCGATCACCGCCAATCATCCCGACTGCTATCTGATCGTGCTGCTGATCGACGAACGTCCGGAAGAAGTCACGGACATGCAGCGCTCGGTGAAGGGCGAGGTGGTGTCGTCGACCTTCGACGAGCCTGCGGTGCGTCACGTCCAGGTCGCCGAGATGGTGATCGAGAAGGCCAAGCGCCTCGTCGAGCACGGCCGCGACGTCGTGATCCTGCTCGATTCGATCACGCGCCTTGGCCGCGCCTACAACACCGTCGTGCCGTCATCCGGCAAGGTGCTGACCGGCGGTGTCGACGCCAACGCGTTGCAGCGGCCGAAGCGCTTCTTCGGTGCCGCGCGCAACATCGAGGAGGGTGGTTCGCTGACCATCATCGCGACCGCGCTGGTCGATACCGGCAGCCGCATGGATGAAGTCATTTTCGAAGAGTTCAAGGGTACCGGTAACTCCGAACTGATCCTCGACCGCAAGGTCTCGGACAAGCGGACCTTCCCGGCGATCGATATTGCCCGTTCTGGCACCCGCAAGGAGGAGCTGATCACCGATCCGCAGGTGCTGAAGAAGATGTACGTCCTGCGCCGCATCCTCAATCCGATGGGCACCATGGACGCTATCGACTTCCTGCTCGACAAGCTCCGCAACACGAAGAGCAACTCGGAATTCTTCGATTCCATGAACACCTGAGGCCACGGCCGAAAGACACAGGGCGCTCCGCACAAACGGGGCGCCTTTTTTCATGCTGCGGATTTGCTGCAGCGAAGTGCAGCATAAATGGAGCCGCCTTCTGAGCCTATTTTTCATTTAATTACCTGATATTATTATATTATTTCTTGGATTTGCGATCCAGCTGGACGACACTGCAGCAAAATTGCTGCGCAGCTGCAGTGAAATCAGGTTATGCTGCGATGCAACATCCTGCGGGATGAGGTGTGGAATCGGCGCGGCATTGCCTTTACCGATTTGCTGGAAGAAATAGGCGATGCATCCACGCGACCAGACCATCTTTGCGTTATCCTCAGGGCGGCCGCCGAGTGCGATCGCCATCATCAGGCTGTCTGGTCCAATGGCCCAGTCGGTCATTGTAGGACTGGCGGGCAAGACGCCGATGCCGCGGCTGGCGACCCGCGCGCTGCTCCATGATTCGAACCATCAACCGATCGATGACGCTGTCGTGCTGTGGTTTCCAGGCCCGGCCAGTGCGACCGGCGAAGACGTCGCCGAATTTCATGTCCATGGCGGACGCGCGGTGTTGTCGGCGATGTTCGATGCGATCGCGGCATTCGACAACGTGCGGCCGGCTGAGCCGGGCGAATTTACCCGGCGGGCCTTCGAGAACGGCAAACTCGACCTGACTGAGGCTGAGGGCCTGGACGACCTGATCCACGCCGATACTGACCGGCAGCGGCGCCAGGCGTTGCGCCAGCTGAAGGGGCTGCTCGGCGACCGCGCGCGGGACTGGCGCGAGCGGATCATCGCGGCGTCGGCGCTGATCGAGGCCGGCATCGATTTCTCCGATGAAGGCGATGTGCCGGCCGAGCTGATCGCACCGGCGCTCGAGAAGATCCGGTCGCTGCATGAGGAGATCGAGCAAGTCCTTGCAGGGCAGGGGCAAGGCGAGCGGCTGCGCGACGGCCTCGTGGTCGCGATCGCCGGTCCACCGAATGTCGGCAAATCGACCCTGATCAATCAGCTCGTCAAGCGCGAGGTCGCGATCGTCTCGCCGCATGCCGGCACGACCCGCGATGTGATCGAGGTGCAGCTCGACCTCGATGGCTATCCGGTGACGGTCATCGACACGGCCGGCATCCGCGAGACCGATGACCCGGTCGAGCAGGAGGGTGTCCGCCGCGCCCGCGCCCGCGCCGCGGAGGCGGACCTGGTGCTGTGGCTTACCGACAGCGGCGATGCGAAGGCGGGACATGGCGGCGTGACGCCGACCTGGCTGGTGCGGAACAAGATCGACCTCGTCAGGACCACGATGGGTGAGGGCGGCAGTTATCCAGAATTCAGGATCTCGGCTGCTCGTGGCGACGGGTTGTCAGAGCTCATCGCAGCCTTGGTCGGGTTCGCTCAGGACTATTTTGGAACCAGCGAAGGAGGCTTGATCAGTCGGACGCGGCAGCGTGGATTGCTGCAGGAGACCGTCGAATCTCTCCAGTGCAGCATCGACGTGGTCGGGCAGGGCGAAGAGCTGGCGGCGGAGGAACTCCGCCGGGCCGCCAACTCACTCGGTCGTCTGCTCGGCCGGGTGGACGTTGAAGACATCCTGGATGTCATCTTCCGCGAATTCTGCGTCGGGAAGTAGCGGGCGCCCAGCTGTTTCACGTAAAACATGGTTTCGATCCGGTTAAGGAACCCTCGTCCTGTTTCACGTGAAACAATTGCCGGTCAGACAGCTGCCCTGTTTCACGTGAAACAGCTCAGTCCGTCATTGCGAGCGACGCGAAGCAGTCCATATTTGCCTTGGGCTTCGGTCTCAGAGCGGCGATCCCAACTTCGTTCTTCCGGCTTTCATGACTTCACGATAGAAGTCCCCGCCATGGTTTCCAGGGCAGACTCATTTGACGTCATCGTCATCGGCGGCGGCCATGCCGGCTGCGAGGCCGCGAGCGCTGCTGCCCGGATGGGCGCAAAGACCGCCCTGGTGACCCATCGTTTCGCGACCATTGGCGCGATGTCCTGCAATCCCGCCATCGGCGGGCTCGGCAAGGGCCATCTGGTCCGCGAAGTCGACGCGCTGGATGGTCTGATGGGCCGGGTGGCCGACGCCGGCGGCATCCAGTTTCGCATGCTCAATCGCCGGAAGGGTCCGGCGGTCCGTGGTCCCCGGGCCCAGGCTGACCGCAAGCTCTACGCCGCGGCGATGCAGGCGGCGATCACCGAGACCGCGAACCTCAGCGTCATCGAGAGCGAAGCGGATGAATTGGTTATCGCCGATGGTCGCGTGACCGGCATTTGCCTGGGCGATGGCCGCCGGTTGTCGACGGGTGCGGTTGTCATCACGACCGGCACCTTCCTGCGTGGTCTGATTCATCTCGGAGAGAAGAACTGGCCGGCGGGCCGGGTCGGCGAGGCGCCGGCCATGGGCCTGTCTGCCTCGTTTGAGCGAGCAGGTTTTGTGCTCGGCCGGCTCAAGACCGGGACACCGCCGCGCCTCGACGGCACCACGATCGACTGGTCCGCGGTCGAAATGCAGCCCGGAGACGAGCCGCCTGAGCCGTTTTCGGTCATGACCGACGGGATTACGACCCCGCAGATCCAATGCGGTATCACCCGGACCACGCCCGCGACCCATGAGGTGATCCGGGCCAATGTGCATCGCTCGCCGATGTATTCCGGTCAGATCAAAAGCTCCGGACCGCGCTATTGCCCCTCGATCGAAGACAAGATCGTCCGCTTTGGCGACCGCGACGGCCATCAGATATTCCTGGAGCCGGAAGGGCTCGACGACACCACGGTCTATCCGAACGGCATTTCGACCTCGCTGCCGGAAGAGGTCCAACTCGCGATCCTCGCCAGCATCCCCGGTCTCGAGCGGGTGAAGATGGTTCGGCCGGGCTACGCGATCGAATACGACCACGTCGACCCGCGCGAGCTTGATCCGACCCTGCAGACCAAGCGTCTGCGCGGGCTTTTCCTGGCCGGCCAGATCAATGGCACCACGGGTTATGAGGAGGCGGCGGGGCAGGGCGTTGTTGCCGGGCTCAATGCCGCTCTCGCTGCCGGCAGTTCCGATCCGATCGTGTTCGACCGTGCCGACGGCTATCTCGGCGTGATGATCGACGATCTGGTGACTCGCGGGATCACCGAGCCGTATCGCATGTTCACCTCGCGCGCCGAGTACCGGCTGACGCTGCGGGCCGACAATGCCGACCAGCGCCTGACCGATAAGGGCATTGCGCTCGGATGCGTCGGAACGGCCCGGGCCGAGCGCCATCGGACCAAGATGGCGGCATTGGAGGCGGCCAAGCAACTGGCGAAGTCGCTCGCGATCACGCCGAATGAAGCCGCCAAGCACGGTCTCGCGCTCAATCGCGACGGCCATCGCCGGTCGGCCTTCGAGCTGCTGGCTTACCCTGAGATAGAATGGCCCGCGGTCCAGGCGATCTGGCCGGAGCTGTCGGCCATTGACCCTGCGATCGCGGTGCATCTCGAGATCGATGCCAAATACGATGTCTATCTGAAGCGCCAGACCGCCGATGTTGATGCCTTCCGGCGCGACGAGGGTCTGGTTCTGTCCGACGTCGACTATGCCGATGTCCCCGGTCTTTCGAACGAGGCGCGCGCCAAGTTGCAGAAGGCGCAGCCGCGGACGGTCGGGCAGGCGGGCCGGATCGACGGCATGACGCCGGCGGCGCTGGGTATTCTGGCAGCCTATCTGCGGCGTGAGGCGAGGCGGAAGGCTGCAAAGGCATCGGCGTAACGTTTCACGTGAAACGGGAGGCCGGCAATGTCATTGCGAGGAGCGGAAGCGACGAAGCAATCCATCGCTTCCTCGGGTGGCACCATGGATTGCTTCGCTTCGCTCGCAACGGCGAGCTCGACCGGCATTCCAGAGAATGACTTCCAATTCGCAATCCGCCGAATTCAGCGTCGCCGTCAAGGACAAGGCCGCGGCGCTCGCGTTGACGCCTGTTTCACGTGAAACAGAAGCGCGGCTCGACCGCTACATCGCCCTTCTCCTGGCGTGGCAGGCCAAGACCAATCTCGTCGCGCCATCGACGTTGCCTGCCCTCTGGACCCGCCACGTCTCCGATTCGCTGCAGCTCCTGAGCCTGGCGCCGACGGCCAAGTCCTGGGTCGACCTCGGCAGCGGCGGCGGCTTCCCCGGCGTCGTGCTGGCCTGCGCGCTGGCCGAGACCCCGGGCGCGTCGATTCATTTGGTTGAGCGAATCGCCAAGAAGGCGGCATTCTTGCGCGAGGCGATACGGGTGACGGCGTCCCCGGGAACGGTGCATCTGGCTGATATCGGGGATACTGTGGATAGAATCCCAAGGCCCATCGATTGCGTCACCGCACGGGCGCTGGCTCCGTTACATCAACTCATCGGCTTTGCGGAGCCGTGGGTCAAAAACGGCGCCAAGGCGCTGTTTTTGAAGGGTCAAGATGTAGAGGCCGAATTGACCGAGGCCACTAAATATTGGATTATTGAGTCAAAGCTACACGCCAGCCTGACCGGCGGACAGGGCTGGATCGTCGAACTCGGGTCAATCGAGCGGCGCTAGGGGACTCCGCGAGAGCAAATGGTATTTTGGTATGACTGTGATGGACGAGGTTTATCAAGAGGATAAGGCGTCCCAGCCGCCTGGCCATCCGCGCATCCTGTCGCTCGCCAACCAGAAGGGCGGCGTTGGCAAGACCACCACAGCGATCAATCTTGGTACGGCACTCGCTGCGATTGGCGAACGCGTGCTGATCGTCGATCTCGATCCGCAGGGCAATGCCTCGACCGGCCTCGGCATCGATCGCCGCAACCGCAGCTGCTCGACCTATGACGTGCTGATCGGCGAGGCGCCGCTGCGCGATGCCGTGGTCGCGACCGCGGTGCCGCGGC
The DNA here is from genome assembly GCF_009720285.1 of Bradyrhizobium sp. BR2003. Taxonomy (NCBI): domain Bacteria; kingdom Pseudomonadati; phylum Pseudomonadota; class Alphaproteobacteria; order Hyphomicrobiales; family Nitrobacteraceae; genus Bradyrhizobium; species Bradyrhizobium sp. BR2003. The sequence continues at coordinate 310,546 of NZ_SMYJ01000035.1, forward strand.
TGCATATCGCCGCTTCCACCATGGATCTCTCCGGCCTCGAGCTCGAGCTCGGCGCCACGCCGGGCCGCGCGTTTCGGCTGCGCGATGCGATCGCAGGGCTGAACAACAACGTCTCGCCGGAAGCCGACTACACCTATGTGCTGATCGACTGCCCGCCCTCGCTCAATTTGCTCACGGTGAATGCGATGGCGGCGTCGGACGCGATCCTGGTGCCGCTGCAATGCGAGTTCTTCGCGCTCGAAGGTCTGTCGCAATTGCTGCAGACCGTGGAGCAGGTGCGCTCGACGCTCAATCCGAACCTGTCGATCCACGGCATCGTGCTGACCATGTTCGACTCGCGCAACAACCTCTCCAACCAGGTCGTTGCCGACGTGCGCCAGTTCATGGGCGACAAGGTCTACGACACCATGATCCCGCGCAACGTGCGCATCTCCGAGGCGCCGTCCTACGGCAAGCCGGTCCTGGTCTACGACCTCAAATGCGCCGGCAGCGATGCGTATCTCAAGCTCGCCACCGAAGTGATCCAGCGCGAGCGCGAGCTGCGCACGCTTTGACGATGCGCAGGATGGGCGCCGCGAAGCGAACTCCGTCCTGGCACGCAACGAGAGCGATGGGTGTCGCCGCGCGCGGCCCATCCTGTGATTCTGAAATTCAAGTCTGGAGTACTGCGTGTGAATCCAAGGGAGCTCGCAACAATGGCCGATGAAGCGCGTTCGCGACTGGGGCGCGGGCTGGCAAGCCTGATCGGAGATGTAGGCGGCGAAGCGGCCGCGCATGTCGAGCGGCCGCGCAACCAGCGCAAGGTGCCGATCGAATTCCTCAAGGCCAACCCGCGCAATCCGCGGCGCACCTTCGCCGATACCGAGCTCGGCGAACTCGCCGATTCGATCAGGCAGCGCGGCGTGATCCAGCCGATCGTGGTGCGCGCGATCAAGGGCGCACAGGACCGCTACGAGATCATCGCCGGCGAGCGCCGCTGGCGCGCCTCGCAACTTGCCGGCCTGCACGAAGTGCCGATCGTGCCGGTCGAGGTCTCTGATTCCGACGCGCTCGAGATCATGATCATCGAGAACGTTCAGCGCGAAGACCTCAACGCAATGGAAGAGACGCAGGGCTATCACGCGCTCGCCGACGAGTTCAAACGCAGCCAGGAAGACATCGCCAAGATCGTCGGCAAGAGCCGCAGCCATGTCGCCAACATGATGCGGCTGACCAAGCTGCCCGCCGAGGTGCAGGCGCTGATCTCGAAGGGCGATCTCTCCGCCGGCCACGCTCGCGCGCTGATCGGCGTGCCGGATCCGCTCACTGCTGCGAAGCGGATCGTCGCCGAAGGCCTCAACGTCCGCCAGGCCGAGGCGCTGGCGCATGAGGAGGGCGTGCCGGAGCGCAAGCCGCAGAAGGCCCGCAGTGGCAGCGCGGCCAAGGTGGACAAGGATGCCGACACCTTGGCGCTGGAGAAGCGCGTCAGCGATGCGCTCGGCCTTGCCGTCACCGTCAGCCATCGCGATCCCGGCGGCACCGTCCAGATCAGCTACCGCAACCTCGAGCAGCTCGACGAGGTGGTGCGGCGGCTCGAGGGCGGTTAGCGGTTTCGTCATCCCGGGGCGCGCGCCAGCGCGAACCCGGAATCTCGTTTGATCATCTCTGGATTCCCCGATGCGCAATTGCGCATCTGAGGTTCATGCTTCGCATGCCCCGGAATGACTCCATCAGTCTCACCCCCGCCGCTTCGCATTCGCCGCGATCGAGAGCAGCGCGCGCTGCGCGATCACGGCGGCGAGCGAAGCCTGCTTGCGCATGTCGAGCGCTGCGGTCGCGAGCTGATCGATCACGGTCACCAGCCTAGGCGGCGTGAAATTGCGCAGCGCGATTTCGACCGCGGGCTTGCGCGAGAAGTGCAGCCGCGGAAATCCGCCCTCGAGCACGGCTGACGCCGGCGTGCCGTCCGCGATCGCCAGCGCCGATTTGTGCAGCCATGCCGCCTGGCGCTGCGCGGCCGAGATGATCACGCCGGGATAGGTGCCGGCGACCATTGCTTTCGTGAACTCGCTCTCGACCAGCGCGGCATTGCCGGCGAAAGCGCCGTCGACAATCGGGTCGAGCTTCAGCTCGGAGGCGTCGGACACCACGGTCATGACGTCCTCGAGCGTGATCTCGCCCTTGCCGTGCGCGAACAGCGCAAGCTTGCGCAGCTCGTTGCGCGAGGCCATGCGGTCGCCGCCGAGCAGCGACATCAGCACCGCGCGCGCATCCTGCGCGAGCCGCAGATTCGATACGCGCAGCTCGTCCTCGATCAGCTTGGTCAGGTCGCGCTCGGTGTCGGGATAGCAGCCGATCGCCACCGCATTCTTGGCGCGCTCGCAGATCTTGCGCAGCGGCGATTCCGGCCTGAGCTCGCCGGCCTCGATCACGATGCGGCAATCCCTGAGCGCGGTGGTCTCGGTCAGCGTCTCGACGCCGCTTGAGAAGTTGCGCGAGCCGGCGCGGACGCGGATGGCGCGGCGGCCGCCGAACAGCGGCACCGTCATGGCCTCGTCGACCAGCCGCGACGGTTCGGCGGCGAGCTCGTCGCCATCGAGCCGCACCAGCGAGAATGGATCGTTGGGATCGTCGACCGCGGAGGCCATCAGCGCGTCGGCACGCTCGCGCACCAGGCCTAAGTCCGGGCCGTACAGCAGGATGATGGGACGGCCGACGTCAGGCCGGGCGAGGAAGCTGTCGATCTCTTTTCCGCGAAGCGCGACCATCTCGCTCAAACTGTCATTCCGGGGCGTTTCGTCAGAGGCGAACCCGGAATCTCGATCTACAGATTCCCCGATGGCGCGATTGCGCATCTGAGGTTCGCGCGTTGCGCGCTCCGGAATGACGTCCCGCCTCAGGTTCCGGTGGAGAAGAAGGAGGCGAGCCGGGTCTGGATGTTGTCGGCGATCTCCTGCGCGGCGCGGTCCTCGGCGTCGCGGAAGGCGCGGGCACGGGCGAAACGCTGGTAGGAGCCGGGCATGTCGTAGGACACGCGCGAGAACGTGGTGCCGGTCATCACCGACTTGTTCGACGCGATCTCGATCAGGTTGAACTGGGCGTCGATGCCGTAATTCTCGCTGGTCGGCAACGCGGTGGCCTGGTCGATCATCAGCGAGGAGCGGCTGGTGGTAAACCGCAGCACCAGCCGATGCGTCGGCGGTGCGCCGGTGGCGGTGCCGTAGAGCTTGAAGGCGAGGGCGTTGCGGACCTCGACGCCGACCCGGGCCTCGCGCGAGGCGTTCGGCTTGTCGACCGGCGGAACCTCGACCCCCATCAGCTTCTCGCGCAGGGCGGACGACTGGCCGTCGAGGGTGCGCTCGGCATACATCGGCTGGAAGCATCCGGCCGTCAGCGCGGCCAAGGCAGCCACGGCCACGAGCCGGGCGGCGATCCTGATCCTAGCCGACAACATTGACGATCCTCATGGGCACCACGATCACCTTGCGGACGGGTTTGCCGCCCAAGGCGGCTTTTACCGCATCGAGCGCCAAAACGGCAGCCTCTATATCCGCATTTTGCGCTGCCCGTGGCACGGTAACATCACCCCGTTTTTTACCGTTGACCTGGACGACCAGGGTCACGCTGTCCTCGACCAGCAAATCGCGCTCGATTTGCGGCCAATCGGCCTCGGAAACCAGCCCGGTCTGGCCCAGAACCACCCAGCACTCCTCGGCCAGATGCGGCATCATCGGCGAAAACAGCTGCACCAGGATGGTCGCGGCCTCCTTGACCGCCCAGGCGAGGTCCGGCGCCGGCTTGTCGCCTTTCGCCAGCACCTCGGACAGCGCATTGGCGAATTCGCGGATATGGGCGAGACACACGTTGAAATGCAGCCGCTCGATCCCGGACGACACCTTGTCGAGCGCGCCATGGGCCGCCTTGCGCAGCGCCAATGCGTCCGGCCCGAACGTCGCCGGCCGGGCCGCCAGCGCCGTCCTGGTGTCGGCAGTCTTGGCGATCTCGGCCGATTCGTTCACCAGCCGCCACAGCCGCTGCACGAAGCGCGAGGCGCCCTGCACGCGCTCGTCGCTCCAGATCACGTCGCGGTCCGGCGGCGAGTCCGACAGCATGAACCAGCGCGCGACGTCGGCACCATAGCTCGCGATGATGTCGTCGGGGTCGACGGTGTTCTTCTTCGACTTCGACATCTTCTCGATCGGGCCGATCGCGACGTCCTCGCCGGTCGCCATCAGCACCGCGCGGCGGCCATTGCCGCTAACCTCGATCTTCACCTCGGCCGGCGTGACCCAGCTGCCATCGGCCTTCTGATAGGTCTCGTGCACCACCATGCCTTGGGTGAACATGCCGGCGAACGGCTCGCTCATGTCGATGTGGCCGGTCGCCTTCATCGCGCGGGTGAAGAAGCGGCTGTAGAGCAGATGCAGGATCGCGTGCTCGACGCCGCCGATATACTGGTCGACCGGCATCATCCGGTTGGCGACCGCGGGCGTGGTCGGCGCATCCTTGTTCCAGGGATCGGTGAAGCGCGCGAAGTACCACGATGAGTCCACGAAGGTGTCCATCGTGTCGGTCTCGCGCACGGCCTCAGCCCCGCACTTCGGGCAAGTCACATGCTTCCAGGTCGGATGATGGTCGAGCGCGTTGCCCGGCTTGTCGAAGCTGACATCCTCCGGCAGCGTCACCGGCAGCTGGTCGTCGGGCACCGGCACCACGTCGCACGTCGGACAATGGATCACCGGGATCGGGCAGCCCCAATAGCGCTGGCGCGAAATGCCCCAGTCGCGCAGGCGGAAATTCACCTGCCGCTCGCCGACCGGCGCCAACCTTCCTTCCCCTGGCAAGGCGCGCAGCTCGCTCTCCAGGCGCTTCGCGACCTCTTCCTTCGCCGCTTCGATCGTCATGCCATCGAGGAAGCGCGAATTGATCATGCGGCCGTCGCCGTCATAGGCGACATCCGTGATCACGAACGTCTTCGGGTCCTGGCCCTCGGGGCAGACCACCGGCGTGTTGCCGAGATTGTACTTGTTGACGAAGTCAAGGTCGCGCTGGTCGTGCGCCGGGCAGCCGAAGATTGCGCCGGTGCCGTATTCCATCAGCACGAAGTTCGCGACATAGACCGGCAGCTTCCAGTTCGGATCGAACGGATGCACCGCCTTGATGCCGGTGTCGAAACCCTGCTTCTCGGCGGTGTCGATGATCGACTGCGCGGTGCCGATCTTCTTGATGTCGGCGATGAACTCCGCGAGCTTCGGGTTCTTCGCGGCGGCGGCGACCGCCAGCGGATGATCCGCCGAGATCGCCATGAACTTGGCGCCGAACAGCGTGTCCGGCCGCGTGGTGAAGATCTTCAGCTCGGTCTCGCCGGCCGGCGTAGTCGCTGCATCGAGGGCGAAGCGGATCAACAGGCCTTCCGAGCGGCCGATCCAGTTGCGCTGCATCAGCCGCACCTTGTCGGGCCAGCGGTCGAGACCATCCAGCGCTTCCAGGAGCTCCTGCGAATACTTCGTGATCTTGAAGACCCACTGGCTCATCTCGCGCTGCTCGACGACGGCGCCGGAGCGCCAGCCGCGGCCATCGATCACCTGCTCGTTGGCGAGCACGGTCATGTCGACCGGATCCCAGTTCAGCTTGCGCTTCTCGCGCTCGGCGAGGCCGGCGCGCAGCATGTCCAAAAACATCTTCTGCTGATGCTTGTAGTAGCTGGGATCGCAGGTCGCGAATTCTCTGCTCCAGTCGAGCGACAGCCCGATCGACCGCAGCTGCTTCTTCATCGCGGCGATGTTGTCGTAGGTCCAGGCCTTCGGCGCCACCTTGCGCTCGATCGCGGCGTTCTCCGCCGGCAGGCCGAACGCGTCCCAGCCCATCGGGTGCAGCACGTTGTAGCCCCTGGCGCGCATGAAGCGCGCCAGCACGTCGCCGAGCGTGTAGTTGCGGACATGGCCGATATGGATGCGCCCCGACGGGTAGGGGAACATCTCGAGCACGTAGTATTTCGGCCGCGGATCGTCGTTCTTGGAGGCGAAGATCGCCTTTTCGTCCCACAGGTGCTGCCAGCGGGGTTCGGATTCACGGGCGTTGTAGCGTTCGGCGGTCATGAAATAGCTGGGCTTTGGGTGATTTTTGGGTCCCGTCCGGGGACGGCGGACTAGGCCACAAAAGCGCCTGCGCGGTCAACGGCTTGGGGCCTGCCAAATGCTCATGGCCCGCCGTCAGTGAAGGTGAGAGCCGTACGTGAAGGTGAGAAATGGTCAGCCGGTCTGGAACCCATCCGGGGGTCGTCACCCGGCTTGACCGGGTGACCCAGTACGCCGCGGCCTATCGGCTCAATAACGGCGGCCTCTGGAATTCTGGATCGCGGTCAAGCCGGGCGATGACAGGGTCACATGGGGCACGATTTCGCGCGCTCCCGCCCCCTCTGCTAGCTGAGGGGCGCAGGGAAAGGAGGGGAGCTGCGCTCATCGCGCCGCTCGACCACGCACGATCTCAGCTCGCCAGCGCCATCCCGGCTTCGTCCAGCCTCTGCAGGAAGCCGTGCTCGATCACGGCATTCCTGCCGCGGCGCTTAGCGGCGTAGAGCGCGGCGTCGGCGGCTTCGATCAGGTCGCCGGGGCGCTGGGTCTCGTTCGGCTTGGTCGTCGCGACGCCGACGCTGACGGTGACGATGCAATGGCTCGAGGATGCATGCGGCACGGCGAGGCCGAGCACGGCGGTGCGCACGGTCTCGCCGATCGCGAGCGCATGCGCGGCGTCGGTGTTCGGCAGCAACAGGCAGAATTCCTCGCCGCCATAGCGGCCGGCGAAGCCCATGGTGTCGGCGGCGATCCCGGACAGTACTTCGCCGATCCGGGTCAGGCAGGCATCGCCCTCGGGATGGCCATAGGTGTCGTTGTAGAGCTTGAAGTGATCGACATCGATCATCATCAGCGACAACTCGCATTCATATTGCTGTGCCCGCATCCACTCGAAGTCGAGCCGGCTCTGGAAGCCGCGGCGGTTGGCAAGGCCCGACAGCGCGTCGATCGAGGCCATCACGGTGAGACGATCGTTGGAGGCGACGAGCTCGCGCTCGCGCTGGCTGAGCTGCGCCGCCATCGCGTTGAAGGCGCGCGCCAGCGGCACGAATTCCGCCGGCAGCTTGTGCTTGGCGACGCGTGCCGACCAGTCGCCCTCGCCGAACCGCCGCGCCATGCCGGTCATCAGCTCGATCGGATGGATGACGAGCCGCTCGGCGCCGACCAGGGCACCCAGCAAAACGAACAGGCAGACGAAGCCGAGCTGCAGATAGGCGGTGCGGATCTCGCGGTTGATCGCCGCTGTCACCTTGGCCTCGTCCATGCTCACGATCAGCCGGGATTGCGTGCCGGCGATGCGCGCGAAGCTCAGCGTGCGCTGCGCGCCATCGGACGCCGTGAACGACACCGAGCCGGATGGTTCGTCATAGCTCAGCGCCTTCTCGGCGATCGCGGCCATCAACGGGATGGTGTCGAGCGAGCGGCCGATCAGGCTCGCATGATCCGCGGGCGCGGCGATCACGACGCCGGTGCTGTCGACGAGAACGGCCGACATGCCGGGCTGGCCGCCGAGATTGGCCATGATCTGCGACAGCCAGTCGATATTGATGCCGGCGACGACGACGGCGTCCTGCTCCGGATTGATCGCGGCCACCGGATAGGCGGCCATCATCATCGGGCGGCCATTGGTTCTGCCGCGCAGATAGTCGCTGAACACGAAGCCTCGGTTGTCCTGGGCCTTCTTGAAATAGTCACGGTCGCCGACATTGAGGCCGACCTGGGCGTTGAGGGTCGAGCATTGCACCAGCCCGTCCCTGGAGACGAACATGATGCTGCGGATCCAGGGCAGGACCGTTGGCAGGCTGGCGCGCAGCACCTCGCAGCTCTGCGCGATGCCGCCGGAAGCACGGATATAGGCCGCGGACTTCAGCATGGTCTCGACCGAGGAGACCACCTCGCGCTGGGTCTCGGCGGCATGCGCGGTGAGGCTGGCATAGCCGGCCGCGGCCTGCGCGATCTGCTTGCTGCGGGAATCCTCCAGGGTGCGGACGCGGTCGAGCATCAGGGGCGCGACCAGCATCAGCGCAAGCAAGGCCAGCCGGGCACGAATTCCCAGAACCTTCTTGAGCCTGACCCGGTTGCGGTTGAAAGTGACGCCCGACATTCTATTCCCTTGCCCGTACGCAAGGTAGAATGCAGGGCTTCAAAAAGCCTTTCCCGAATTTGGTAAAATTCGAGCCAACCCCCGCACCTGTCAGAGAACGGCACAAGCATGACGCAAAGCCCGACCACGCCGTTACCGCCCGGTTCACCACATGACCCTGCCTCTGGCCTCGCCGCCGTCGAACGCGAGATCGCGCATGCCTGCAAGGAAGCGCGGCGCGACCGCGCGTCGGTGACCTTGATCGCGGTGTCGAAGACGTTCGCGGCCGACGCAATTTTGCCGATTATCGGTGCCGGACAGCGCGTATTTGGCGAAAACCGCGTACAGGAGGCCAAAGGCAAGTGGCCGGTGTTAACCCAGGCTCACCCGGGATTGCAGCTGCATCTGATCGGGCCGTTGCAGTCGAACAAGGCCAAGGAGGCGGTCGCGCTGTTCGATGCGATCCATTCGGTCGATCGCACCAGCATTTGCGAAGCGTTAGCCAAGGAAATCAAAAATCAAGGGAAGCACCCGGAACTGTTCGTCCAGATCAATACCGGCGAGGAGCCGCAGAAGGCCGGCGTCGCGCCGCAGGACGCGGATACCTTCATCGCGGCATGCCGCGACACCTACGGCCTGTCGATCTCGGGACTGATGTGCATCCCGCCGGTCGACCAGGCGCCGGCGCCGCACTTCGCGCTCTGCGCCAAGATCGCCGCGCGCAACGGCCTGACGAATCTCTCGATGGGCATGAGCGCGGATTACGCGGTGGCGATCCAGATGGGCGCGACCCATGTGCGGGTGGGCTCGGCGATCTTCGGCGCGCGGACGGTGCCGCACAACTAGTGTCGCTTGGTGTCCGCCAGGATCACACGGAGGCTTGCCGTCATCAGAACTGCGCGAACTTCACCGACACTTTTCCGATCGCGCCGAAATCGGCCGCGAGTTTATCGCCGGCTGAGATCGGCAGCGGTGGATGGCAGGTGCCTGTGGTGACGACTTCCCCTGCCCGCAGCGTCAGACCGAGCGCGCGCAGCTCGTTGGCACACCAGGCGAGCGCTATCCGGGGATCGCCGAGCACGTTCTTGCCGTGGCCGATGTAGCGCTCGCCGCGCAGCGTGATGGTCGGGCGGTCCTCGACCAGATCGATCGCGCGCCAGTCCGCTGTCGTTGCGGGTCCGAGCACGAACAGATGCGCGCAGGCGTTGTCGGCGATCAGCTGGGCTTCGCCGGCGGCGACGAAATCGGCAAAACGCGAATCCGGAATCTCGATCGCCGGATGCAGCGTGCCGACGGCATCCAGCACCTCCTGCACGCTGTAAGGCATCGTGCGAGGCGCGAGATCGCGCGCCATGCGGAAGGCGTATTCCGGCTCGCCGACGCGCATCTCGTTGCCCTGCATCGACGCGGTGGCGCCATCCGGTATCACTGTCTCGGCGAGGATGCGCCCGGCGAGCGGTCCCGCGACGTTGATGTGCTTCTGGCCGGCCGCGCTGGTCGCCGCGATCTTCCAGCCGAACAGTTTTTCCCGCGAGGTCTTTTCCAGCTGAGCCTGCACCGCATAGCCCTCGACGCGATCGCGCGGCCGAATTGAGCTATCGAGTGCGTCGAGTTTTGTTCCGGCGAGCCAGTGATCGTGCAGAAACTTCGAGGCGGCGGTGATCTGGTTGTTGTCGAGCATGCTGTTTCACTCCCGCAGGAATTATTTTCTGTTGTGTGCAATCTCAGCACAAACGCGTCGCGCCTGTCGCGTGGGAAAACCGATGCTGAGCTATTCCACCACCCTACCCAATAACGATCCGGGTCTGCGGCGACATCCGCCGCAACAGCCGCAGCATCGAGGCCTTCGTCATCGAGACACAGCCGGCGGTCGGCGAGAAATTCGGCCGCGCCAGATGCAGGAAGACGGCGCTGCCGCGACCGGCGACGCGCGGCGCGGCGTTGTGGTCGATCTCGATGATGAAGTCGTAGAGATGGTCCTCGCGGGTCAGGCGGTCGCCGCCCTGCTCGCGGTCGAGGCGGATCGGCTGGTTGTAGTGACGGTCGGCGGGGTCCTCGCACCAGGCATCCTCGCGGCGGATCGGCCGGGTCGGCAGGAAAGTCGTCGGACGCTGGTGCCGGTCGGCGCGCCACCAGAGCTGGCGCGGATGGAAGACGCCGCGCGGCGTGCCGCCGTCGCCCTCGCGCTTGTTGGCGACGATTCCGCCGCGCCCGAGTGCCACCGGCACGGTCCAGCCGTCGGCCGACAGCCAGCCCCGGCGCGGGTCGCCGGCGGCTGCTCGGACCTCGACGATGGAGAGCGGGCGATCACGTTTGTCTGTCATATAAGTGATTGAAATAGCTGACCTTCCCCTAAGAATCGTTCCAAACTGAGCTTGCCTTGGAGGTTCAGAACATCCTATCTCCCGGCATTACAGGACATTCACGTCCTGCCCCGCCGGATTTGAGGTAGACTGCGTTGCCTTGTGAATCGGTAACAATCGCCTACCTGAGCACATATCTAGCCGATGTTACGGCCATAAGCGCCCTCCGCTTCTGACCGCCCCGCCCCGAAGGATTGTACCTATGGCCAATGCCCGCAAGATCTTGATCGTGGATGACGATACCGATCTGCGCGATACGCTGGTCGAGCAGCTGTCGCTGCACGAGGAATTCGAAGCCTCCGCAGTCGACACCGGCGCCAAGGGCGCCACTGCCGCCAAAGCCAATTCCCCCGATCTGGTCCTGATGGACGTCGGCCTGCCCGACACCGACGGCCGCGAAGTGGTCCGCTCGCTCCGCAAGGGCGGCTTCAAAGCTCCGATCATCATGCTGACCGGCCACGATACCGATTCCGATACGATCCTGGGGCTCGAATCCGGCGCCAACGACTATGTGGCGAAGCCATTTCGGTTCGCGGTGCTGCTGGCCCGGATCCGGGCGCAGCTCCGCCAGCACGAGGCCAGCGAGGACGCGGTGTTCTCGGTCGGCCCCTACTCGTTCCGGCCCGGCTCAAAGATGCTGACCGGCGCCAATGCCAGGAAGGTTCGGCTGACCGAGAAGGAAACCGCGATCCTCCGCTTCCTCTACCGCGCCGGCCAGATGCCGGTCTCGCGCGAGACCCTGCTCCAGGAAGTCTGGGGCTACAATTCCGGTGTCACCACCCACACGCTGGAAACCCACATCTACCGCCTCCGCCAGAAGATCGAAAAGGACGCCGCCAACCCGGAAATCCTGGTGACGGAAGCCGGTGGCTACAAGCTGGTGCCGTGATACGCTTTGCGCTCAACGATTCGTGAAATCGAGGCGCGCCGCGGTTACCGGACCTGAATGTCGATCGATGATGATGTAGCCCTGCTCGAGCGGGTCCCGACAATGCGTCTGTTGGGCGAGAGCTCCTTGCGCATGCTGGCGATCGGATCCGAGCAACGTGATTTCAACGCAGGCGACGTGCTGTTCAAGGCCGGCGACGCCGCGGACGCCGGCTATGTCGTGCAGCGCGGCACCTTCCGCGTCGAGGAAGGGGGCGCCGAGATCATCGCCGGTCCGGGCGCGCTGATCGGCGAGCTCGCATTGATCGTCGCGATGAAGCGGCCGTCGACCGCCACCGCGCTGGAGCGCGGCTCCGTGATCCGCGTCGCGCGCAGCCTGTTCCAGCGCGTGCTGGAAAGCGATCCCGCCGCGGCCCGCCGGCTGCGCGACGAGCTCGCGCTGCGCACCAGCCAGCTCGCTAGCGATATTTTGATGGCGGGCGGGAAGCTGAGCACGTAGCCGCTGTCGTCTTCGCGAAAGCTCATTGATCCTCGGGATGACGGGTGGGGCGGCGGCGCCCTTAAACCTCCATCACCGCCGTCACCGGCACGTGGTCCGACGGGCGCTCCCAGCCGCGCGCGTCCCGGGTGATCTTGAAATCGCTGACCTGATCCTTCAGCGCGCGCGAGACCCAGATGTGATCGAGCCGTCGGCCGCGATCGCCGACGGTCCAGTCCGCCGCGCGGTAGCTCCACCAGGTGTAGACCTTTTCCGACATCGGGATTCGCTCGCGCGCGATGTCGAACCATTCGCCATGCGCCTGGGCGGCGAGCAACTTCTCGGTCTCGACCGGGGTGTGCGAGACCACCTTGAGCAGCTGCTTGTGCGACCACACGTCGTTCTCGTGCGGGGCGACGTTGAGGTCACCGACCAGAATGTGGCGGTCGTCGCCGCGCGGATGCAGCGGCTCGCAAGCTTTCATCTCGTCGAGGAATTGCAGCTTGTGCTCGAATTTAGGGTTGAGCGCGGGATCGGGAATGTCGCCGCCGGCCGGCACGTAGAAATTATGCAGCACCAGCGGCTTTGACAGCTGCGCCTTCTCGCCGAAGGACACCGAGATGTGCCGTGAATCGATCTTGTCGCAGAACGTCCTGATGTCGGTCGTCTCGAACGGCAGGCGCGAGACGATGGCGACGCCGTGATAGCCCTTCTGTCCGTTCAGCGCGACGTGCTCATAGCCAAGCCGCTTGAAACGTTTCAGCGGAAACGCATCGTCGATGCATTTGGTCTCCTGCAGGCACAGCACATCCGGCCGCGCGCTCTTGAGGAATTTGGCGACGGTGTCGATGCGCAGGCGCACCGAATTGATGTTCCAGGTGGTGACGGAGAACCGCATGAGAGGTGCGTCTTAGCACGGTTCTCGCAGCGGATTTCAATTGTCCACAGGGAGCAGAATGGCTAGCCCGGCGAGGTGCCGGGATAGGTCGTGAAGTCGATCTTGAACAGCGCCGGATCGGGCTTCTGCGTCGCGTCGAGATTGTAGACTGCAACGGTCGTGTCGTAGCCCTGCGGGTCGGTGACGGTCCACTGCTTGAGCTTGCCGTCCTTGGCGCCGATCATCAGCAGGAAGCGGCTGGTGCCGACCAGCGCCTGCTTCTCCTCGATCGTGATGCTGACGAACACGTCGTCGGCGGTGACGCTGATGACGTTGGTGTCCTTCATCAGGTCGATGCGATCCGACAGCAGATAGCGCAGCGGGGTCTGCGACAGCGGATAGACGTCCTGGGTGGCGAGCCTGCGGTCGCGCACCGCGACCGAGGAGCCGTCCGCGATCACCTCGATCGGGCTCGGATCGTCATATTCGAAGCGCAGCTTGCCGGGCTTCTGGATGTAGAAATCGCCCTTGGTCTTGGTGCCGTCGGGGCCGACCTGGACGAAATTTCCGACCAGGGTTTGCAGCGACGAGAGATAGGCCGAAACCTTGGCCGCCTGCGCCTTCTGGTTGGCGTCGAAGGTCTGGAAGATGTTGGCGGGCACGTTGCGGCGCGGATCGGGAATCACCGGGTTCGGCGGTGCCTGGGTGGCTCCCGTCGTCGTCGGGCCCTTGTCCGCATTGGTTTGCGCGCCGGCGTCCTTCTTTGGCGCGACCTTGGGTGCGGGCTTCGGCGGCGGCGCATTCTGCGCAGTCGCAGCGCCGGCGATCGCGGCGGTGACGAGAAGAGCCAGCGCGGTGCGCGTGCCGCGGTCAATGAGGTGTTTTGCCATCAGATATGTCAGGTCTCTGTTCGACGCTCGTCCCGCTGCGCCGGATTTTATCCCGCCTCTTCCGAGGGAGATATGGTTTTTCCGTGATGATCGCCCCCGATCAGAACTGGCCTTCTTCCTCCCCGACCAGGATTTCGCGCTTTCCGGCGTGATTCGCCGGGCCGACGATGCCCTCAAGTTCCATCCGCTCCATCAGCGAGGCGGCGCGGTTATAGCCGATCTGCAGCCGGCGCTGGATGTAGGAGGTCGATGCCTTGCGGTCGCGCTTGACGATCGCAACCGCCTGCGTGAACAGATCGCCGCCGCCGTCGCCGCCCATGCCGGTGGCATCGAACACGGCGCCGTCCTCGTCGGTCGGCTCTTCCGCGGTGACGGCTTCCAGATATTCCGGGGCGCCTTGCGTCTTGAGGTGACGCACCACCTTCTCGACTTCCTCGTCCGAGGCGAACGGTCCGTGCACGCGGCTGATGCGGCCACCGCCCGCCATGTAGAGCATGTCGCCCTGGCCGAGCAGCTGCTCGGCGCCCATCTCGCCAAGGATGGTGCGGCTGTCGATCTTCGACGTCACCTGGAAGGCGATGCGGGTCGGGAAGTTCGCCTTGATCGTGCCGGTGATGACGTCGACCGATGGACGCTGCGTGGCGAGGATGACATGCAGGCCGGCGGCGCGCGCCATCTGTGCGAGGCGCTGCACCGCGCCTTCGATATCCTTGCCGGCGACCATCATCAGGTCGGCCATCTCGTCGACGATGATGACGATGTAGGGCAGCGGCTCGAGGTCGAGCTTCTCTTCCTCGTAGATCGCCTTCCCGGTCTCCTTGTCGAAGCCGGTGTGGACGGTGCGCGTCAGCTCTTCGCCCTTGGCCTTGGCTTCGACGAGGCGCGCATTGTAGCCGTCGATGTTGCGCACGCCGAGCTTGGCCATCCGCTTGTAGCGCTCTTCCATCTCGCGCACGGCCCATTTCAGCGCCACCACCGCCTTCTTCGGATCGGTGACGACGGGCGTCAGCAAGTGCGGGATGCCGTCGTAGACGGAGAGTTCGAGCATCTTCGGATCGACCATGATCAGGCGGCACTGATCCGGCCGCAGCCGGTAGACCAGGCTCAGGATCATGGTGTTGATCGCGACCGATTTGCCGGAGCCGGTGGTGCCGGCGATCAGCATGTGCGGCGTGCGCGCCAGGTCGATGATGACGGGGTCGCCGCCGATCGTCTTGCCGAGGCACAGCGGCAGCTTCGCAACCGAATCGACGCTTTCCTTGGCGACCAGAAGCTCGCGCAGATAGACCTTCTCGCGATGCGCGTTCGGCAGCTCGATGCCGATCGCGTTGCGGCCGGCAACCACGGCGACGCGGGCCGACAGCGCGCTCATCGAGCGCGCGATGTCGTCGGACAACCCGATCACACGCGACGACTTGATGCCGGGTGCCGGCTCGAGCTCGTACAGCGTGACCACCGGGCCGGGATTGGCCTTGACGATCTCGCCGCGCACGCCGAAGTCCTGCAGCACGCCTTCGAGCGAGCGCGAATTGGTTTCGAGCTCGGCCTTGCTCAGCGGCTGTCGATCGCTGGCTTTCGGCGCACTGAGCACGGAGACCGAGGGCAGCTCGAACTTGTCGGAATTCTTCTTCTTTGGCTTCGGCTCAGCCTTCTTGCGCGGGGCGCGGGCGGCGGGAGCTTCTTCCTCCTCGTCCTCCTCTTCCTCGACGTCGAAAGCTTCAGCTTCGTCCTCATCATGATCTTCATGCGCGGGCGCGATCGAGGGCGCCGAGCGGCCGCCGCCGATATTCGGCTCCTGGCGCTCGAACGCAGCGCTGCGGCCCTGCGCGCCGCTTGAGACCAGCGATTTGTAGGCGGTGGCCAGCAGCCAGCCAAGCCGCGCTTTGGCACTCATCAGCGCATGGAACAGCCAGCCCAGCGAGACCGAGCTGCGGTCGTTGTCTTCTTCCTCGACGAACGGCTCGTCGTCGTCAGAGATCGGCGTCAACTCGTCGTCCTGCTCCTTGGCGCCCCAGCCGCAGGCGAACAGGAAGCTTGCCGCCATCGCGACGAACAGGATCGAGCCGAGCATGACGCGATAGATGAAGCCGGGCGGGCCGAACACGACAGCCGGCGCACGCAGCAGCGCGTCGCCGACCACGCCGCCGAGCCCGGTCGGCAGCGGCCATGCAGTGTTGTGCGGCCAGCAGCTGGCGAAGCCCGCCGCGATCACCGTGCACAGGATCCAGCAGCCGAGCCGCAGCGCCTCGCGGTCGAACGGGCGATGCGTCAGCATCCGCCAGCCCCACACCGCGACCGGCAGCACCAACATGATCGCGCCAAGCCCGAGGATCTGCATCAACAGGTCGGCGCCGATCGCGCCGGGATAGCCGAGCACGTTGCGGATCGCGCGCGAGGTGGCGTGGCTCAGCGACGGATCCTGCACCGACCAGGTCATCAGCGCCGCCGTGATGGCGCCGGATAGCGCGATCAGGCCGAGCCCGGTGAGTTCGCGCAGCCGTCGCGCCAGCGCCTCGCGGAGCGAGAGCGGCAGATGGCCGACCAGGGGGATGACACGTTCGATCGCTGGCATACTCAATCTTCGCGCTTCGCGATTAACCCAGGGTTTCGACCAGGCGATGCATCGCCTCGGCCGTCGATTCACTGTCGGAGACGAGCGCAAGGCGGATATAGCCCGCACCCGGATTGGAACCGTCGTTCTGCAGGCGCGCCAGGTAGCTGCCGGGAATCACGCGCACGCCGGCGTCGCGATAGAGCCTGACCGCCGCCGCCTCATCGCCGCCGCGCTCGGAGACGTCGAGCCAGACGCAGAAGCCGCCCGCCGGACGCTTGTAGCCGTAGCGGTTGCCGAGGATCTGGTCGGCGAAATCGAACTTGATGCGATAGAGCCTGCGGTTCTCCTCGACATGCGCCTCGTCGCTATAGGCGGCGACCGCGACATGCTGCAGCGGCACCGGCACCTGCGGTGCGGCGACATTGCGCAGCTCGTGGAACGCGGCCAGAAACTTTCTGTCGCCCGCGGCGAAGCCGACGCGCATGCCCGGCAGGTTCGAGCGCTTCGACAGCGACTGGAACGCCACGACATTGCTGAAGTCGTGACCGGCGCATTCGAGAATGCTGCCCGGCGCCTCGCGGGTGTAGATCTCCGAGTAGCACTCGTCGCTCAGGATGATGAAGCCAAAGCGATCGGCGAGCTCTTTCAGCCGCGTGAAATAAGCGCGCGAGGCGACCGAGCCCTGCGGATTGGCGGGCGAGGCAATGAAGAACGCGACGGTGCGCGCCAGCGTCGCCTCGTCGATCGAATCAAGGTCAGGCAGGAAACCGTTGCCGAGCGTGGTCGGCAGGTAGATCTGTTCGCAACCGGCCGCGCGGGCGCCGGCGCCGTAGGCCGGGTAGAACGGGTTCGGCATCAGGATCGCCGGCCGGCCCTTGCGCGGTGCGACATAGCGCGAGGCTGATATCGCGGCTAAGAACAGCCCCTCGCGGCTGCCGTTCAGCACCATCACCTCGCTCTCCGGATCGACCGGCCGCGGCAATTGGAACCGGCTTCCCAGCCAGGTCGCGACGGCGCGGCGGAACGGTTCGATGCCCTTGGCGATCGGGTAGCGGCCGAATTCGGCGGTATGTTTTGCCAGCACCGGCCCGACGAAATCGGGCACGGGGTGCTGCGGCTCGCCTAATGACAACGTAATCAAGGGCTTGGCAGGCTGATAGGGCGCCAGCAGCTCGGTCGTGCGCAGGAAAGGGGAACGCTCGGCCTGGCCGGCGGATGCGACATCGCCGGCGCCCTGCGCCAAGCCGGATGAGGCGGTCATTGCCATGATTGAAATGCCAGCACTTTCACTGCGGTCGGAGGGTAGGGGCGCCGACCGTAAACCGATCAAGTCACCATAGATAGGGCGAGGTTAAGACGCGATTAACCATCGGCGGCGCGGCACGATCGGCCGGCGCGTGATATCAGCGCTGACCCTAGAAAGCGTATCGAAATTGCTCCGAGACATGATCCACCGCCGCGCCGTCCGGGCGCTCATCATCACCGGCAAGCGCGAAGTGCTGCTGATGCGGATTCGCCCGCCGCACGGCGGCGAGTGCTTCTGGATCGCGCCGGGCGGCGGCGCCGAGGGCGACGAGACGGCGGAAGCGACGCTGCAGCGGGAACTGGTCGAGGAGTTGGGGCTGGTCGATTTCGCCTACGGCCCCGTCGTCTGGCGGCGTCACCACACCTTCAATTGGGACGGCCGGCGGATCTCTCAAAAGGAAGAGTACCGGATCGTTCACGCGGATCGCTTCGCGCCCGTGATGGCCGACGAGGCCGAGGCAAGAGTGCTCGATTGCTTCCGCTGGTGGCCGATCGCCGATCTATCCCGCGCGCGGGAGCGCCTGACGCCGCTCGCGCTTGCCGACATCCTCGAACGCTATTTGCGCAACGGCGCGCCGGCCGAGTTGCCCGCCGAGGAGGTCCTGATCGACTGACAGGGCTCGAGCATCGTAGCCCGGATTGCGCTGCGCTCCATCCGGGCTACGCACCCCGATGCGGGGCGGCTACCGCGCCGGCAGCTTCTCGAACGACGGCTTGCCCTCGGGCAGGTGGTGGAAGGTCTGCTTGTCGCAGGTGTAGATCGTCATCTGCGGGGTGAACACCGAGGGGTCGTCGAAGGTGCCGACCTTCAGGATGGTGGCGGGCAGGCCCGGCACCTTGGTCACGAGATGCGTGCCGCATTCCGGGCAGAACTCGCGCGTCACGGCGCGGTCGAGGTCCTTGCGGGTGAACTGCTTGGGTTCGCTGGCGGTGTATTTGAAGCCGGTGGTCGGCATCGCCATGAACATGTTCGGTCCGCCGCCCGTGATGTACTGGCATTCCCGGCACAGGCACTGCGCCGCCATCATCGGCTCACCCTCGGCCTCATAGCGCACGTTGCCGCAATAGCACCTGCCCTGCACCTTCATGACATCCTCCCGTTTTCGTTGTTTGTAGCCTGTCATTCCACAATGGCAGGCAATTCCGACAATATTTTCTCAAGCCGCGGAAAAAAGAAAGGGGCCCCAGCTTGCGCTGGAGCCCCTCAACGGCCCGGACATTGCCGGGTATGTGTCCGGACCGTAGTTCTGGGAACGACCGCTTGGGGAGGTCGCGCCCCGGGAGAACCCAAATCAACGGCCCTCGAGGGCCGTTAATTTTACATGTTGTAGGCGCGCTCCGTGTGCTCGGTGATGTCGAGGCCTTCACGCTCGGTCTCGACGTTTGCGCGCAGGCCGACGATCACGTCGACGATCTTGTAGAGGATCGCCGAACCGATGCCCGACCACACCAGCGTAGTGCCGACACCCCAAACCTGCGAGATCATCTGCGCCGCGAAGTCGTAGTCGGCGACCTTCGGCGGGATCGCGGTGTAGTCGATGATCCCTGCACCGCCGAGCGCCGGGTTGACGAGGATGCCGGTGCCGAGCGCGCCGACGATGCCGCCGACGCAGTGGACCCCGAACACGTCGAGCGAGTCGTCATAGCCGAGCGCGTTCTTCACCACCGTGCAGAAGAACAGACAGACCACGCCGACCACGAGGCCGAGCACGATGGCGCCCATTGGACCGGCGAAGCCGGCCGCCGGGGTCACCGCGACGAGGCCCGCGACCGCACCCGACAGCGCGCCGAGCAGCGAGGGATGGCCCTTGATGATCCATTCCGCGAACATCCACGACAGCGCCGCCGCGGCGGTGGCCACGAAGGAGTTGGTCATGGCGAGCGCAGCGCCGCCATTGGCTTCGAGGTTGGAGCCGGCGTTGAAGCCGAACCAGCCGACCCAGAGCAGCGAGGCGCCGATCATGGTCATGGTCAGCGAGTGCGGAGCCATCAGCTCCTTGCCGTAACCGGTGCGCTTGCCGATCAGCAGCGCGCCGACCAGGCCGGCGATACCCGCGTTGATGTGCACGACGGTGCCGCCCGCGAAGTCGATCGCACCCTTCTTGAAGATCCAGCCGGCATCGGCGTTGATCTCGTCGAGCTTGGCCTGCGCCGCGGTTTTGGCCGCACCGTCAGCCGCGGCGGCGAGCGCCTTGGCGGCATCCTGGATCGCGTCCGGACCCGGCCAGTACCAGACCATGTGCGCGATCGGGAAGTAGATCAGGGTCACCCAGAGCGGGATGAACAGCGCAATCGCCGCGAACTTCATGCGTTCGGCGAAGGCGCCGACGATGAGGGCCGGCGTGATCGCCGCGAAGGTCATCTGGAAGCACATATAGACGAGCTCCGAGATGTTGGCGTCGACCGAGAAGGTCGCCGCCTTCGAGTCCGGCGTGACGCCCATCAGGAAGGCCTTGGAGAAGCCGCCGATGAAGTCGGAGCCGCCGGTGAAGGCGAGGCTGTAGCCGTAGAGGGCCCAGAGCACGGTGACGAGGCAGACCGTGTAGAACACCTGCGCCAGCACCGAGAGCATGTTCTTGGAGCGGACCAGGCCGCCATAGAACAGCGCGAGTCCGGGGATGGTCATCAGCAGCACCAGCACCGTCGAGGTCAACATCCAGGCGTTGTCGCCCTTGTTGACGGTCGGCTCGGCATAGGCGGCGGTCGCGGCGAACAGGCCGACTGCAAGGGCCGCAAGTCCCGCGCCGTAGGGACGCTTGAACGTCATGTTATTTCACTCCTGAGGTCTTAAGGTTTGAGCGCGAAATCAGAGGGCCGCGGCATCGGCCTCGCCGGTGCGGATGCGCACGGCGTGATCGAGGCTGATGACGAAGATCTTGCCGTCGCCGATCTGACCGGTCTTGGCGGCGGAGGTGATGGCGTCGATGGTCTTGTCGACCTGATCGGAATTGACCGCGACCTCGATCTTGATCTTGGGCAGGAAGCTCACGGCATATTCGGCGCCGCGATAGATTTCCGTGTGGCCTTTCTGGCGGCCGTAGCCTTTGACTTCCGTCACCGTGAGACCGTGAACGCCAATGGCGGTCAGGGCGTCACGGACCTCTTCGAGCTTGAATGGCTTAATGATCGCCATAACAATTTTCATGAGTCCTATCCCCGCTTGGGCCCGGTGCGAATGAACACCGGGAGTTTCGACTGAGGTTCACCACGCGGAGGACATCCACTACGCGGGCACAGCCTGGACCCTTAGAATCAAATGCCGTGCCAAACGGTCGGAGTTCGCTAATGGATTATGAATCCGGACCTTTTCCCGCTTTGCGGGAGGGAGTTGCCCCTGCGCTATTCCGTCGCGCCTAAAATATGGTCAGGCCTGTCTAGAACGCAGGCACGGCCAACTCCGAACACAATTCTGCTCAGCCACAGTGCAGGGTACGGTATCCAGACACAGCTGCCAGGCTGTTCCGCAGCCTCTCGATCGGCCGCCGATTCGCGAGCCCGCCGGACGGATTGCGCCGAGGGAATTTGCCGTTGGGCTTCATCGGCTTGCCTGAAATTCCCGCCCCCGGGACGTGACCTGCGCCGAGATCCGCGAAGACAAGCGAAGCCAGTGGCGGGCATCATCGCCGCGCCGTTCTGCGCGAGGCGGACCAGGGCCGTATGCGGCAAAGCGCACCAGGACGGTACAAGTCCCGCACTTTCGGCAGTGCTCGTTACTGAACGTTAGCCGTCTGCCACGTTGTATTTCCGGCGTTAACGCTGCCGATGCTGTCGGTGCGCTATTGGCCGCCTTTATACGTACTTCAGTGACAGGTGGGCCATCATGATTGATCGTATCCGCGCGCTGCTCGAGCAGCAGCCGATGATTTCGCTGGATTTCAGCACGATCACCGACGACACGAATCTCTATGACGCAGGGCTGACATCCTTCGCCACGGTGCAGGTGATGCTGGCGCTTGAGGAAGAGTTCAACATCGAGTTTCCCGAAGCGATGCTCACGCGACGGACCTTCTCGTCGCTCTCCAACGTCGCGGACGCCGTTTCGCGGCTTACACAGCAGGCGGCGTAACACCATGAGCGTGGTGAGAATGATAGAGCCGGTGCCGGCCTCTGCCGGCACGCCGGCCGAGCGCATGCGTCGGGTCGCCAAGATCGCCGCGCAGCAGGTCGACGCGGTTGACCGCGAGAGCCGTTTTCCGGCCGACACCATCGAAGTATTGAAGCGCGAGCGCCTGCTCGGCGTCGCGATCCCCGTCGAGCATGGCGGGGAGGGATTGGGCACGATGGAGATCGCTGATCTCATCGTCCAGCTCGCCCAGGCGTGCGGCTCGAGCGCCATGATCTACGCCATGCATCAGATCAAGACGTCGAGCTTCGTCAGCCACGGCGGCGCCAGCGACTGGCATCTGGCCTATATGCGTCGCATTGCGGCTGAGCAGTTGCTGATGGCCTCCGCGACCACGGAAGCCGGGATCGGCGGCAATTTGCGGAATTCGATCTGTGCGGTTGAAGTGGCGGACGGCCGTTTCTCGCTGACCAAGGAAGCGACCGTCATTTCCTACGGCCGCCATGCCGACGCAATTCTCGCCACGGCGCGGCGCGCGCCGGACGCCGCAAGCTCCGATCAGGTGATGGTTGTCATTCCCGCAGACCTGAACCGCACGCTGGAGCGCACCTCCGTATGGGACACGCTCGGAATGCGCGGCACCTGTTCGGACGGTTTCCATCTTGTCGCGCACGGTGACGCGGCGCAGATCTTCCCCAAGCCGTTCTCGGAGATCGCGGCGCAGTCGATGCTGGCGAGCTCGCATATCTTCTGGGCCGCGACCTGGTTCGGTATCGCCACCGACGCCTTCAATCGTGCGCAAGCGTTCGTCAAGGCTGCGGCGCGCAAGCAGGCGGATGGAAGTCTCCCGCCGGGCGCGCTACGGCTCGCCGAAGCGGCCGCCCTGCTTCAGGAGATGAAGGGTCATCTCACGGCGGCCATTCACCGCTTCGATGCGGCCAAGGGCAATGACGACGCGCTCTCCTCGATCGGCTTCACCGCCGAGATCAACGCGCTGAAGGTCGCCGCGAGCGAGAAGGCGGGGGCGATCGTGCGGCTCGCCATGCAGATCAACGGCATCGTCGGCTACAAGAACGGCACGCCGTTCAGCGTCGGCAGGCATCTGCGCGACGTGACCTCCGCGCCGGTGATGATTTCGAACGACCGCATTCTTTCCAACACCGCGACGCTCCTGCTGATGAGCCGCTTTGATACCAGCCTGAGAGGTTGAGATGGACGCCAAGACGTTCGATGCCACGAGCCTGCTCGACACTCTGTTCGACAAGAGCATCCTGTTCAGGACCGGAGTAGACGGGCTTTATGGCCGCTCCGGCGTTTTCGAAGACGTGATCGAGCGCTTTGAGCGGCTCGTGACCAGCATCGGAGCGCCGGACAAGGCAACCCGCATCCACTTCCCGCCGGGCATGAGTCGCGCCACGCTTGAAGGCAGCGGTTACATGAAGAGTTTCCCGCAGCTTGCGGGCTGCGTGCATTCCTTTATGGGCGGCGAGCGCGAGCATGCGCAGCTTCTCGGCATGATGGCCGCGGGAGAGGACTGGACCGAACTGCAGCAGGCGACGAACGTGGTGCTGACGCCGGCCGCATGCTATCCGCTCTATCCGACCGTTGCCGCGCGCGGTCCGGTGCCCGACGACGGTGTCCTGTTCGAGCTTTCCTCCTATTGCTTCCGCCACGAGCCTTCCAAGGATCCGGCGCGCATGCAGCTGTTCCGCATGCGCGAATTCGTCCGCATCGGGACGGCCGAGCAGGTGTGCGCCTTCCGCGAAAGCTGGCTGGAGCGCGGCAAGGCGATGATCGAATCACTCGACCTGCCATGCGAGGTCGACCTCGCCAACGATCCGTTCTTCGGCCGCGGCGGCAAGATGATGGCCAACAACCAGCGCGACGAAGGACTCAAGTTCGAGCTGCTGATCCCGGTGACCAGTATCGAGAAACCGACGGCCTGCTTGTCCTTCAACTACCATCGCGACCATTTCGGCCAGACCTGGGGCTTGAAGTTCGCGGATGGCAGCCTGTGCCACTCGGCCTGCGTCGGCTTCGGGCTGGAGCGCGTGGCGCTCGCGCTGTTCCGCCATCACGGCCCTGACGTCGAGGCCTGGCCGGCTTCCGTGCGCGAGACGCTTTGGAGCAACTGATTTGGGACAACTGAAATGAAGAGCGCCATCGCCGGGCTCGATCCGGCCGCCCACAAGCCGCACTGGTTGCACGATCCGGAGCGGCGATGGCCACAGACCAACTGCTATGTCGATCTGCTGATCGAGGTGATGCATGCCACCGGGAATGACCCGGTCGCGGCGCTCGGCTTCACCGTCGCGCAGGATTTCGAAGGCGACCAGTTCACGTTCTTCAAATTCCCGACGGCCGACCTGCAGCGATTGGCCGGCCTGGATATCCAGGAACTGTCCGTGTTCGATCGCCTGGAGACGCATGTTCTCAATCAGATCGAGCGCGGGCGGCTGCCGCTGGTCGAGGTCGACGCCTTCCATCTGCCCGACACTAAGGGCATCACCTATCGCACCGGCCATTCCAAGACGACGGTCGGCATCAATGTGCTCATTCCCGGGCGCCGCCACATGGCCTACTTCCACAACGACGGCTACTTTGCGCTCGACGGCGAGGACTACGACGGCATTTTCGGACAGCGCGACGGCGCGCCGGCCGGCGGCCTGCCGCTGTTTCCTTACGCCGAGTTCGTCAAATTCGACGCCACGCGCCCTTCGCGCGATCCGGTCGGTGCGGCTACCGAGATCCTCGCGCAGCATCTGCGGCGCAGGCCGAAGCGCAATCCGCTCGATGCCTACGCGGCCGTGTTCGGCCGTCATGCCGAGGTGCTGGCCGGCCGGTCACCGGAGTATTTTCACGTCTACGCCTTCAACACGTTGCGGCAGGTGGGCGCCAATTTCGAACTCCTTTCCAGTCATCTGGAATGGCTGGGCCGGCAAGGCGAGACCAGTCTCTCTGAGGCGATCGAAGCCGCCGCGGCGATCGCCGAGGGCGCCAAGGTCATGCAATTCAAGCTCGCCCGCGCCATGGCCCGACATCGGTTCGACGGGCTCGCGGACGGTATCGGGCCTATGGCCAAGGCCTGGCAAACGGTGATGGACGCGCTGGACGGCCGTATGACGGATCTCGCCAGTAAGGCAGCATAGGACTGGCTTGCCGGTCATGGGAATGCGTGTGTGCACGGACACTTTTGTGTCGACGACCGAGACGGCCGAGCTCCTGGACGGCGGCTGGCGCATGGTCGTCTCGCCGGCCGGCGCGTGGGCGTCTCCGGCCGCGGCCGACGGCAGTGCCGAATGGCTGGAGGCGGCGTGCCCCGGCACGGCCGCAGCCGCGCTGGAAGCACTTGGCCGCTGGGACCGCAACCATCCCGCTCCGCTGCACGACCAGGACGTCTGGTATCGTCGCCGGCTCGATGCCGCAGGACCCGTCCGTCTTGTATTTGACGGCTTGGCGACGGTCGCGGAGGTCTGGCTCGACGATCGCCTCGTGCTGTCCTCGACCTCGATGT
This sequence comes from Bradyrhizobium sp. BR2003, assembly GCF_009720285.1. NCBI lineage: Bacteria > Pseudomonadati > Pseudomonadota > Alphaproteobacteria > Hyphomicrobiales > Nitrobacteraceae > Bradyrhizobium > Bradyrhizobium sp. BR2003. The sequence continues at coordinate 335,614 of NZ_SMYJ01000035.1, forward strand.
TCGAGCGCCATGATGTGGCTCTGACGCTTGCCGGCGGCGAGCAACTGGTCATCGCATTCCGCAGCCTCAAGCGCCATCTGGAAACCTTGACCGGTCCGCGTGCGCGCTGGAGGCCGCGCATGATCGATGATCAGCGGCTGAGGCTCGTGCGGACCACGCTGATCGGCCATATGCCGGGTTGGTCCCCGGGCTTCGACATCGTCGGACCGTGGCGGCCGATCAAGCTGATCCGCGAGACCGATCGTCAAGCCGTGCGCGATGTGCAGATGCGGGCCGACCTCTCCGGTACGACAGGGCATCTTTCAGTCACGGTCACGCTGGTCGAGCCGTTGGACGCCACGCCGGCCATGATCGCCTGTGCGGGCGCTGTCGCCGCGTTGACGGCCGAGACAGTCACGCGGCTGACGGCAAGACTGGATATCGCTGATGTTGCGCCATGGTGGCCGAACAGCCATGGTGAGCCGGCGTTGCACGAGGTCGTCCTGACGCTCGGCCCGATGCGAATTGCACTCGGCCGCGTCGGCTTCCGGCATATCGAGATCGATCGTGGCGCCGACGGCCGCGGCTTTCGGCTGGTCGTCAATGGCGTATCCGTCTTTTGCCGCGGCGCCGTGTGGACGCCGTCCGATCCGGTGCGGCTGCCGTCCTCACGCGCGGACGTCGCGCGTGACCTCGATCTTGCACGGCGGGCCGGGGTCAACATGCTCAGGGTCGGCGGCACGTTCGTCTATGAGAGCGACGCATTTCACGAGCTTTGCGACGAGATGGGCATCCTGGTCTGGCAGGACCTGATGCTCGCCAATTTCGACTATCCGGCGAAGGACGAAGCCTGGCAGGCGTCGCTCTCGCGCGAGGTCGGGAATCTGCTCGGGCGGCTCAGGCATTCGCCATCGCTCGCCGTTCTGTGCGGCGGCAGCGAGGTGGCGCAGCAGGCGGCGATGATGGGCTTGCCGATGTCGATGGACCCGACGCCCTGGTTCGACAAGGTGGTGCGCCCCATCGCCGAAGCGCAGCGTCCCGACGTGGTGCTTGTGACGTCATCGCCATCCGGCGGCAACCTGCCGTTCACGGCCGATGGCGGGCCGACGCATTACTACGGGGTCGGTGCCTATTGCCGTCCGCTGGATGACGCGCGCCGGGCCGAGGTGCGCTTTGCGAGCGAATGCCTTGCCTTTGCCAACGTGCCTGACAAGGCAACGCTGGATGCGCAACTGCCTGTGCCGCCGGTGCACGATCCGCGCTGGAAGGCGGGTGTGCCGCGCGACGTCGGCGCCTCCTGGGACTTCGAGGATGTGCGCGAGCATTATCTGGAGACGCATTTTTCCGTCGACCCGCGCCGGCTGCGCATCGAGAATACCAGTCGCTATCTCGAGCTTTCCCGCGCGGTGACAACCGAGGTGGTGGAGCGCACCATCGACGAATGGCGCAGGCCCTGTTCGCTGACGGCCGGAGCGCTGCTGTTCTTCTGGAAGGATTTGCGGCCGGGTGCGGGCTGGGGCATGGTCGATTCGACCGGCCGGCCGAAACCCGTCTGGCACGGGCTCAGGCGGGCATTTGCCCCGCTGCGGCTGATCCTGAGCGACGAGGGCGTCAACGGGCTGACCGTCCATGCCGTCAACGATACCGTGAAGATTGTCCAGGCGACATTGTCCCTGACCTGTCTACGGGACGGCGTCACGGCGGTGGTGTCGGCGCGCCGGCCGATCAGCGTGCCGGCGCACGGTGGCATGTCGCTTTCGGCCTTCTCGGTGCTCGGCTCCTTTTTCGATATCTCCTACGCCTATCGCTTCGGGCCGCCCGGACATGAAGTCACCGTGGCAAGGCTTGAAGACGACGACGGCAAGGTCCTTGCCGAGGCCTTCCATGTGCTGCCGGATGTGATGACCGCGCGGCGCGATGTGGGCCTGACTGTGAGTTTGGTGCGCCGGAAGGACGCGTGGCGGCTGCGGCTCGCCTGCAAACGCGCGGCCTATCACGTGTCCATCCAGGACGATCTGTTCGTTCCAGGGGAGAACAATTTTCACCTGATGCCGGGTACCGAGCGGGAGGTCGGCCTTGACGGTCCCGATGTGGCGACGCCTGGCGGCACAGTGACGGCGCTCAATGCCGATCGCGACATGAGCTACGAGGCGCCCAGAGCAGAAGAATTGGAAGTCGGGCGGACAAATGAGTCCGCCGGGAGCATGACATGAAACCAGTTGTCTTTGCCGATACCATCGGCTGGCTGAACGAAGCGAAGGGAAGGCGGGGTGTCGTCATTGCCGGCGCGCACGGTCATGAGGATCTGTGCAGTCGCCGGTTCCTGAAGCTGTTGTCCGACAAGGCGGCCGCGGCGGGCCTGCCTACCCTGTTGTTCGACTATCCCGGCTGCGGCAACGCGGCCGGCGACCACGCGGCGCCAGGCCAGGTGATGGCCTGGACTGCAAGCATCGGCGCGGCGATCGACCGGTTGAAGCGGGATTGCGGCGTGGAGGATGTCGTCCTCGCCGGCTTCCGGCTCGGTGCGCTGCTGGCCCCGCTCGCCGCAGTGGGACGCGATGACGTGGCGGGCCTTGCTTTGCTGGCGCCACCGGGTTCCGGCAAAACCTATGTGCGCGAAATCACGGCGATTTCGCGCGTGATCGATGGGGCGCTCGCCAAGAGCGCTGCGAGCGAGGCGACTCTCGCCGAGGGACGCGAAGCCGTCGGTTTCCTGCTTTCGCATGAGACGCTCGCCGATCTGTCGACGCTCGATTGGCGGCGGGCCGTCGCGGCCCTTCCGCCAATGCCGATGCTTTTGATCGCGAATGGACAGCCGTTGGCAGTCTCTGAAATCCGCGATGGCCGGACTTCGGTCGAAAGCACGACGATTGTGCAGTTCAAGGACTATCATCTGCTCATGTGCGACCCGACCGTGAACCGGATTCCGGCCGACGTTGTCGGTTGCTGGACGGACTGGCTGTCCGATCGAGCCGTCGCCGGCGCGGTTCAGCGCGTCGAATCCTTGCCCGGCCGCGAGGTACTGGAGGGGGCGCACTACACGGAAGAGCCGGTTGTGATCGGGCAGGCGTCATCGATCTGTGGGGTGCTGACCCGGCCGCGTGTCAGCCATGCTGCGGCCGATCCGGTCATCTTCCTCAACTCCGGCGGCGTGCCGCATGTCGGCTGGGCGCGCGGCACGGTTGAGGCGGCGCGCGAGCTGGCGGCCGCCGGCGTGGCGTCGCTGCGCATCGACCTGCCGGGCATCGGCCTGAGCGACGATGCTGCAAGCGATCGTCTGTTCCTCTATGATTCCAGCACCCACCTCGACGTCAGCGCGGCGATCGACTGGATGCAGCGGGCGGGCTTTGCCAAGGTCGAGCTTGTGGGTACATGCTCGGGCGCCTTCCAGGCCCTGCACACCGCGCGCGCAGACCGCCGCGTACGTGCCCTGACCATGATCAACCCGCTCTGCTTTGCCTGGAACAGTTCCTATGCGCTGGAGCTGACGGTCTGGAAAGCATACGAAGCCTCGAAGGCGAATCTCGGAAATCAGCAGCAGGTCGATCCGGCGGAGAAGCCTGCGATCACGACCAGGTCGGTCTGGAAGCTGCCAATGGCAGGCAAGGCCGCGCGGCTGGTGCGGCGCTGTTTGGAAGCCGTCAAGTCGACGTTGTCGGCGACGCATCCGTCAGCCCTGCTTGGTCGTAACCGCGTCGAGCGCTGGATGCGCGAGCTTTGCAGTCGCGACGTACGCGTCCTCATGGTCACCTCGGACGGTGATCTCAGCCTGCAGGAGATCGCACGCCATTTCGGCCACGACGGCAAACGGCTCACGAGCATCCCTGGCGTGACGCGGCTGACGCTGCCGAACGCCGACCATTCGCTTACGCCTCGTTCCGCGCGGCGCACTGTCGTCGCGAGCCTGATCGATCGCCGCGGCGGCAAGCGTGGAGGATCGATCGGTCCCGATGCCGCGCGGGCCGTCGCGCCGCACACCGAGCTGAAGCGTAAATCGATGGCGCTGTCATGAAACGGTGCGGCCGCTCTAGTGTCCCGAATCCGAAGTTCGCATCATTCGCCGCACCTTCGGGACGAACTTCGGATTCGATAAGGACACTAGCAAACTTATGATTCTAGTGTGCTTTATGAATGCGAAGTTCGTGAAGGTGGTTGCCGCGAAATCGCACGAACTTCGCATTCAGCACACTAGCGGCCGATATCGGCGCGGCACCGGATCATACTTTTAGGCGGCGTCGCGTTCGGCGAAAACCCTGTCGATCAGCCCCCATTCGAGCGCCTGCTGCGCGGACATGAAGTGATCGCGATCCAGGGTCCGTTCCACGTCGCCCTCGGTGCGCCCGCAGTGCTGCGCATAGAGCCGGATGATGCGCCGCTTGGTCTCCTGCATTTCGGTGGCATGGATCAGGATGTCGGATGCCTGGCCCTGGAAGCCGCCGAGCGGCTGATGCACGTGGAGGCTCGCATTCGGAAGCGCGGCGCGGTGACCGGGCTCGCCGGCCATCAGCAGAAACGATCCCATCGAGCGCGCCGTGCCCATGCAGAGCGTGTGCACCGGCGCCTTGATGAACTGCATGGTGTCGTACATCGCAAGCCCGCTGGTGATCACGCCGCCATAGGAGTTGATGTAGAGGTTGATCGGCTTGTGCGGATTCTCGGCCTCGAGGAACAGCAGCTGGGCGCAGACCAGGCCGGACATCGCATCATTGACCTCACCGTTCAGGAAGATGATGCGCTCGCGCAAGAGCCTGGAATAGATGTCGAAGGAACGTTCGCCGCGGCTCGACTGCTCGACGACCATAGGGACGAGTTGCATCATGTCGCGCATCGGCGACCTCCATGTCTGCAGGTGATGAAGTCTCAGCGGGTGATGAAGTGCGGGGTCAGGCCGCGCGCATCAACGTGCGGCAGTTGGTGTTGGCCGCTTGCGGCCGGTTTGCGCGATGGCCGCAGGCTTCCTGGATGATGCGAAAGCGGGTGCCGCCGGCCTCGCTCGGCTCGATCCGGAAGGTGACATGGCTTTCGCGAAACGGCGGCTCGGACTCGCGCAGCCGGAAGCGCACCTCCTCGCCAGCGATTGATGAGAGGGGTTCAGCCTCCGCGAGGTCGCAATCCGGGAGCCAGCGTTCGCGCAGGGCCGGAATCGTCACCGCACGCCACACTTTCTCAGGCGGTGCATCGAGCTCGTATTCGAGCACCAGGTCGGCGTCGGCATGATCAGGCTCAACTGCGTCACTCATTGATCCATGTCCTTCAACAGGTCGGAGAGCGCTTCGATGCGCTTCGGCCAATAGGCGCGGTAGCGGGCGAGCCAGATCCCGATGCTGGCGATGCCGTCCGGGTCGACCTCATAATTCACGAAGCGGCCCTGGCGCTGCTCGCGCACCAGCCCTGCCGCGCGCAGCACCGCCAGATGCTGCGATATCGCCGGCTGGCTGATCTCAAGTCCGTCGCGCAAGGCGCTGGCGTTCAGGCTGCCGCCGGCCAGCTTCTCAAAGACCTTGCGGCGGGTCGGATCGGCCAGCGCCTTGAAGATGTCGGTATCGACCATGACGATACATAAGCATACACTTATGTGTCGCGCAAGCCGGAACTGGCGCGAGGTTCAGGACGGGGCGAGCCGGACGGCTTATTGCAACGCCTCGCCATGCTGGGAGATGTCGAGACCTTCGAGCTCCTGCTGCATCGAGACACGTAGCGGGACGAAGGCGCTGACCAGCTTGAGCAGCACGAAGGTGACGCCGCCGCACCAGACAAAGGTGGCCGCGACGCCGTAGAGCTGGATCAGCAGCTGCTTGGGATTGCCCTCGAGCAGGCCGGACGTGCCGCCGATCGCCGAGGCCGCGAACACGCCCGCAAGCAGCGTGCCGGTCAGGCCGCCGATGCCGTGCACGCCGAACACGTCGAGCGAGTCGTCATATTTGAAGCGATGCTTCAGCCAGGTGCAGGCCCAGAAGCAGACCAGGCCGGCAATGATGCCGATGATGACGCCGTGCCACGGCGCGACGAAGCCGGATGCCGGCGTGATGGTGCCGAGCCCCGCGACCGCACCCGAGATCATGCCGAGCACCGACGGCTTGCGGCGCGTCGCCCATTCGATCGCGCCCCAGGTCAGCGCGCCGGCGCAGGCCGCAAGATGGGTGGCGGTGATCGCCATCACCGCGCGCGAATTGGCCGCGAGCGCCGAACCGCCGTTGAAGCCGAACCAGCCGACCCAGAGCAGGCCGGTGCCGACCACCGCGAGCGACAGATCGAACGGCGACAAATTGTCATGGCCATAGCCGTGCCGGTTGCCCATCACCTTGGCCGCGACCAAGCCGCTGATTCCGGCGGAGAGATGCACCACGAGACCGCCGGCGAAATCCAGTACGCCCGCCGATGCGAGGAAGCCGCCGCCCCACACCCAATGCGCCAGCGGCACGTAGGCGAAGATGAACCAGCCGATCGAGAACAGCACATAGGCGGAGAACCGCATGCGGTCCGCGACCGAGCCTGCGACCAGCGCCACCGTGATGATCGCGAACGTCATCTGGTACAGCATGAACAGCGCTTCGGGGATGGTCTTCGCCGCCGGATTGATGCTGTCCATGGTGATGCCGGCCAGGAACCAGCGATCGAGCGAGCCGAGCCAGGGACCGTCGCCGACGAAGCTCAGCGAATAGCCGAAGGTGACCCAGAGGATCGAGACGAGCGCAACGGCGGTGAGGCTCTGCGCCATCGTCGCCAGCACGTTCTTCTTGCGCACCATGCCGGAGTAGAACAGTGCCAGTCCCGGGATCGTCATCATCAGCACCAGCGCGGTGGCGACGATCATCCAGGCGGTGTCGGCGGCGTTGATGCCGGAGCCGGATGCCGAGTCTTGCGCGAAGGCCGGCGTGGCCTGCGCGAACTGGATTGCAGCAGTGATCGGCGCAGCTGATATCGCTGCACGAAGAGCTCGTGCCCCCATCATCATTCCCCGGCGGTCGTCGTTTCTTGGCGTGTGGTTGTGGCGTGCGCCGGCGTCGTTGCCGGCGATCTTGCTTGAGCATGATCTCCGCGCAAACGCTTTCCGCGCTTGTCGCGAGGGATCACGCTCCAGGGTTCAGAGTGCGTCGTTGTCGGTCTCGCCGGTGCGGATACGCAACGCGTGGTCGATCGGCGTCACGAAGATCTTGCCGTCGCCGATCTGGCCGGTGCGGGCGTGCTGGGTGATGACGCTGACCGCCTTGTCGGCGAGTTCGGTATCGACGGCGATCTCGATCCGAAGCTTGGGCAGGAAGTTCACGACATATTCGGCGCCGCGATAGATCTCGGTGTGACCCTTCTGGCGGCCATAGCCCTTTACCTCGGTCACCGTCATGCCGTGGACGCCGATCGCGGTCAGCGCCTGGCGCACCTCATCGAGCTTGAACGGTTTGATGATCGCGACAACGAGTTTCATGGTTCAAGCCTTCATTTCCCTTGAGGTTTTCCGTGGACGCCCGTCCCCGGAGCGGCACTTGCCCTCCCCGGGGCGGCACTTGCCGTCCCGCGAGCCGGCACCTTCTGCCTCCCGGAGCGGCAATTTGCCATCCCCGAGCGGCGTTTCGCGTTCGCCAAATCTGGCAGCTTTCTGGGCAAATGGCATAAAAAACTTGCAGATTGAAGCGGAAAACATGCGCAGCGCGTGAGGTCCCTCACTGTACGGATTGGAAACGCTTCGCCACAATGTGGCTTTCCCGCCCCGGCCAGCGCTCTTGCTGGTTCGTTTCGCCTATCGCGTGTCCCTGTGCGCGCCCCGAGGAAACAAGAAATGTCGAACCGAAACTGGTTTTATGCATCCGAAGGCCAGCAAAAGGGCCCCCTGCCTGAAACTCAGCTCCGCGACCTGATCACCCGGGGCATGGTGGGGGCCGACACCCTGGTGTGGACCGAGGGCATGGCCGGCTGGCAGAAGGCAGGGGAAATTCCGGGCCTCGTCCGGAGCGCCGGCGCGCCGCCGGCATTTCCGCAGGCCGGCAGACCGCCGCCGGTGGTGGCGTCCGGAAGCTATAGCGGCGGCGCACTGTCCGCCGACTTCCCGATCTGGGGCCTGTTCGGCCGCAGCCTCTTGATGTTCATCGGCCAGATTCTCGTCATTCCGGCGCCGTGGACCGCGACCGGCCTGTATCGCTTTGCGATCCCCTATATCCGCGTGCCGGGCCGCCCGCACTTCGCCTTCACCGGGCAGCCGCTCGACATCTGGTGGGTCTTCATCGTGCTCGGCCTTCTGACCTATGCCGGCGCCGCCAACAGCAACATCGTGACGCTGCTCTCACTGCTGCTGCAGGGCTTCCTGAGCTGGATGATCGTGCGCTGGATCATCGGCCATCTCAGCTCGAGCGGCCAGGACCTGCCGATCTCGTTCAAGGGCAGCCCGGTCGCCTATGTCGGCTGGTACGTGGCGATGGTGGTCTCGGCCATCACCATCATCGGCTGGGCCTGGGTGCTGACCGCCTGGATGCGCTGGATCTGCCGCAACATCGACGGCACGCGCCGCGAGGTCAGCTTCAACGCGTCCGGCATCGAGGTGCTGTGGCGAACCATCGTGTTCACGATCGCCTGCGGCTTCCTGATCCCGATTCCGTGGGTGCTGCGCTGGTACGGCAACTGGTTCGTCTCGCAATTCGCGCTGACCGAGCGCGGTGCCTACGCCGGCCAGTAGGCGCGATCTCATCGTGCCGACCGGCTCTGCGTGAACCTCTACGCCTTTCGCTCGCGCACCGAACCTTCTTGCGCGACGGACGCCACCAGCGTGCCGTCGGGCTTGAAGATCAGGCCGCGCGTCAGGCCGCGGCCTGACTGCGCGCTCGGCGAATCCTGCGCGTAGAGCAGCCATTCGTCGGCGCGGAACGGGCGGTGAAACCACATCGCGTGATCGAGGCTCGCCGGCATCATGCGCTTGTCGAACAGCGTGCGGCCGTAGCGCGCCATCACGGCATCGAGCAGCGAGAAATCCGACGCATAGGCGAGCGCGCACAGATGCAGCGCCGGATCGTCAGGCAGCTTGGCCGCGGTGCGGATCCAGACATGGATGCGGCCGTCGTCGATCTTCTGGCCGAAATAGCGGCCGAGCTCGACCGGGCGCAGCTCGATCGGCCGGTCGCTCTCGTAATAGCGGCGGATGAACTCCGGCATCTCCTTGAACATCGGCTGCTTCGACACCTCCTCCGCGGTCAGCTTCTCCGGCGGCGGCACGTCGGGCATCTTCTCCTGGTGGTTGAAGTTGCTCTCTTCCTCGGCATGGAACGACACCATGATGGAGAAGATCGCGTTGCCGTGCTGGATCGCGGTGACGCGGCGGGTGGTATAGCTCTTGCCGTCGCGCAGCCGCTCGACCTGGTAGATGATCGGGATCTGCGGATCGCCGGGCAGGATGAAGTAGCAATGGATCGAATGCGGCAGCCGGCCCTCGACGGTGCGGCAGGCCGCCACCATCGCCTGGCCGATCACCTGGCCGCCGAACACGCGCTGCCAGCTCGTCTTCGGGCTGTTGCCGCGGAACAAATTCACCTCGAGCTGCTCGAGATCGAGGATGGACAGCAGGTCGATCAGGCTCTTGGACATGGATAGGCCCCGGAATGACGATTGGGGCTGTTAGCCGCCCTTGTTTCTAAACTCTGTTTCGCCCAGCTAATATCAGGTAGCAAGTCTCCTTTGATGGCGTAATCGAGTAAGGATCGCATGCCGGCACAGCGAAGTATTGTCATCTGCGGGGGCGCATTTGCAGGGTTGGCGCTGGCCGTGGCGCTGCGCCAGGGGCTTGGGCCGGACATCCCGGTCATCGTAGCCGATCCGGCGCTGAGCCAGCGTCCGAGCCGCGATCCGCGCGCGACCGCGATCGTGGCGGCCTGCCGGCGGCTGTTCGAGACCCTCGGCGTCTGGGGCCAGGTGGCGCCGACCGCGCAGCCGATCACCGATATGGTCGTGACCGACTCCAGGCTGGAGGACGCGACGCGCCCGGTGTTCCTGACCTTCGCCGGCAATGTCGAGCCCGGCGAGCCGTTCGCCCATATGGTCGAGAACCGCTATTTGATCGATGCGCTCGCGAGCCGTGCCGAAGCCGAGGGCGTCGAGCTGCGCGCCACCGCGGTGTCGAGCTTCGCGTCGCGCCCCGACGGCGTCAGCATCACGCTGGCCGACGGCACCGTGATCGATGCGAGCCTGCTGGTTGCCGCCGACGGCGCGCGCTCGAAGCTGCGCGAGCGCGCCGGGATTGCGACCCATGGCTGGGACTACGACCAGTCCGGCATCGTGGTCACGGTCGGGCACGAGCGCGAACATCACGGCCGCGCCGAGGAGCATTTCCTGCCCGCAGGGCCGTTCGCGATCCTGCCGCTGACCGGCAATCGCTCGTCGCTGGTGTGGACCGAGACGCGCAAGGATGCCGCGCGCATTGTCGCCTTGAACGAAGAGCAATTCCACGCCGAGCTCGAGCAGCGCTCCGGCCTGCATCTCGGCGAGATCAGGCCGCTCGACAAGCCGCGCGCCTTTCCGCTCGGCTATTTCGTCGCGCGCTCGTTCATCGCCGAACGGCTGGCGCTGATCGGCGACGCCGCGCATGTGATCCATCCGATTGCGGGGCAGGGGCTCAATATGGGCCTGAAGGACGTCGCTGCGCTCGCTGAGGTCGTGGTCGATGCGGCGCGGCTCGGCATGGACCTCGGCCAGGCCGACGTGCTCGAGCGCTACCAGCGCTGGCGGCGCTTCGACACGATGGCGATGGGCGTCGCCACCAACTCGCTGAACTTCCTGTTCTCCAACGAATCGACGCTGCTGCGCACCGTGCGCGACATTGGCCTCGGTCTCGTCGATCGCGCGCCGCCGCTGAAGGAGATGTTCATCCGCCAGGCGGCGGGACTGTCAGGCGAGGTGCCGCGGCTGCTGAAGGGCGAGGCGCTGTAGCGCTTGCCCGGGCTACGCTTACATCAATCGATCTTCCTCGCCTCTTCCGGCAGCATGATCGGAATGCCGTCGCGGATCGGATAGGCGAGTTTGGCCGAGCGCGAGATCAGCTCCTGCCGCGCGGCGTCGAATTCCAGCGGCCCCTTGGTGATCGGACACACCAGGATTTCGAGCAGTTTTGGGTCGGCGGTGCTTTCGAGATGGTCGGTCGTGGAATTCATGGGAGTCTCCGACTGGAGCGTTTTCGAGCGAAGTGGGCACCGGTTCGCGTGAAGAAACAAACTGGCCGGTGATGTAGCACATCGAAATAACCGCTGTCAGCGCCTGGCCATCCGCAACAACTCGTCGATCGCGGCCTGCTGACGCGGCTTCGGCAGCGCCTGCTCGGACAGCGCGTAGCCGATGAACGCCCAATAGAAGATCTGCGCGCGGCCGCGCGCCACGTCGTCGTCGAATCCGGCCTGCCGGAGCAGGGTTTCGATATAGCCGATCCGGCGCTGGTCGACCTCGAGCACGGCGGCGCGCGCCGCCGCATCGGCGATGGCCCAGCTGCGCACGGCGCGTTCCAGCGCCAGCCGCGCCGAGAAGGCGCGGCGCAGCAACAGCGCCAGCGCGTCGCCGCCTTCCGGAATGGTCTCGAGCTCGGCGATCACCTGCTCGGCCGCGACCTCGCGCCAATGGGTGAGGATCGCCGCGCGGTAGGCGCCGATGTCGGCGAAATGCCAGTAAAAGCTGCCGCGCGAGACGCCCATGGCCTTGGCCAGCGGCTCGGCCTTGAGTGCCGTGAAGCCGCGTCGCGCCAGCGCCTTCAGGCCCTGATCGAGCCAGTCCTTGACCGAGAGCTGTTCCGTCATGGTTCCTCGTTCCCGCTGCCACCATACACAAGTGTATTGACAGGCGCCAGCGGCCGGTATCATATCCATACAGTAGTGTATGGAGGCATCGCGATGCGTGATCTTCTGCTGCAGGGCGCCGGCATCGTCGCCATTCTGGTCAGCCTGATCCATGGCGTGCTCGGCGAAACCAGGATATTCGCCCGCGCCACCGTCGAGCCGCCGCGGCTGCGGCTCTTGCTTCGCCTGGTCTATCAGGCCGGCACCGTCGCCTGGATCGGCGGCGGCGTGCTGCTGCTCGCCGCGCCCGCGATGGCCTCCGATGCCGCGCGGCACTGGATCGTAGCGACGCTCGGCGTCGTGTTTGGCGTCGCAGCGCTCGCCAACGCGGTGGCGACCCGCTTCCGCCACTTCGGCTGGATGGCGATGAGCGCCGTGGTGGCGCTCGCCGCCGCCGGCTACTAGCGAGGCCGATCATGACGACCGATCGCATCAGCCTCAGCATCGCCGATGGCGTCGCGGACGTCAGGCTCAACCGCCCGGACAAGCTCAATGCGCTCGATCCGGCGATGTTCGCCACGATCGCCGAAATCGGCGCGCAACTCGCGGACAACCGCACGCTCCGCGTCGTGGTGCTCTCGGGCGAAGGGCAAGCCTTCTGCGCAGGCCTCGACATGGAGCGTCTGGTCGCAACGACGGAGGGCGAATCCATCCTGCCCTTTGCCGATCTCGGCCAGCGGACCCGCGGCATTGCCAACTTTGCGCAGCATCTGGTGTGGCTCTGGCGCGAACTGCCGGTGCCGGTCATCGCCGCCGTCCACGGCATCGCCTTCGGCGGCGGCTTTCAGCTCATGCTCGGTGCCGACATCAGATATCTCGCACCCGGCACGCGCCTTGCGATCATCGAGGCCAAATGGGGGTTGGTGCCCGACATGGCCGGCACGCAGCTGATGCGCCATCTCGCGCGCGAGGATGTGGTCCGTGAACTCACCTACACTGCGCGCGTCTTCTCCGCGGACGACGCGCTCGGGTACGGCTTCGCCACCCGGATCGTCGAACAGCCGCGCGAGGCGGCGCTGGAGACGGCGCGCGCTATCGCGGACCGCAGCCCGGATGCGATCCGCGCCGCCAAGCGGCTGCTCAATCTTGCAGCCGATCGCGATGCGGCGACCGGACTTGCAGCCGAAACGGCCGAACAGGCGCTTCTGCTCGGCTCGCCCAATCACATCGAGGCCGTCAGGGCGAATCTCGAACGGCGGCCCCCGCAATGGAGTTTTACATGACGACCGGCCCGGGCTTCGATCTCGAACGTCTCGTTGCGACCAATGCGTCGGCGGCCTTCAATCGGCTTGCCGGCTTCGAGGTCGTCGTCGCCGGCACCGGCACGGTGGAACTGCGCATGCCCTGGCGCGACGATCTCACCCAATATGCGGGACACCTTCACGCCGGAATGATCGCGGCGCTGCTCGACACCGCCTGCGGCTTTGCCGCGGCGTCGATTGCGGGTTCCGTCACCGCATCGCATTTCTCGATGAATTGCCTGAAGCCCGCGCTGGGCCGCTGCTTCATCGCCAAAGGCACCACATTGCGTGCCGGACGCAGGCAGGTCTTCGCGCGCGCGGAACTTTTTGCGGAGAACGAGCAGGGTGAGACCTCGCTGGTTGCAACCGGTGAAACCGTGCTCGTTCCGCTGGCAGGCTGAGTCGCGCGGGTCGCGTATGGCCGTGAAATTTATGGAGCCATCAATTTCGGTGCGGAATCGGCTTACGCGCGGATAACCATGCCACCGAAAGTTGCAGAATATTATCGAGAAGACAATTCAATCAGCCTAGCCTGTGCGTACGGACAACCATGGACCGACGCATGTTTCGTGTTCTTACGTGCCTTTCAGGTGAGCATGACTGGCGGCTCGTTCTGCTCGCCGGACTGGTCTGCTTCGTTGCCAGTATTGTGGCCGTCAACATTTTTCATCGCGCAATTGCATCGCAGGCGAGGACGCGGCTGATCTGGATTGCGATCGCGGGAGCCGCAATCGGCTACGGCATCTGGGCAACGCATTTCATCGCCATGCTGGCTTATGAGCCGGGAATCCCGACCGGCTACGGCATCGTCCTCACCGCGCTGTCGCTCGCCGCGGCGATGATGCTGACATCCGGCGGCCTCGGCCTTGCCGCCGGCGACTCCAGCCGCTGGCGCGCGCCGGTCGGCGGCGCCGTGATCGGAGCCGGCATCGCCAGCATGCACTATCTCGGCATGTGGGCGCTGGAGGTGCCGGGCCGCGTGGTCTGGTCGCTCGATCTCGTGGCGGCCTCCATCGTGCTCGGCATGTTGTTCGGTTACGCCGCGCTGGCGATCGCGGTCCGCCGTCAGGACCGCTGGATGTCGCTCGTCGCGGCGCTGCTGCTGACGCTTGCGATCGTGTCGCATCATTTCACCGCGATGGGCGCGGTGGAGATCGTTCCGGATCCGTTGCAGGCTCCGGCGGCCTTGTCGCTCTCGCCTGCCTTCCTCGCCATCGTGATCGCCGGCGTGGCGCTGTCGGTGCTCGGGATGAGCCTGGTCGGCGTGCTCGCGGATCGCCGGCTGGCGCTTCGCACCCGCCGCTTCGAGGAGATCATCAGCCAGCTTTCATCGGCGCGACAGCAGGTCGAGGCGTCGCAGAAGGCGCTGGAGGAGCAGAGGTTCCGGCTGGATACCGCGATCAACCACATGGGCGAGGGCCTCTGCATGTTCGATGCGGAGAAGCGCCTCGTCGTTTGCAATGATCGCTACGCCAAGATGTACCGGCTGCCGCCGGAATTGCTGCTGCCCGGCACGGCCCATCGCGAGATCATCAGGCATCGCATCGCCAACGGCATTCTCAAGGGCGAGACCAGCGACAGCGCCGCAACGCAGGTGCTCGCGACATTGAACGCGCTCCCGGCCGGCGAGATCAGCAGCCGGGTCGACGAGCTCGCCGACGGCCGCTTGATCTGCGTGACGCGGCAGCCGATGCCCGGCGGCGGCTGGGTGGCGACGCATCGCGACGTCACCGAGCAGCGGCGCTCCGAGGCCAGGATCACCTATATGGCGCAGCACGATGCGCTGACCGATCTGCCGAATCGCGTGCTGCTCAAGGAATGGATGGAGCGGGCGCTGTCCGGTGCCCGGAGCGGCGGACCGAGCCTTGCGGTGCTGATGCTCGATCTCGACCGCTTCAAGGACGTCAACGACACGCTCGGGCATCCGGCGGGCGATGCGCTGCTGAAGTCGGTGGCCGCCCGCTTGCGCAGGTCCGTCAGCGATACGACGCTGGTCGCGCGGCTCGGCGGCGACGAGTTCGCGGTGATCGATTATGTCGGCGATCCGGTCACGGAAGCGGGCCTGCTCGCCGAGAAGATCAGGAAGGCGCTCAGCGAGCCGATCGATCTCGGTGATCATCGGGTGACCACCACGACCAGCATCGGCATTGCGATCGCACCGCGCGACGGCACCGATTCGGACGAGGTGCTGCGCAGCGCCGATCTCGCGCTCTACTCGGCCAAGAGCTGTGGCCGCGGCTCGTTCCGCTTCTTCGAGCCGGAGCTCGATCGGCTGCTGCAGGCCCGGCGCAGCCTCGAGCGCGACATGCGCAGTGCGCTCGCCAATGGCGAGTTCGAGCTGCACTATCAGCCGTTCATCCATGTCGCGAGCGGGGAGACCTGCGGCTTCGAGGCGCTGCTCCGCTGGCACCATCCGCAACGCGGCATGGTCTCTCCGGCGCAGTTCATTCCGCTGGCGGAAGAGACCGGGCTGATCGTGCCGCTCGGGGAATGGGTGCTGCGCACCGCGTGTGCGGAGGCCGCCAAATGGCCCGACGACCTCAAGATCGCGATCAACCTGTCGCCTGTGCAGTTCAGGAGTCCGGAGCTGGTCCCGGTGATCGTGCACGCGCTGGCGAGTGCCGGAATTTCGCCGGAGCGGCTCGAGCTCGAAGTCACCGAAACGGCCATCATTCAGGACAGCGAAGCGGTGTTTACCGCGCTCAGCCAACTGCACGATCTCGGGGTGCGGATCGCGCTCGACGACTTCGGCACCGGCTACTCGTCGCTGAGCTTTCTGCAGAAGTTTCCGTTCGACAAGGTCAAGATCGACCGCAGCTTCGTCTCCGAGCTTTCCGGCGCATCCGACGAGTCGCGCCGGATCGCGCGCGCGATCGTTCGCTTTGCCGTCAGCCTCGGCAAGACCACGACGGCCGAAGGCGTCGAAACCAGGGAGCAGCTCGACATCCTCCGCGCCGACGCCTGCGTGGAAGTGCAGGGCTTCCATTTCAGCCCGCCGGTGCAGAGCGAGAAGGTCGCGCAGATGATCGGCGGGCGAACCCCGGCAGCGGCCGAACGGCCTGCGGCTCGTCTCGCTATGGCGGGTGCCGCGTCCTGATCGATAGGTTGCGGCGGGCGGCCCCGATACGCATGAGGCGTAAGGCCGCAGTACGCCGTCAAAACCAAACTGCGCGTAGAGCGCAAAGCGGTTTTCGCAACCGTTAGAATTCCTCTAAAGCCAGCCTCCGCGGCGCTTCCTTGACTTGGCAATCGCCTCAGCATTCTTCACGCATGTGCCCTGCGCGAAGGCGTTGTGGGCATGATTGTCAACGGAGGGGAGATACGGGTGAGAGTGATTTTGAGCGCTGCGCTTGCAGCATGCGTCCTTGGGAGCGCTCTTGGGCTGACCGGATCGGCGGCGTTCGCCGACGGCTACAAGAATTGCACCAAGCTCGACAAGGCGTCGTGGAAGCCGGCAAGCGAAGCCGAAGCCAAGGCCAAGGCGCTCGGCTACGAGGTGCGCCGGTCGAAGATCGAGGGCTCCTGCTACGAGGTGTACGGCGTCAAGGAAGGCAAGCTCTACGAGCTGTTCTACAGCCCGGAAGATCTCAGCCTGAAGCACACGATCGCGAAGTGAAGCAGGCGCGATGACGGAGGCGGCGCCGGGCGCCCGCGGCGCGACCAGCGTGCAGGTCTGGGACCTGCCGCTGCGGCTGTGGCACTGGGCGCTCGCCATCCTCGTCCTGGTCGCCTGGGTGACGCCCAGCACCTATGACCGGCTGCACCGGCTGGCGGGTTATTCGGTGATCGGGCTGTTGGTGTTCCGACTGATCTGGGGCTTTGCCGGCACGCGCTACGCGCGTTTCGGCAGGCTTGGCGTTCGCCTGCGCGCCGCGCCGCGCTACATCTGGAATCTCCGCCGCGGCATCACCGGGCGCTATATCGGGCTCAATCCCGCGGGCACCGTGATGCTGGTGGCGCTGCTGGTCCTGCTTGCGATCTCGACAATCACGGGCGCGATGGAGATCACCGTGACCTTCTTCGGTGTCTGGTGGGTCGAGGACACCCACGCCTATGCCTCGGATGCGGTCATCATCCTGGTCGCCCTGCACGTGCTCGGGGTCATCGTGGTCGGCTTGCTGCAGCGTCAGAACCTGGTACGCGCGATGTTCACCGGCCGCAAGCAACTGCGCAATCGCTGATGGGGAGGGTGCCGAGCCTAAAGCGGGATCGTTGTTTGAGCATGATCTTTTCGGAAAACCGCTTCGCACTTTTCCGGATCATGCTTACTGCACCGGCGGGTCGCCCGAGGTGCGCTTCTTGGCGAGGTCCATCTCGGTGACCGCGATCAGGATCTCGGCGCGGGTCTTCAGGTCCGGCGCCTCGAGCATCGCCTGCTTCTCGGCCGGACCATAGGGCGACATCATCGCCAGCGCATTGACCAGCGCCTCGTTGGGCGCGGACTCGATCCCTTCCCAGTCGACCTTCAGATTGTTGGCTTCCAGGAAATCGGCCAGCACTTCGAGCAGCGCCTTGCGGTCGACGGCCTCCTCACCCTTGCGCGCGGTGAAGTCGCCGGCGAAGGAGAAGAAGTCGACCTTGCACTGCCGGTACGGCGTCTGCACGGTGAGCTCCTCGACCACCTTGAAGCGCGCGACGCCGGTCAGTTCGAGGATGTAGCGGCCGTCGCCGGATTCGGCGAGCTGGGTGATGCGGCCGACGCAGCCGATCCGGAACAGGACCGGCTTCGCCTCCTTCTGCGAGTGCGCCACGTCGGGCTGGATCATGCCGATCAGGCGATGGCCGTCGCGCAGTGCGTCGTCGATCATCGCGAGATATCGCGGCTCGAAGATGTTGAGCGGCATCTGGCCGCGCGGCAGCAGCAACGCGCCGGGCAGCGGGAACACCGGGATCACCTCCGGGAGCTCGCCGGGGCCGCGATATTCGGCATTGATCGGCATCTGCGGTCCCGCTGCTGTGACGGGCGTGCTTTACGAGAACAGGATGGTCGACAACCGCTTGCGCCCCTCGACGGTTGCCTCATCGGTGCCGCCCCACGCCTCGAAGAACTGCACCAGCTGCTTGCGCGCGCCGTCGTCGTTCCACTTGCGGTCACGCCTGACGATGGCGAGCAATTGCTCGGTCGCTTCCGTGCGCTTGCCCATCGCATTGAGCGCGGTGGCGAGATCGAATCGGGCCTGATGATCGAGCGGGTTTGCGGCGACTTTCTGTTCCAGCTCCGCGACCGGCCCGACCGCTTCCGCCTGTTCGGCGAGATCGATCGCCGCCTGCACCGCCTTCACCGCGGCGTCGTTGCGCTTGGATTCCGGAACCATCGCCAGCGTCTGCTTGGCCTGCTCCATCGCACCCGACGTAACGTAGCACTTGGCGAGGCCGGCGAGCGCCGCGATGTTGGCGGCGTCGTGCGCCAGCACCTCGGCATAGATCTGCGCGGCCTGGGCGGCGTCGCCCTCGGCAAGCACGGCGTCGGCCTCGGCCAGGATCTCGGTGAGATTGGGCTCGCCGGCGGCCGGCACGCCCTTGGTGATCTTCTCGATGAAGGCGTTGACCTGACTCTCCGGCACCGCCCCCATGAAGCCGTCGGCGGGCTGGCCGCCCACAAAGGCGATCACGGCCGGGATCGACTGGATGCCCATCTGGCCGGGAATCTGCGGATGTTCGTCGATATTCATCTTGACGAGCTTGACCCGGCCCTTGGCGTTGCGAACCGCCTTTTCCAGGATCGGCGTGAGCTGGCGGCAGGGACCGCACCACGGCGCCCAGAAGTCGATCATGACCGGCTGACGGCGCGATTCCTCGATGACGTCCTTGACGAAGGTCTGGGTCGTCGTCTCCTTGATCAGATCGGGCGCTGCCTCGGGCGTGGGGCCGCCCTGCTCCATTATCGTCACGTTGTCCTCGCCTGCTTCTGAGGTCGGAAATCCGGGGGCGTTCTAGCACGCCCGGAACGGCACGTTCAGCCGTTCTGTCAGCTAGAGCATGATCCCGGAAAAGTGGGAACCGGTTTCCGGGATCATGCTCGGTAAATGGCAGTCAGCCAGCAAAATTCAATCGCCTGGCCGCCTGTCCCGTTCCATCGGAGATCGGGTGGGTTGGGGCCGCGGAACGGCCGATGATGGCGATCCTTCATCGCAGCAGGGGAGCGCCCGTGGCAAAGGCCTATTACAGCACGGTGTTCGAGCAGCCGGCCGGCGAGGTCTGGAAAATCATCCGCGATTTCAACAATTACCCGGTTTGGGTCCATGGCGCGGGGACGAGCGAGATCGAGGACGGCAAATCCGGCGATACCGTCGGGGCCGTGCGCAATGTGCTGTACCGGGAGCGGCGGATCCGGCAGCGGCTGCTCGCGCAGTCCGACGTCGAGCGCTTCCAGACCTACGAATTTGTCGACACCCCGACCCTGCCGGTGACGGATTTCAGTGCGACCCTGCGGGTAACTCCGGTGATCGACGGCGACCGGGCCTTTATCGAATGGTGGGCCGTGTTCGATTGCGACCCGACCCGCCGCCTCGAGCTGACGCAGACGCTGACCGGCTGGTTCGAGACCTGGCTCGAATCGCTGCGGGACGAGATGGCCCTGAGGCAGGTTCCGGCAGAAATCTAAAAAGAAATCGGCGGCGCGGCCGGTTTCGGCCGATTCGAGGTCAATTTTTAGGGAAACCGGGCGATTTCGTGAGGTTCGGACCGCGCTCTTGTGTTGCATTCACAGACAGCTTTTGGCATAGGTCTGCCGTTGCCGGCGAGCGATCGCCGCCATTTCGGATGCGGGTGTAGCTCAGTGGTAGAGCACGACCTTGCCAAGGTCGGGGTCGAGGGTTCGAGCCCCTTCGCCCGCTCCAAGACTTCTCGCTGACCGAGCTGACAGTCTGATGAAGGCCCGCTGATGCGGCCCGCCCGTTGGCGCGGGCTTTTTGCTGTCCGGTCCGAGGCCGCATCTCCAAGCCGCGATTGCGAGGTCAAGACGTCGCGGCCCGCCGCGGCGGTTTCCGGCTTTTGTTAACCGACAAACGATGCATTCTCAAAACTGATAGAAATCTGTGGTTGTGTTGGCGTTGGAATGGTTGCGGCCGGTTTTGCCGGCGCGGCAAGCGCGTGAACGATGTCGATCGGTTGGAAGCCGGCTCCTGGGTTAAATCGTCGCTTGGCTCGCGCAAACGTTGCTGCGCTGGTCGTGCTTGTCGGCGTCTGGACATGTTCGGGCGCATCGGCGCAGCAATTGCCGAGCGACTCGGCGTATGCCCCGACGCCCAGCTTCTCTCCCATGCCCGGCTTTGGCTTTGGGCCGGCGCCTGACTTCGAGCCGGCCGAACGGCCGCGAGCGCGGGTCTACATCACGACGCGATCGCACCGAGGCGGCCAGCAAAACTTCTGCGTCAGGACCTGCGATGGCCGCTTCTTTCCGCTGCCGCGCGTGAGCGAGACGGCGGACGTCAAGGCGTGCGAGGCGGCCTGTCCCGCCGCCGAGGTGAAGCTGTACTCCGGTTCCGATATCGACAGCGCCAGAACCGAAGCGGGCGAGACCTACAAGACGCTTGCGAATGCATTCCGCTTTCAGCGCGAGATGGTGCCGCAATGCTCGTGCAGCGCCGGCGCGTCCACCGGCCTGTCGCCGATTGCGATCGAGGACGACATGACGCTTCGGACCGGCGACATCATCGCCGCCGATGACGGCTTCAAGATCGCGGCGATCACGAGCGGGCAGCGGCGCAGCGTGTTGTTCAGGCCGCTGTCGAAGGCCAAGGCGCAGGCGCTCGGTCTGGCGCGCCTGTCGTCTCGATAGCGGCGACCACGAGCGTTAGCTTCACTCGAATATCACGCTGCGGTGCAGAATGCCTTGTTATCAGGCAGGCTGCTCAGGAAAACTTCGTCTCAAATA
This sequence comes from Bradyrhizobium sp. BR2003, assembly GCF_009720285.1. Classification (NCBI taxonomy): domain Bacteria; kingdom Pseudomonadati; phylum Pseudomonadota; class Alphaproteobacteria; order Hyphomicrobiales; family Nitrobacteraceae; genus Bradyrhizobium; species Bradyrhizobium sp. BR2003. The sequence goes on from NZ_SMYJ01000035.1 coordinate 356,508, forward strand.
TCGTCTCAACTAGTTTTGACGCAGCGCACACCGGCGCATGCGCTTTTCAGCGTCGTTGGATGTGCTACCATTTTGCTGTCTGACCTACCTCACAGACCGCCACCATCATCTCTCAGGGCGTTCAAAATCAATAACAGGCAAGCTGCAACGGCTTGCATAGGGGAGTGACGCGATGAAATCGGCTTTCAATCGATCAATACTTGCGTTCGCGGCGATTGCGCTGCTGGCGGGGACGACCTTCGCCAATGCACAGCAACAAACAGACAAGAATCGTGCGCTGAAGAAGTACGAGTCCGGCACCAAGGAATTCTGGACCCATCCGCCGGATGACTGGTTCCTCGGCGACGAGACCGAGGCGCAGAAGGGCCTTGCCCCGCCGTCCGGTCCGCCGACCGGCGCGTCCGATTCCGAGCTCGCGGCGATGATGAAGAAGATCAAGCTGCCGCCGGGCTTCAAGATCGAGGTCTATGCCTCGAACGTGCTCGCGGCGCGGCAAATGGCCTGGGGCGAAAAGGGCACGCTGTTCGTCGGCTCGTTCGGGCTCGGCAACGTCTATGCGATCAAGGACAACAACGGCAAGAAAGAGGTCAAGACCATCCTCAAGGGCCTCAACATGCCGACCGGCCTCGCCTTCCGCGACGGCGCGCTCTACGTCATCGCGGTCGACAAGCTGATCAAGTACGACAACGCCGAAGCCAATCTCGACAATCTCGGCCAGGGCAAGGTGGTGTATGACGACATGCCGTCCTACGCGGCGCATGGCTGGAAATACATCGCCGTCGACAAGGACGGCTGGTTCTACATTCCGTTCGGCCCGCCCTTCAACATCGGCATCCCGCCGACCTCGGTGTCGCAGATCCGCCGCGTCGATCCGAAGACCGGCAACGCGGAGATCTGGGCGCTCGGCGTACGCAACTCGGTCGGCGGCGACGTCGATCCGCGCACCGGCAAATACTGGTTCACCGAGAATGCCCGCGACTGGATCAGCGACGATCTGCCGAGCGACAAGCTCAACATGATCTCCAAGATCGGCGAGCATTTCGGCTATCCCTATTGCCACCAGGGCAACCTGCCGGACACCAAGTTCGCGATGGGCCACAAGTGCTCGGAGTTCACCCCGCCGGTCTACAATCTCGGTGCGCACGTGGCTCCGCTCGGCATGAAGTTCTATACCGGCAGCCAATTCCCGGCCGAGTACAAGAACAGCATCCTGATCGCCGAGCACGGCTCCTGGAACCGGCACAAGTATCAGGGCGGCCGCATCGTGCGGATCACCGCGAGCCCCGACGGCAAGAACGCCAAGCAGGACATCTTCGCTTCCGGCTGGATCGAGGGTGACCAGGGCTATCTCGGCCGTCCCGCCGACATCCTGCTCGACAAGGATGGCTCGATCCTCGTCGCCGACGACTGGGCCGGTGCGATCTATCGCATCAGCTACGGCAAGAAGTAGGGGTTGAAGCAATATGAGGCTGCGGTAGCCGTGAGGTGACCGCAGCCTCATTCGCGTGGTTCGGGCACGCTTGCAAAGGAACAGACTCGTCATGCCCGGACTTGATCCGGGCATCCATCCAAACCAAGAAACCTCTTTCAAGCCAGATGGATTGCCGGGTCGAGCCCGGCAATGACACACGGAGAAAACTGGCAATGCGCGTTGTGAGCCTCGGAGTTCTGCTCGCCTCGGCGATCGCGATGGCTCCTCTTGCCAATGCCGCCGATGTCGCCGCCGGCAAGGCGAAGGCCGAAATCTGTGCCGCTTGTCACGGTGAGAACGGCATCTCGCAGACCGAGAACATTCCCTCGCTGGCCGGCCAGCTGGACCAGTACATTCAATGGCAGCTGGTGTTCTTCCGCGCCGGCGCGCGCAAGAACGAGCAGATGCAGCCGATCGTCGAGCAGCTCAACAACGACGACATCCGAAATCTCGGCGCCTATTTCGCGTCGCTGACGCCGTTCAAGGGCGGCAAGGACGACAATCCGGACTTGTCGGAAAAGGGCAAGCAGGCCGCCGCCGGCCGCCGCTGCGCCTCATGCCATGGCGATACGTTTGCCGGCACCAAGGCGGTGGCCCGCATCGCCGGCCAGCGCGAGGAATATCTCGTCAAGGCGCTGCACGATTACAAGTCGGGCCTGCGCTCCGGTGGGGCTCAGGCTGCGATGGCCGATGTCGCCTATCCGCTGAGCGACGAGGAGATCACCGCGCTCGCGCATTATCTGGCGCATCTGTAGCCGCAAGGAAGGTGTCGTCCCTGCGAAAGCAGGGACCCATAACCACCGGCCTCAATTCCCTTGAAGAGATGTCAACCACGACCGCCTCAAATCGAAAGGCCGCGGCGTATGGGTCCCTGCTTTCGCAGGGCGACACTGGTTGTGTGCTAAGCGCTTCGCTGCTTCTCATACGCCTTGAGGTGCGTGTAGGCCGTGCGCAGCTTCGGCACCGGGATCTTGGCGGCGTCGGCGCGCACGATCAGGTCGCCGATCACGTGATCGGCCTCGACCGGCAGCCCCGCCTTGATGTCGCGGAACATCGATGCGGTCATCGGCGAGCCCTCGGTGGTCAGGAGGCCGCGGGTACGCTGGAAGAACGGGCCGCCCGGGGCGTGGCCGGCGTCGGCGGCGATCGCGCTGCATTCGTCGAGGATGCCGAGCAGGAAATCCTTGCCGCCGGGCGCGGCCAGGATGTTGCCGACCGAGGTCCGCATCAGGCTGGTCGAGGCGGCGAGCGACGCCAGGAACACCCACTTCTCCCACATGTCCTGCATAATGTGATCGCTGGCGGTCGCGCCGTTGATGACAGAGAACGTGTCGGCGATCGCGCGCACCCGATCCGACAGGCTGCCGGCGCGCTCGCCGAAGCCGAGCGACTGCATCGGCTGCAGCTGCACCACCTCGCGCTTCTCGTTCAGTGTCGCCGCGATCGCGCACAGACCGCCGAGCACATGCTGGGCTCCGAACGTCTTGTCGAGCGCATCGAGATGCAGCATGCCGTTGAGCAGCGGGATGATCGCGGTCTTGCCGCCGACGGCAGGCGCAAACGACTTGATCGCATCGTCGAGATCGAACGCCTTGCAGCTCAACAGCACGACGTCGAACTTGTCCGACAGCTTGTCGGCCTGCACGGTCGGCGGGCTGTTCAGCGTGACGTCGCCGTTCGGGCTCTTGATCACGAGCCCGGCGGAGGCGAGTTCGGAAGCGCGGCGCGGGCGCACCAGGAAGGTGACGTCGCGGCCGGCCTGAAGCATCCGGCCACCGAAATAACCGCCGATCGCACCGGCGCCGACCACGAGAACGCGCATGGGAATTTGTCCTTCTTTGTTGTTCGCTGCCCGCGGGCGACTAGCGAATGGGAGTGGCGAATAGATAGGGATGCTGTTCGACTATTCGCTACTCGCTATTGGCCGTTCGCTCATCTCACTTTCCCGATACCATTTCCTCGACTTCGCGCAGCTGCTCCTTGCCGAAGAAGATCTCGTTGCCGACGAAAAAGGTCGGCGAGCCGAACGCGCCGCGCTCGACGGCGGACGAGGTATATTCGATCAGCTTGGCCTTCACATCCGCGTCCTGCGCGCGGGCGAACAGTTTTGCGGCATCAAGGCCGGAGGAGGCGATGGCTTTGCCGGCGACCTCAGGATCGTCCATCTTCTTCGGCTCGACCCACATGTGGTGAAAGGCGGCCTCGATATATTTCTCGAACACGCCCTCGAACTGGGCGGCGACCGCCGCGCGCATCAGGTTCAGCGTATTGACCGGGAAAAACGGGTTCCAGGTGTAGGGCTTGACGTTGAAGCGCTTGAGAAAGCGTTCCGTCTCGATCTTCTGAAACTCCGGCTTGTTCTTGACGCCTGCCAGCGTCTCGGCCGGCGACTTGTTGTTGGTGGCCTTGAAGATGCCGCCGAGCAGGATCGGGACATATTCGAACTTGACGCCGGTGCGCTTTTCGATTGCCGGGATCGCTTCATGGCTGAGGAAAGCGTTGGGGCTGCCGAAATCGAACAGGAATTGCGGATTTTGGCTCACGACGGTCTCTCCCTCGGCTTGTCTCATTTGGACTTGTCTAGCATGGACCTGCTGTCGCAGGCGCCATCAGTAGAATATGATAATCATCATGTGAGCCGCGGCGCGCGATGTCAAATCAGCCGCTTAATGGTCTGCTTGCGCCATACCAGAGCGTAATAGGCCATCTGCAGCACGAACATGGTTGCGAAGGTGACGGGATAGGCGATCCAGATCCCGCTGACGCCGCTGGCGCGGCTGAGCAGGATCGCGACCGGCACCTCGACCACCGCGATCGCCAGGGTCGAGAGCAACAGCGGCATCCACACCGTGCCGCCGGCGCGCATCGCGCCCGAAAATACCGTCGCCATGCCGAACAGCACCATGCTCCACAGCACAATGTACAAAAGCTGCTGCGCCAGCCCGAGCACCGCATTGTCGACGATGAAGAAGCCCATCAGCGGCCGCGCGAAGAGATAGCCGAGCACGACTAGCCCGCCGGTCAATATCAGGTTCATCTCGATCCCGGTCCTGACGATGGCGCCGACCCGGGCGGAATCGCCGCGGCCGATCGCCTGCGCGCCGAAGATCGACACCGATATTGCGATCGAGATCGCCGGAAACTGCACATAGCCGATCACCTGGTTGACCGCGCCATAGGCTGCGGTGGCGTCCGAGCCGAAACCGTTGACGAGGCCGAGCAGCACCAGCTCGGCGAGCGAGACCACCACCATGCCGATCGCGGTCGGAATGCCGAGCCGCAGCACGATGCGCAGCAGGGCGCAGTTCGGCCGCATCGCGCGCAGGAACGCAGCGTCGAAGGCGAGCGCATGGCGGTGCCGCAGCATATGAACATGCAGCCACAGCAGCGTGACCACGCCCGAGACCGCGGAGGCGATGGCAGCGCTGGCGACGCCGAGCATCGGCAGGCCGAGCCAGCCGCGGATCAGCGCCGGCGTCACCACCAGGCCGACGATGGTCGAGACCGTCAGCGCAACCAGCGGCGTCACGGTGTCGCCGACGCCGCGCATCATCGCCGTCAGCAGCAGGAATGCGAAGGTTATCGGCATCGTGATCATCATGATCCGCGCATAAGCCACCGCGGCGTCGAGGACGTCGGATGGCGTCGCGAGCGCGATCAAGAGCGGGCGAGCGAACAGGCCGCCGAGGATCGCGATCGCCAGCGCGAGCAGCAGCGTCACGGTCATGGTGGTGCCGGCGACCGCCTTCACCCGGTCCGGCTCCCCCGCGCCCCAGGCCTGGCCGATCATGACCGAGGCGCCGGCGCTCAGGCCGATCACGAAGGAGATGAAGAAGAACATCACCGGAAAGAACACCGAGGCGGCCGCGAGCGCGTCGACGCCGATCATCTGGCCGAGATAGACGCCGTTGATGGTGCCGAACAGCGACTGCAGCACATTGCTGAGCAGCATCGGCGCGAGGAAGGCGAGGAAGGCTTTGCGCAGGGAGGGAGGGTTGGACACGTTCAACTTCCAAAAGATTGGCTAGGCACCTGGCTGGTGCGTCTTAGATCAGACGACACTCTCGCTGCACCTCTCCCGCTTGCGGGGGAGGTCGACGCGCGAAGCGCGGCGGGTGGGGGCTTTCTCCACAATGCAACTCGCGGAGAGAGCCCCCACCCCAGCCTTCCCCCGCAAGCGGGAGAGTGAGTTCAGATCATTCGCGGCGGCCGCTTGACCCGATCAACGCGCTAGTCCGCTTGATCGCTATAGGCGAGCCGGATCGCGTGATCGCGGATATCGGCCGGCCAGTCCGCGATCAGCGTCGCAAAGCGGCGCCGGTCGTGGGCGAACAGGGCGCGGATCGCATCCTCATAGTTCGGCCGGTTGCCGGCCATGACAGTCATGAAGCGATAGGCGGCGTCCTGCGCGCTGCGCGTGCGGTCCTTGTCGCCGCTTGAGCGCCGCGCCTCGTCGATCAGCTTGCGGATCGCAACCGATGCACCGCCCTTCTGCTGCGCGAGCCAGTCCCAATGCCGTGGCAGCAGCGTGATCTCGCGCGCGACGACGCCAAGCTTCGGCCGACCGGGCCCGCGCGGCGCGGTCGGCGCCGCCGGCTCCTCGTCGCGTGCAGGCGCAAGCGTCGGCAGCCGCGCCAGCACGTCGTCGAACGAGCCGCGGAAATCGATATCGACCAGCGCCGAGGTGCGGCCGTTGAATACCAGGATCGCGGCGTCCTTGCGCTGGTCGAGGTGTTGCTTGGCGGCGCGCGCAACCTCCGGGAGGTCGCCGGCCCCGATGCGGTGCTCGCCTTCGAACGCGACATAGGCAGGATTCATGGTAGACCTCTCAGATTGCGCGACATATTGCCCGGATAATTCTTAGCAATCGCGGCGCGTGGATCTCGACTTTCTCGTTTCCCGCTGGCACCAAACGCCGCCCGATTGCGCTGATCTTTGAGGACGCTCATGCTGACGGTTCATCACCTCAACAATTCCCGCTCGCAGCGCGTGCTGTGGCTGCTCGAGGAGTTGGGCGTGCCCTACGAGATCGTGCGCTATCAGCGGCAGCCCGACATGCGGGCGCCGAAGGAGCTGCGCGCGATCCATCCGCTCGGCAAGTCGCCCGTGGTCACCGACAACGGCCACACGATCGCGGAATCCGGCGCGATCCTCGAATACATCATCGCGACCTACGGCAACGGGCGCCTGATCCCGGCGGCCGATACGCCGGAGCGGCTGCGCTACACCTATTGGCTGCACTACGCCGAGGGTTCGGCGATGACGCCGCTGCTGCTGAAGCTCCTGTTCACGCTGATGCCGAAGCGCGCGCCGGCGCTGCTGCGGCCCTTGGTGCGCAAGGTGTCCAACACGGCGCTGTCCACGCTGGTCAATCCGCAGCTCAAGCAGCACATGGCCTATTGGGAAGGCGAGCTCGGCAAGAGCGAATGGTTCGCCGGCAGCGAGTTTTCCGGTGCCGACATCCAGATGAGCTTCCCGCTCGAGGCCGCCGCGGCGCGTGGCGGGCTCGAGGACGGCCATCCCAAATGTGTCGCGTTCCTTGAGCGCATTCACGCCCGCCCGGCCTATGCGCGGGCGCTGGAGAAGGGCGGGCCGTACCAGGTCGGCCGATAGAGTCGCGGTCATCGCGGCAGCTCGACCAGCGGTAGCAGCCGCGAATCCGCCAGCGCCGCGGTACGGTGTCCGATGCCGGCGAGATAGGCCTCCGCCACCGCAAAGGCCAGGAACGCGCCGCGGCTCTTCTGCCGGATCAGCATCGCGCGGTCCCAGCGCTCGCCCTCGGGCCCGATCAGGAACGCGCCGCCCTCAGCCATGAACAGGATATCGCCGCCGCTCTTCCGCAGATGCGGAAGGGTGTGCGCTACGTAGCGGTCGTAGGCCTCCGCCCCGGTGATCGGCTGCGGCGGGGCAAGCTCCGGGCTTTGCGAATAGTCGGCGATCTCGCGGAAGCGCAGCAGATTCAGCATCACCAGCTCGCCGGTGATCTCGCGCTGGGCAAAGTCGCGCCCGGCGTTCCAGGTCGGTTCCAGATAGCAGGCGGTGTCCATGTTGGTCGTCCCATCGAGGTTGATGGACATTTTTACCCGGGCATAATTGCGTTGTCAATAATACCCGGATATAAACAGCCCGACGGAACGACAGGAGCCACCATGAAGACCGAGGATCGCAAGCAAGCCATCGCCGACTACAAGAAACGCGCTGCTGTCGCCGGCGTGTTCGCGATTCGCTGCCGCGCGACCGGCGAGGTCTGGGTGGGGCAGGCGCTCGATCTCGACAAGATCGAGAACCGCATCTGGTTCACGCTGCGAATGGGCAGCCATCGCAACGCGGAGCTGCAGCGCGCCTGGACGGCCCACGGCGCGGATAGCCTCTCGCTCGAAACGCTGGAGCGGATCGAGGACGAGGAGCTCGGCTACGTGCGCGACACGCTGCTGAAGGAGCGCGTGCAGCATTGGCGCGCAGAGCTGAATGCGTTCGCGGTGTAGCTCAAAGCACGATCCGGAAAAGTGCGACGCGGTTTTCCGAAAAGATCATGCTGAAACAAGGAGCTAAAGCGCGATGATAATTCAACCTAATCTCATCGCGCTTTAGTGTGACGGCAGCGGCTGCACGGCGACGCCGGGCGGCGGCACATCGTCGTCAGGCACGAAGAAGTCCGACATCAGCGGCACCGAGGGATCGACGCGGTAGCGCTCGAAGTCGCGTACGCCATTGGCATAGAGCACCTTGTCGTCGATGCAGAAATGCCCGGTGAATTCGCGCGACGGCCGGGTGATGATCGCGTAGGCCGCATCGCCCATGATCTCGGGCGTGCGGCTGGCGCGCATCATGGCGTCGCCGCCGAGCAGGTTGCCGACCGCGGCGGTCGCGATCGTGGTGCGCGGCCACAGCGCGTTGACGGCAATGCCGGCCGATTTCAATTCGCCGGCCAGCCCGAGCACGCACATGCTCATGCCGAACTTCGCCATCGTGTAGGCGGTCGAGTGCTCGAACCATTTCGTCTTCATGTCGAGCGGCGGCGACAGCATCAGGATGTGCGGATTCGCCGCCTTCTTCAGGTGCGGGATGCAGTATTTCGACACCATGAAGGTGCCGCGGGTGTTGATTCCCATCATCAGGTCGAACCGCTTCATATCGGTGGCCTGCGAATTGGTCAGGCTGATGGCGCTGGCATTGTTGACGCAGACGTCGATGCCGCCGAACTCGGCGACGGTCTGCTCGATCGCCGCCATCGCCTGCGCCTCGTCCCTGATGTCGCAGAGCACCGGCAGCGCCTTGCCGCCGGCGGCGCGGACCTCGTCGGCGGCCGTGTAGATCGTGCCCTTGAGCTTCGGATGCGGCTCGGCGGTCTTCGCCGCGATCGCGACATTGGCGCCGTCACGCGCGGCACGCAGCGCGATCGCCAGCCCGATGCCGCGGCTCGCGCCCGAGATGAACAGCGTCTTGCCCTTGAGCGATGTCATGAGAACCTCCTGTGAGGGACGCGCGAGACGATGGCCCCCTCTCCCCTTGTGAAAGAGGATTGGGGGTGAGGGGCATCTCGCCACACGGCATACTGCGTGGATAGATCGCAACCCCTCACCCGGATTGCATCTTTCGATGCAATCCGGCCTCTCCCACAAGGGGAGCGGCGAAGCGGAGCAAGCGGGACGGTCATCACATCATCTCACCTCACGTCCTACCCATCCGCATGCAGCACGCGCCCGCGCGTTTCCGGCAGCGCGTAGGCAGCGAGGAAGAATACGCCATAGGCCGCCACCGCGAAGATCGCGATCGCGTTGGCGAGCGTGGTCGTGGTCGACAGCGCGCCGACCAGGAACGGGAACAGCGCGCCGATGCCGCGGCCGAAATTGTAGCAGAAGCCCTGGCCGGAGCCACGCAGCCGGGTCGGATACAGTTCGGTCAAAAACGCGCCCATACCGGAGAAATAGCCCGAGGCAAAGAAGCCGAGCGGAAAGCCCAGCACCCACAGCACTTCGTTGGACAGCGGCAATTGGGTGTAGAGCAGCACCACCGCGATTGCGCCGATCGAGAAGATCAGGAACAGATTGCGCCGGCCGATCCGGTCGGCGAGCCAGGCGCCGACCAGATAGCCGATGAAGGAGCCGATGATCAGCGTCGCCAGATAGCCGGTCGAGCCGACCACCGAGAGCTTGCGCTCCGTGGTGAGGAAGCGCGGCACCCAGAAGGTGATGGCGTAGTAGCCGCCCTGCATGCCGGTGCCGACCAGCGACGCCAGCAGCGTGGTCTTCAGGATCGGTCCGTGGAAGATCTCCCACAACGCGGCGGGGCCGCTGCCGGAGGCCTGCGCCTGCGCCATGGTCGCGGCGGAGATTTCCGGCTCGGTGACATAGCGGCGCAGATAGAACACCAGCAGCGCCGGCAGCGCGCCGATCACGAACATCCAGCGCCAGGCGTTCTCCGCCGGCAGCACCGAGAACAGGATCGCCTGCGCCAGCACCGCAAGGCCCCAGCCGATCGCCCAACCCGACTGCACCGAGCCGACCGCGCGTCCGCGATATTGCGGCCGGATCGCCTCGCCGATCAGCACCGCGCCGGCCGCCCATTCGCCGCCGAAGCCGAGACCGAGCAGCGCGCGGGCGATCAGCAGCTGGTCGAAATTCTGCACCACGGCGCAGACCAGCGAGAAGAACGAGAACCAGATGATGGTGAGCTGCAGCGTCTTCACCCGCCCGATGCGGTCGGACAGATAGCCGCCGAGCCAGCCGCCGACGGCGGAGGCCAGCAATGTCACGGTGCCCGCAAGCCCGGCGGTGCCGGGGTCGACCTTCCAGAGCGTGATGATGGTGCCGATCACCAGCGGATAGATCATGAAATCCATGCCGTCGAGCGTCCAGCCCGACGCGCAGGCCCAGAACGTGCGCCGCTCCTGCAGGTTCATGTCGCGATAGAAGGCGAGGAGGCTGGTATCCTCGATCTCTGCAACTTCCATCGATTTGGATTCGGCCGTGCTCATGCGCGTTCCCCGGAGAAATCTTTCACCGGCTCTTTGCGATCCGCGGCCGGAGGTGCGCGGACCGCCAATCTACCGCGATGTCGCAGGCTGGGCAAAGCCGCGTTTGCCACTTCCAGGTCTTTCGTTTGAGCATGATCTCGGCGCAAACGCGTCGCGTTTGTCGCGGGAAAACCGCTGCGCACTTTTCCGGATCGAGCTCTAGTATCCCGCAGCCTCCGAGCCGCGCGTGCGCGGATCCGGTGCGCCGAGCAGACCGTGGGTCGTGACGAGGATCGAGTTCGCGGAGGAGTAGCCGAGCGGCTCGACCAGTTTGTGGCCCTTGGCGCGCAGATCGTCCAGCACCGCGTCGGGAAAGCCGCGCTCGATCCGGACCTCGTCGGGCAGCCATTGATGGTGCATGCGGGGCGCCGCGACCGCGGCCGCGATGTCCATCCTGTAGTCGATCACGTCGACGATGATCTGCGTCACCGCGGAAATGATGCGGCTGCCGCCGGGCGAGCCCGTCACCAGCACCGGCTTGCCGTCCTTCAGCACGATGGTCGGCGACATCGACGACAGCGGTCGCTTGCCGGGTCCGGGCAGATTGGCCTCGAAGCCGACCAGGCCGAAGGCATTGGAGGCGCCGGGCGCGGCGGTGAAATCGTCAAGCTCGTTGTTGAGCAGCACGCCGGTGCCGTCGGCGACGAGGCCGACGCCATAGGGGAAGTTCAGCGTGTAGGTGTTGCTGACGGCGTTGCCGCCGGCATCGACGACCGAATAATGCGTGGTGTTGTCGCCTTCGTGCGGTTGCTTCGCGTTGCGCACATCGGTCCAGGGCGTGGCGCGGGCAAGATCGATGGTCGCTCGCTGCTTGGCGGCATAGTCCTTGTCGATCAAGAGTTGCGTCGGCGCGTCGACGAAGGCGGGATCGCCGAGATAGCGCGCGCGATCGGCATAAGCCCGCTTCATCGCCTCGATCATCACATGCAGCGTGGCGGCCGAGCCCTGCTTCATGTCGGACATCGGAAAGCCTTCGAGGATGTTGAGGATCTCCAGCAGCACGACGCCGCCGGAGGAGGGCTGCGGCATCGAGACGATGTCGTAGCCGCGATAGCTGCCGCGGATCGGCGTGCGGATCACGGGCTGGTAGGATTTCATATCCTCGAGGGTGAAGATGCCGCCGGCATTCCTGATGCCGCTGACAAGCTTCTCGGCGACGGCGCCCTGGTAGAAGCCGCGCGGGCCTTGTTCGGCAATATCAGTCAGTACGCCGGCGAGATCGCGCTGGATCAACCGGTCGCCCTCGCGCAGCGGCGTGCCGTCGGCGTGCGAGAACGTCCTGGTCGAATTCGGCCAGCGCGACATGCGGCGATACATGTCGTTCAACGTGTCCGACGTGTCGTCGGTGACGATGAAGCCGTCGCGCGCGAGATCGATCGCGGGCTTGAGGATCTGCGCCAGCGTGAACTTGCCGGAACCGTATTTCTCCAGTGCCAGCGCGAGGCCCGCGACCGTGCCGGGCACGCCGATCGCGAGCGCGGAGTTGCGCGACTTGTCGGGATCGGGCTTGCCGTCGGCGTTCAGGAACATGTCGCGGGTCGCGGCCTGCGGCGCAGTCTCGCGATAGTCGATCGCGACATCTTCGTTGCGGCCGGCGAGATGGATCACCATGAAGCCGCCGCCGCCGATATTGCCGGCGCGCGGATAGGTCACCGCCATCGCAAAGCCGGTGGCGACCGCAGCGTCGACCGCATTGCCGCCCTGTCGCAGGATGTCGGCGCCAATTTGCGCAGCCAGCTTCTCCTGCGCCACCACCATGCCGTTTTCGGCGCGAATGCTGCGAATCGTGTCCGCGGCTGACGGTTCATAGAAGCGGCGCTGGACCTGGCCGAGGGCAGGCGTCGCGATACCAATCACCAGGAGAGCGGCAAACAGCCGTCGCGACATCGTTGCCGTCAGCGCCATCGAAATGTCCTGCCCTGTTCATCGCCGTATCAGTCAAACCGGCTCATGCTATATGGGACCGGATTGAAGCGGCAAAAGCCTGCCGGTGGTTCGAGTTGGGGAATATCTTTCGCGATGACGGCAACAATGCAGACGGGCGCCGGTGACGCGAAGGCCTCCACCAAAGTTTATTCGGGACGCGCCGCCGTCATCAGCTGGATCTTCTTCGACTGGGCTGCGCAGCCCTATTTCACGCTGATCACGACCTTCGTGTTCGCGCCTTATTTCGCGAGCTTCGTCGCGCCGGATGCCGCCAGCGGCCAGGCGCTCTGGGGGTTTGCCACCGCGGCTGCCGGACTTGCGATCGCGCTGCTGTCGCCGGTGCTGGGGGCAATCGCCGATGCCAGCGGCCGGCGCAAGCCGTGGATCGCCGGCTTCGGCGCGCTGCTCGTGATCGGCTCGAGCGCGATGTGGATCGGCAAGCCCGGCGATCCCGACATCATCCCTATGCTGCTGCTCGCCTATGCGATTGCGAGCGTCGGCGTCGAGTTCGCGACCGTGTTCAACAACGCGATGATGCCGACCCTCGTGCCGCCGGACCGGATCGGGCGGCTGTCGGGCACCGGCTGGGCCACCGGCTATGTCGGCGGCATCCTGAGTCTTGTTCTCGTGCTCGGCTTTCTTGCCGCCAATGCCGAGACCGGCCGCACGCTGTTCGGCTTCACACCGCTGTTCGGTCTCGATCCCGTCATGCATGAAGGCGACCGCATCACCGGGCCGCTGACCGGGCTCTGGTTCATCATCTTCGTGACGCCGATGTTCCTGTTCACGCCGGACTATCCGGCGAAGCGCCCGCTGCGCGAAGCGCTCGGCGAAGGCCTGCGCGAGCTCAGGGAATCGTTGTCGAGCCTGCCGAAGCAGAAGTCACTGGCGCGGTTTCTGCTCGCGAACATGATCTACACCGACGGGCTGGTCTCGCTGTTTGCGTTCGGCGGCATCTATGCCGCCGGCACGTTCGGCTGGGACACGATCCGGATCGGCACCTTCGGCATCATCCTCGCGGTCGCCGGCACGTTCGGCGGCTGGATCGGCGGCAAGCTCGATGATGCTTTCGGACCGAAGCGCGTGATCACCGGCAGCCTGCTGATCCTGTTGTTTGCGATCGTCGTGATCCTCACCGTGAACAAGGATTCCATCCTGTTCATCCCGGTCGCGGCGCCGGTGCCGGGCGGCCCTCTGTTCGCGGGCGCCGCCGAGCGCGCTTACATCGTGCTGGGCTGCCTGATCGGCGCCACCGGCGCGCCGCTGCAGGCAGCCTCGCGCTCGCTCCTGATTCGCCTCGCGCCAAAGGATCGCATCGCGCAGTATTTTGGCTTGTTCGCGCTCACCGGCAAGGTGACGTCGTTCATCGGCCCGCTCCTGATCGGCGCGATCACCGCGGCGACCGCAAGCCAGAAGGCCGGCATGGCGGTGCTGGTGGCGTTCTTCGTGGCGGGACTGGCGCTATTGGCGAAGGTGCGTACGGCTTCGTAGCCCGGATGGAGCGAAGCGCAATCCGGGATCCTTGGTCCGCGGAGAGACCGCCCCGGATTTCGCTTCGCTCCATCCGGGCTACAGGTCGCACTCAATGCCTGAAATGCCGCACGCCCGTGAACACCATGGCGATGCCGTGTTCGTCGGCGGCCTTGATCACCTCGTCGTCGCGCATCGAGCCGCCGGGCTGGATCACCGCGGTGGCGCCGGCCTCGATGCAGGCCAGCATGCCGTCGGCGAACGGGAAGAAGGCGTCGGATGCGACCACCGACCCCTTGGTCAGCGGCTCGGCGAGCTTCAGCTCGGCCGCCGCATCCAGCGCCTTGCGCGCGGCGATGCGCGCGGAATCGACCCGGCTCATCTGGCCGGCGCCGATGCCGACGGTGGCGAGATCCTTGGCGTAGATGATGGTGTTCGACTTGACGTGCTTGGCGACGCGGAACGCGAATTTGAGATCGCGCAGCTCGGCGTCGGTCGGCGCGCGCTTGGTCGCGACCTTCAGGTTCATGTCCTCGACCACGGCATTGTCGCGGCTCTGCACCAAGAGGCCGCCGGCGACGGTCTTGGCGGTGAGGCCTGTCGCGCGCGCGTTCGGCAGGCCGCCGGCGAGCAGCAGGCGCAGATTGCGCCGGCCGGCGATGATCGAGATCGCCTCCTCGGTCGCATCGGGCGCGATGATCACCTCGGTGAAGATGCCGATGATGGCGCGCGCCGCGTCCGCATCGAGCGTGCGGTTGACCGCAATGATGCCGCCATAGGCCGAGGTGGAGTCGCAGGCGAGCGCGCGGGCATAGGCGGTAGCGAGATCGGGGCCCTCGGCGACGCCGCAGGGATTGGCGTGCTTGACGATCACGCAGGCCGCGGTGCGCTGCGGATCGAACTCGCCGACGCATTCATAGGCCGCGTCGGTGTCGTTGATGTTGTTGTAGGACAGTTCCTTGCCCTGCAGCTGGCGCGCGGTCGCAACGCCCGGCCGCTTTTCCGGCGTGGCATAGAACGCCGCGGTCTGGTGCGGGTTCTCGCCATAGCGCAACGACTGGATCAGTTTGCCGCCAAACGCGCGGAAATCCGGCGCCTTGGTGTCGAGCTGCACGGCGAACCAGTTCGAGATCGCGGCGTCATAGGCCGCGGTGCGCGCATAGGCCTTGGCGGCGAGCCGGCGGCGCAACTGAAGCGAAGTCGCGCCCTTGTGCGCGGCGAGCTCGTCGAGCACGGCAGAATAGTCGTTCGCCTCGACCACCACGGCGACGTCGTCATGGTTCTTGGCCGCGGCGCGGATCATCGCGGGGCCGCCGATGTCGATGTTCTCGATGCACTCCTCGAAGCCGGCGCCTTTGTCGACGGTGGCCTCGAACGGGTAGAGGTTGACGACCAGAAGATCGATCGGCGCGATGCCGTGCGCGGCCATCGCCGCGGCGTGTTCCTTGTTGTCGCGGATCGCGAGCAGGCCGCCATGGACCTTCGGGTGCAGCGTCTTGACCCGGCCATCCATCATCTCGGGGAAGCCGGTGAGCTCGGAGACGTCCCTGACCTTCAGCCCGGCCGCCGCGATCGCCTTGGCGGTGCCGCCGGTCGAGACCAGCTCGACGCCATGGTCGGCCAGCGCCTTGGCGAAATCGATCAGTCCGGTCTTGTCGGAAACGGACAACAGAGCGCGGGTCACGCGGCGAAGCTGCTCGGTCATATCGGAAAATCCCTGGCTGTTAAGGCAGCCGGGTAGCATGGTTTTGTGCGGTACGAAACCGGTCGTTGGGACCAAATCCCCGCAAATCCGTCACCCTGAGGAGCGCCAACGGGTCCGCGCAAGGCGCGGTCCGGTGACAGACTCCGCGCGTCTCGAAGGGTCGACGGCCACCGGCCGGGCCGTGCATCCTTCGAGGCTCGCAAGAGCTCGCACCTCCAGCGACAAAAGCGAAGCCTTTGCGCGGGGATGACGGTTCTGGGTCAGCCTGCGTCGCAGACAGGGCGTCTCGTCGCCCTACAGCGGCAGTTCCGGCTCGCGGCGGGCGTTGCGGCGCGCGGTGGTGGCGGAGGCCGAGGTCGAGGAGCGCACGAAGCTCCAGCGGATGGTGCCGGCCTGCCTCGCGTCCTGGCGGATCACGATCTGGGAGGTGCGGCGCGGGCCGTCATTGCCGGCCAGGAACACGCTGTCCTCGAGATCGACCTTGTCGTCCATCGCCTCGAAGGTCCAGACGTCGCGGTTGGGCAGCACCAGCATCACGCCGCGGGCATCCGACAGCCGGCTCGCCTTCACGGAAGGGTGCAAATGAAAGCGCAGCGCGAAATCGGCCTCGCTGCCCTTGATGCGGCCACCCGGCGCCGGCGACAGCGAATCCTCGCCCTCCAGCCGCGTGCCGTCCTGCGCGACCATCAGCACGCGGCGGTGGATCACCCCGAAGCGCGAGAGGTAGCCGTCATGCGAGGCGGTGAGCACGTCGCCGTCGGGAACGGCTTCGCGGTAGCTCTCGACATTGCTGGGCCCGCTGGTGATCGGCGCGCCACGGAGCAGCCGCTTCATCGCCGACAGCTCGACGAACTGGCATGACGACGTGTCGCGATAGGTCAGCGTCGAATGCGCCGCGGTGGAGCGCGCGAACGGCCGCCAGTTGTCGCGGCCTGTGCTCGGCATGCCGCAATTGACGACGATGCGGCTCACCCCGGAGGAGAGCTCGAACGACAGGCAGCCGGCATGCGCGTCCTGGCTGACGCTTGCCGGCGGCGGCCGGCCGGTGTCGATGATCAACGCGGTGTTGCCGGCATCGAGCCGCTGAAAGCCGGTGTGCGGCATGCTCGCCATCGGCACGCCGCGGGTGTCGTCATAGGCGAGCAGCGTCGCGACGAGATCGGACGGCGCGGTGCTCATGCCGTTGAACAGCGCGAAGCTGCCGTCGCCGTGCCGGAAGAAGCGCAGCATCGGCATCATGCGGTCGATGGCGTTGAGCAGCGCCGGCGGCGGCGCGATATTCCGCGCGGCAAAGGTCTGCCGCAGCGGCAGGAGATCGCTGAGCAGCTCGACCAGCGCGCCGGGATTGCGCGAGATGTGGCCGCCATCGGGCAGGATCTGGCGCTGCAATTCGTCCGACAGCTTGCGCGTCGCCGATTTGATGTTGCGCGCCTGGTTGGCGAGACAGAGCGAGGCGTAGCACAGCGCGATCAGCACCTGCAGGCGCGGAACGCCGTCATTGTCGAGCGTCGCGTGGCGCAGATAGCGGATCTCGCGCGCCAGCCCACGCAGATATTTGCGGTAGAATTTTCCGTCGGTGTCGCCGAGCACGAGCGGCGCCTGCGACAACAGCGAGATCACCCGCCGCGCGCGCACATCGGCGCGGCGCTCCAGCGGCCGCTTGCGGGCCTGGTTGGAGATCCAGTCGTCGACCAGCGAGCGGGCGTTGGCGCGGGTCAGCGCAGTGTCGGCGGCGCGCAGATGGCGCAGCCAGCCGAAGCCGAGCAGGGCAGCTTCCCAATCCTCCGACGGCGGCTCGAGATCGAAGATCGAGCGGCCGTGGCAGGTGACGATCTTGCCGGCGAAGACGAATCGTCCGGCATAGATCTCGGCCGCGCGGGTGGCGTCGGCGGTCCGCAGATCGTGCGGGGCGATGATCAGCCGGTCGGTGCGGCCGGGCCAGAGCCGCGACAGCGCAACCGTGCTCCCGCTGGCGCGCGCGATGATGCTGCGGGCAAAGCGGCCAGCAATCAGCGTCGAGATGCGTCTGCTTTGAGCGACCGACACGCCTAACCTTGCGGGGAGGGAATTTTCAACGAATCCTTATTTAATCCGGAAACGCGGCCAAGACACCTGCCAAGACACCCTCTTGATACCGCACGAATCACTTCGAGCTTAGAAGACTGAAGTTTAAAATCAGGATTTAACCAGCCGGGCCGCGTAAAATCCATCCAGCCCGCCGAGCCGCGGGTCGGCATTGGGCAAATGGCTCGGCAAAGTGCGCAGATCGCCGTCGGCGGTGATGAGGTCGTCGAGGCCGGCGACCTCGCTTGTCTCGACCGGCGCACGGCGCAGGCCTGATTCGCTCGCCAGCAGCGCGGCGATCGCGTGCTCGCCTTCCTCCGGCTCCAGCGAGCAGGTGCAGTAGACCAGCGTTCCGCCGGGCTTCAGCAGATTGGCGGCTTTTTGCAACAGCCGCTTTTGCAGCGCCGACAGCGCGGCGATGTCGCCTTCCTGCCGCAACCAGGCGACGTCGGGATGGCGGCGGATGGTTCCCGTCGAGGTGCAGGGCGCATCGACCAGGATACCGTCGAAGCTTGCGGCCTCGGCGGGCCATTCGGCGGCGTCGGCGACGACGCTTTCAGCCTGCAGGTCCAGGCGCGTGAGATTGTCGCGCAGCCGCGCCACACGCGCCGGCGAGCGGTCGACCGCGGTGACGTGCGCGCCGGCCAGCGCGAGCTGGGCGGTCTTGCCGCCGGGCGCGGCGCAGAGATCCGCGACCGCCTTGTCCTTGATGTTGCCGAACAGCCGCACCGGCAGCGCGGCGGCGGCGTCCTGCACCCACCACTGGCCTTCGGCAAAGCCAGGCAGCATCGTGACGGAACCCTGCAGCAGCGTGCGCACGGTTCCCGTCGGCAGCGTCTCGCCATGCAGACGGGTCGCCCATTGCGACGGATCCGACTTCACCGTGAGATCGAGCGACGGCTCGTGGCCGAGCGCCAGCGCCATGTCGCGCGTGGTGGCCTCGCCGTAATGCGCGTTCCAGCGCGCCAGCATCCATGGCGGCAGGTCCAGCGTCTGCGCGCTGATCTCGTCGATCAGGCCCTGGCCCTCGCGCGCGCAGCGGCGCAGCACGGCGTTGACGAGCCCGGCATATTTCGCGGCGCGCCGGTCGGATTGCACCAGCCTCACCGAAAGATCGACCGCGGCGTGATCGGGCACGTCCATCCAGAGAATCTGTGCCGCGCCGATCAGGAGCGCACTCTGCGCGCGCGGCGCATCGGTCGGGATGCCGCGATCGAGCAGGCGCGACAGCAGATGGCCGAGCGTGCCGAGCTTGCGCAAGATGGTCGACACCAGCCGGCGCATCAGCGCGCGGTCGCGATCGGCGAGCGACTTCAGGCCGGGATGCGCGCCGGCGCCGTCGAGCTGGTCGTCGAGCGTGCGGTGCTTGTGCAGCACGCCATCGAGGATATCGGCCGCGATACGGCGGGCCGCGAGGCCGGGGACTTCGGCAGGTACTGCAAATCTTGAAGGAGGCATGAAGCGGAGATATCTCGAAGGTGCTGAGTTACATTCGGCTCATGCCCATCAACTCAAGACCACCTCTGGCATGCGAATATGCCAAATGTAAGAATCGGCTTGCGGGATTTTGTGATCGTGATGTCGTCACTGAGCCAGCACAGAGATACGAAATCCGCGGCGGAAGGTTTTGCCATGTCTGATAAATCGCCATCGTCATCGCTGCCGGAGGCCGCTCCGCGCAAGCCGCTGACGCCGGCCGCGCAACGCGCGCTCGCCGAGGCCGCGGCGCGGCGCAAGGCTGCCGAGGAGGCCGCCGCGCAGAACGCGGCCGCGCGGCCGAAGGAGTTCCAGGGTCCGAAGGGACCGGAACCGACGCGTTACGGCGATTGGGAGACCAAGGGCATCGCCTCGGACTTCTGAGAGTCTTGCCTGACGGCTCGACTCAGGCCAGTCTGGGAATATGTCCCCATACGAGAGAATAAATGCTTATCGTGGGACGGGACGTCCGCCTTTCCGCCGGCCTCCTTCACGGAGGTCGCCTTGGGGCCGGCGCGTCTCGGCGGCGCTGCCATGGGTGTTCGTTCTCGGCATTGCCATCGGCAGCACGCTGCCGATCCGGCAATGGGTGCATCTGCCGCCCCATTGGTCGTTGAGCAGGTCTCGCGACGCCGACGTCATCTGGCAGCGGGCCGGCGCGCCCGACATCAGGCACAACGTTGATGTGATCAGGACGATCGACGGCGATACGTTCGAGGCGCGGGTGCATTTCTCGCCGGGCCCGGATCTGTACACGCGAGTCCGGCTGCGCGGCATCGACGCGCCGGAGCTGAAGGCATCCTGTGCGCGTGAACTGCAAATGGCGCAAGCAGCGACGGTGGCGCTGCGCGACCTGCTCGGTCAGGGCGATGTCGCGATCTACAATGTCGGTCCCGACAAGTATCAGGGACGTGTCGTCGCCGACGTCGCGACCAGGAAAACCGACAACGTCTCGGCCGTGCTGCTCGCCGCCGGCCATGTCCGCGCCTACAATGGCGGGCACCGGTTCGGTTGGTGCGGATATTTTACGCGCTAGGCGACAGCGTCAAACCAGGCTTCCGCAAACAAAAAGCCGCGCAGTGGCGCGGCTTTGCGTTGGACCAGGCGCTGTGCCTGATCAGCGGGTGACGACGACCGTCGTGCCGACCGAAACGCGCGAATAGAGATCGGTGATGTCGGCGTTGAGCATGCGGATGCAGCCGTAGGAGACGAAGCCGCCGACCGAGCCCGGCACGTTGGTGCCGTGGATCGCATATTCGCCGCCGGCCAGCGTCATCGCGGCGACGCCCATCGGGTTGTGCGGCGAGCCGCCGGCTATCACGTTCGGGATGCTCGGCTTGTCGCGCTTGACCTCGGCGGGCGGCGACCAGGCCGGGTTGCGATATTTGCCGTCGATCTTCGTGGTGCCGGCCCACTGCTTGCCGGACTTGCCGACGCCGACCGGGTAACGCATCGCGTGGCCGGAATCGAGAATGAGGTAGAGCCGCCGTTCGTTGGTCTTCACCACGATGGTACCCGGCTCATAGTTGTCGGCGTGTATTCCCACCATTTCCGGCCGGGCTTCGGCCGCCTGCGACGTCAAGACAACCGCACCAAGGGTAACAGCAGCCGTGGCAGCCAGCGCCACCGCAAACTTCATCGACATCAACCTCTCCACTTCCCAACAGCTCCCGCGAGGAAGCCAAAAACGAAGATGCAGAGCCCTTGAAAAACCGGGCCTGCCGGTCTCACGCACGCAAGATTAACCGCGTGTGTTAACCGGGTGGTTTCACACCGGCCGCGAGACACGTCCTGATGGCGCGGAGAAAAGGAAAAGTTCGGATTAAAGTAAATGACCTGAAAACAACACTTGGCCACAAACGCGCCTCAATCGCGCCACGCCTCTGACAATCCCGTGAAGCGGCCCGTTGCGGGAAAAAAAGGGCCGCGGCGGTGATCGCGCGGCCCTTCCTCGGTTTTCTGATTTTGCTGCTGCCGGCCTTACGCCGGTGCGCCCTTTTTGTTCTGGCGGTTCTGCACGAGGTCGTCGACCACGGCCGGATCGGCCAGGGTCGAGGTGTCGCCGAGACTCGACGGCTCGTCCTCGGCGATCTTGCGCAGGATGCGGCGCATGATCTTGCCGGAGCGCGTCTTGGGCAGGCCGGGCGCGAACTGGATCAGGTCCGGCGAGGCGATCGGGCCGATGTCCTTGCGGACCCAGGCGACCAGCTCCTTGCGCAGCGCCTCGGTCGGCTCGGTGCCCTTCATCAGCGTCACATAGGCATAGATGCCCTGGCCCTTGATGTCGTGCGGGTAGCCGACGACGGCGGCTTCCGACACCGCCTCATGCGCGACCAGCGAACTCTCGACCTCGGCGGTGCCCATGCGGTGGCCGGAGACGTTGATGACGTCGTCGACGCGGCCGGTGATCCAGTAGTAGCCGTCGGCATCGCGCCGGCAGCCGTCGCCGGTGAAATACTTGTTCTTGTAGGTCGAGAAATAGGTCTGCTCGAACCGCGCATGATCGCCATAGACCGTGCGCATCTGGCCCGGCCATGATTTGGTCAGGCAGAGATTGCCGGATGTCTCGCCTTCCAAGGTCTTGCCGTCGGCATCGACGATCTCCGGCACCACGCCGAAGAACGGCCGCGTCGCCGAACCAGGCTTCAGCCTCGTCGCGCCGGGCAGCGGCGTGATCAAAATGCCGCCGGTCTCGGTCTGCCACCAGGTGTCGACGATCGGGCAGCTGCTGTCGCCGACCACGCGGTAGTACCACTCCCAGGCTTCCGGATTGATCGGCTCGCCGACCGAACCGAGCAGGCGCAGCGACTTGCGCGAGGTCTTCTTCACCGGCTCGTCGCCGCCCTGCATCAGCGCGCGGATCGCGGTCGGCGCGGTGTAGAAGATGTTGACCTTGTGCTTGTCGACCACGTTCCAGAAGCGCGAATTGTCCGGATAGTTCGGCACGCCCTCGAACATCAGCGTGGTCGCGCCGTTACAGAGCGGCCCGTAGAGGATGTAGCTGTGGCCGGTGACCCAGCCGACGTCGGCGGTGCACCAGTAGATGTCGCCGTCGTGATAGTCGAACACGTATTGATGCGTCATCGACGCGAACACGAGATAGCCGGCCGAGGTGTGCAGTACGCCCTTCGGCGTGCCGGTCGAGCCCGAGGTGTAGAGGATGAACAGCGGGTCTTCGGCGTGCATATGCTCGGCCGGGCATTCCGTCGTCACCATGGCGGCGGCCTCGTGATACCAGAGGTCGCGCGTCGGGTTCATGTCGATCTTGCCGCCGGTGCGCTTCACCACCACGACCCAATCGACGCCGCCGGTTTTTGCGATGGCGGCATCGACATTGGCCTTCAGCGGCACCTTCCTGCCGCCGCGCAGGCCCTCGTCGGCGGTGATGACCACCTTCGAGTCGCAATCCTTGATGCGCTGGGCGAGGCTGTCCGGCGAAAAGCCGCCGAACACCACCGAGTGGATCGCGCCGATCCGCGCGCAGGCCAGCATGGCGTAGGCCGCTTCCGGAATCATCGGCAGATAGATCGTGACGCGATCGCCCTTCTTGACGTTCCGCGTGCGCAGGATGTTGGCCATCTTGCAGACTTCGTCGTGCAGCTGGCGGTAGGTGATGTGCCTGGACTCGGAAGGATCGTCGCCCTCCCAGATGATCGCGGTCTGGTCGCCGCGCTTCTCCAGATGGCGGTCGATGCAGTTCCAGGCGACGTTCAGCACGCCATCCTCGAACCATTTGATCGAGATATTGCCGGGTGCAAAGGAGACGTTCTCGACCTTGGTGAAGGGCTTGATCCAGTCGATCCGCTTGCCGTGCTCGGCCCAGAAGCCGTTGGGGTCCTTGACCGAGTGCGCGTACATCTCGCGATATTTGGCGTCATCGATATAGGCGCGCTTGGCCCAGTCGGCCGACACGTCGTA